>JBBIKH010000080.1:0-10661 GCA_037445575.1 bacterium
ATGAGCCGTCCCTGCGTGTCTAAGCCCGGCACCGTGAACGTAAGCACACCCATGATGCCAAATGGCACGGCGAACCAAAGGAGGTACGGACGGAACTTGCCCCAGCGGCTCTTCGTCCGGTCAGCGATCATCCCCATAAGCGGATCGTTGATAGCATCCCAGATGCGGGTTACCAGGAACATGGTGCCTATCGCCGCAGCGGGAAGACCTACCACGTCGGTGTAAAAGTACATCAGAAACAGCATGAAGCTCTGAAAAAACAGATTTGAAGCTGTGTCCCCCAGGCTGTAGCCGATCTTCTCGCCTATGGAGAGTTTTGCTGGTCGCACCGTCGACTCCCGCACTCGTTCTGTCTCCCTCTGTTGCTAAGTTGCTGCTCCCGTGCCTGACCTGTCCTTACACGACATGCAAAACAATCTTCAGAAGGTCTTCATCCCTCGAGGAGTTGCCGACCATGATCTCAAAGTCGCCAGGTTCCACTGTGTAGCGCATGTGCAGGTCCGTGAAGGCCAAATCCTCAAAGCCGATGGGAAACTCCACGGTCGTGGTTACACCTGGTAGCAAATGCACTCTGCGGAAACCCCGCAACTCCTTCACCGGGCGGGTCACCGAGCTCACCACATCCCGAACGTACATCTGCACTACTTCATCACCTTCACGGCTCCCGGTGTTGGTGACGTCGACCAACACAGTCGTGGACTCGTTCACCCGGATGCTGTCCTTTGCCAGACGCAAATTGTGGAACTTGAAGCTGGTGTAACTCAACCCGAAGCCGAAGGGAAAGAGGGGTGTCACATCGTCGAAGAGGTACCCACGTCGGGCGGAGGGCTTGTAATTGTAGAAACACGGAATGTGTCCGGCAGAGCGTGGGAAGGAAATGGGCAGCTTGCCCCCGGGGTTATAGTCCCCAAAGAGAACCTCAGCCACGGCCCGACCGGTCTCCTGGCCCAGATACCAGCACTCAAGAATTGCCGGAACGTGCTGACCGATAAAGTTGATGGACTTTGGGCGCCCATTGAAGAGGATCACCACCACAGGCTTCCCCGTTCGGAGCAGCCTTTCCACCAATTCGTTTTGCCTGCCGACCAGCTCCAGACTTGGTCGGTCGCCAAGGTGCCTTTTGTTCCAGGCCTCGCGCGCCGTCTGCTCGTTCCCGCCGAGGGCAAGGACAATGACGTCCGCGTTCTTGGCAACTTGCAATGCTCTGCGCATCGCGTGCCGGTCCTCCTCAGGGTCCGGGAGCCTGACCTCGTCCGTCTGCCAGGAGCCGCCCACCGTGATCTTGCACCCCTCGCTGTACTTGACCCGGTAGGTAGAGCCTGCCCTTTCCTGGATACCCTGCAAAACGGAGACGTAGTACTTCGGCTGACCGCTATAGCCCCCGAGGAGGACACGATCAGCGTTAGGTCCAATCACCGCTATCGTGCTGCCTGGCTTGAGCCGTAACGGGAGAAAGTTGCCTTCGTTCTTGAGAAGGACAATTGCTTCCCGCGCCGCCTGCAGCGCGAGCTCCCGGTCGCGCTCCAACTTGCGCTCTACCCTCTCCACGTCCACGGCCACGAAGGGGTTCTCAAACAGGCCCAGCATAAATTTGTAGCGGAGCATCTCCCCAACCAGCTGGTCAATGACGCTCTCTTTGAGCCGTCCTTCCTTGACCAGATCAACGAGGTGCGGATAGCAGTCAATGTCCGGGAGTTCTATGTTGACGCCTGCCGTGGCCGCCAGGAGCGCCGCCTCCTTCTTGTCCGCGGCAACCCAATGGCTGAGCGCGTCATCGCGTCGGTGCAACTCCGTGATGGCATAGTAGTCGGACACCACGTACCCCTGAAACTGCCACTCCCCACGCAGCACATCACGCAGCAACCAGCGGTTGGCATGCGAAGGTACACCATCGATCTCATTGTAGGAAGCCATCACGCTGGCCACTCTCGCTTTTTTCACCACCTCTCTGAAGGGATAGAGGAAGACATCGCGCAGCAACCTTTCGGAGACGACTGCTGGGGCGCAGTTGATACCTGACTCCGGTTGGCCGTGCGCGGCAAAGTGCTTGAGGGTCGCGAGCACGTGGCGCTCGTCCTTGAAGGAGCCGTCGCCTTGCAGTCCCCGCACGACCGCCAACCCCATTTGCGCCGCCAGATAGGGGTCTTCCCCGAATGTCTCCTCCACCCGGCCCCAACGCGCATCGCGCGCCACGTCCACCACCGGGCCCAACACCTGGTGTGCACCGCGTGCCCGTGTGTCTTCGGCCACGGCCGCGAACACCTGCTCAACCAGGGCGGGATCGAACGTTGAGGCAAGGGCAATGGCCTGAGGGTAGCTGGTGGCCTGCGGTGCCACCAGGCCGTGCAGGCATTCCTCATGAAATATCGCCGGAATGCCCAAGCGGGTCTCCTCCACCAAGAACTTCTGGATGGCGTTGGCGAGCTCCATCATGTCACGCGGTGCCAGCCCCCCACCTACGTCGCTCAACCTCGCAATCTGCCCAATGCCATTGGACAAGTGCCTACGCAACTTCTCCAGACTCAGCTTCCCCGACTCATCAAAGACGTAGGTTGCCCTCCTGCTCCAGATGCAAAGCATCTGCGCGACCTTTTCCTCTAAGGTCATCCGCCCCAAGAGATCTCTTACGCGCTCTTCGGCGGACAGGGTAGGATCTTGGTAGGGCATACGGCTGGGGGTTGCTCTTGCAGTCAGGGTAGGAGTGCTTTCCTTTGCCATCTCTTGCTTCCGTAGTCTGCGTCAGGATGACCGAAGCACCGCACTTTCGCAAGGTGCACACACCTTATCCCTGCCAGGAACAGAGGAAATCCCTGCGTCAGGTTGAACCGGTTAAAACATAAGGAGAATGATTCAAAAAGTCAAGAGAAAAAATTCGCGACGCCGAATTTTTTGCGCGCAAACTTGGACATCCCCCTTCTGCATCCGCTACCAGGTGGTTCCTCGTTCTGTCGCACGCCGCACCTCGTCTACCTCACAGTTGCCCTACTTCTCGTCCTTATCCGAAAGCGCTTACGAAGCTCGCTCCACCGCCCGTACCATCGCGAGAATATTCTCCGTTTTTACCCCTGGAGGCATCCCTCCGCCACAGGAAACGATCACGCGCGTTCTGTCGTGTAGGGCATCAAGTAGGCTTAGTGTAGCAGCCTCCACCTGCTCTGGTGTACCGCTTGCCAGCACGTCTCTGGGTGGAATATTCCCTAGGAGAGTAACTTTGTGTTGGGTCAGGTGCTGGAGCTCGGATAGCGTCAGATCAAATCCCATGTTGAAAAGGTTCACACCCATTTCTACAAGGTAAAAGGCCGACACTTTGCAGGGAGCGTCATTGTGAAAGAACTTGACCATTACCTCTTCTGCGTAAAGCTCTTTGAGAAAGGGCAGAGCGAAGCGACGGAACTCTTCCTCACCGACAAAGCCCACGATGTCATCGAGGAGAAAGAGCCCATCGATAGTGGCAAAGCTCTCGCGCTGCAGGTGCAACCACTGCTTCAGAAAGGTAGTGATTTTGTGCAGCAGTCGTTCCACCTTGTCTGGTTCGAGCATCATTGCAGTCAAGAGTTCAGTCGTTCCCATGAGGTGGGCAGCAATGTTGAGGGGGCCCCGCGCGACGGCAAAATAAACCTGATGTCCACAACGGTGAAGTTTCTCTTCAGCCAAACGGAGTCGGTTCAGTACAAACGGTAGCAGCCCGTCCGTAGCTACATTGGGCAGCGGCAATTCGTTTAGCTCGTCAAGGGACATGGGCAGCTTGTGCGCCTGAGGAAAGTCGTTAGCAGGAAAGGAGCAGCGCACGCCAAAAGCCGAAGGTTCGGTGCACATCCCGAATTCGGCCCAAAACCCCGGAAGGAAGATCACGTCGGGAAAGTCGCTCACCACCTTGAGGTTGGCCGCGAGCCAAAGTTCATCGTTAGAAAAGTAGTCGAGCATCCGGATTCCGTACCAGTTGGGAAGCCATGGGCTATCAACGATGAACCCCACCGGCAGCGGACTGAGCAGTTCGCCGCTCACCACCTTGCGAAGCTTTTCCCATTGTTCTTCTGTCACCGCGCGTTCCTTTCGCCTACCATGTGCACCCGCTCGCTCCCGTGCTCGGCCCTTGCGAGGGCGGTGGCACCGCACCGATACGTCACCGCTGCGGGTAATCCTCGCTGCCGCGGGTACAACCCTGGATCTACCTGGCCGACCCAGAGCCGTAGTAGCTCTCCGGAGGACCAAGGTAGCTCGGCCTGACCTTGCCCGTTTCCACCACGAGCCTCTGCACAACCACCCCTGGGTCCACCACCCACAGCTTGAGCACGTGTTGCCCCGGCTGGTCGATAGTGTGCCTGGAGACTGTGACGGTGACGTTGTTTCTCACCGACTCTTCCCAATCCTGAAACGTCCGGCCCTCATGGATGTTGACGATCTGGACGGGCTGATCATCGAACGAGACACCGTAGCACTGTTGCCCCTCACCGTAGTAGTCCAGCGTAGGCGACAGATAGGCTTTGACCTTCGCTTCCCCGGCTGTGAACAGGTACACAGCGTATGCCAAATGCGGACTTGAACCCCCTGGGACCTGCCGCGGCGCCGTTACCGGGAAGGGCGTCATTGCCGAAAAGGTCCTTCCCAAGTCTGGAATGCGCTGCCACCCCACTCCGTCCCGCGTCACGGCCGTGGTGTAGTGTTCAGCTTCGATGGCGATGTAGCCGTTGCTCTCCACAAAGCCTTGCACCGTTTCCGGACGGGGTGCATGTGGATGGAACACAGGGGCAATGACCACCACGTTCCCGCTGGGACCGGAGATCGTGATGGGCACGCGGTGTCTGCCCGTAGGTGCCTTGCGCCAGTCCACGGTTACCCACAGACGCTGCTCATCTACGACAGTCCCTTTCTCCGGTGAGACGCGAAGCCAGCGATAGGCCGGACGAGCCGAGAAGTGAAATGGCTGCTTGCCACGGTTGAAGACCTCGATGTAGTAGCTCTGCCTGTGAAATGGATCGAACTCCGGGAGCACTGCCTCGCCCTCGCCTCCGGGCCACCAGCTCTCGGAGCCTTCGATGGCAACCCCCATGTCGGCGGCCTCCCGCAGGGGGATCTCCTTTACCTCGGGCATGATGTTCGTTTCCGGCTGTTGCCAGGAGGTGTAGCCGATGTGCGTCTGGTCCATCATGTGGTTCCATTTGCCGTCGGCCAGCACCTTGTTGTAGTAATGGGTGATCTCGGCATCGCGTTGGAAGAGCTCTCGCGCTTTGGCCAAAGCATTTGTGCTCGCCCTCCCCTGCCGGGCATAAAGGTGATTCTTTCCCACGGTCACATAGAGTCGGTTCAAATTGGCGCAGGCCTCGATGGGGTGGAGCACGAGCTGATAGAAGGCGTCGCGATACTCTGTGGGCAATGTGTTGAAGAGCCTGCGCGCCCTCTGCTCCAGGCCGGTGTAGTCGGCCACCACTCGCTCCGCCTCTCGGTAGTTCATTAGACTGTAGGTCGTGGGCGCAAGGAGCTCAGGCT
This sequence comes from bacterium, assembly GCA_037445575.1. Lineage (GTDB taxonomy): Bacteria > Zhuqueibacterota > Zhuqueibacteria > JANLFK01 > Oleimicrobiaceae > Oleimicrobium. Next base: position 5,488 of record JBBIKH010000080.1, read on the forward strand.
TCCGGCGGGAATTGTAGGTCGTGTACTTGGTAAGAAAGGTCGCGATCTCTGCGGCATGCTCACTGCCGAACTGCTCCTCTGCCCAGCTCCGCACGTACGCAGGCAGGTCCTCTGCACCGATCCGCTCTGGGTCCCAGGCGTAGTCCAAAAAGAAATCGATGGGAAACTCCATCGGCTTGATGTCGCCTACGTTCACAATCCAAATCTGCCGGGCGCCGTGCTCGTAGGCGAGATGCATCTGTTCCCACACCCGCGCGATCTGGTTGGTGTTCAGCCACTTGTAGTTCCTCGGGCCGCCTACATAGTCGTAGTGGTAGTAGATGCCATAGCCGCCGGCGCGCGGTGGCGCGTCAGGCTTCGGAAGGCGCCGGATGTTGCCCCAGTTGTCATCGCACAACAGCAGCGTCACATCATCGGGCACTCGCATGCCCCGATCATAGTAATCCTGCACCTCTTTGTACAGAGCCCACACTTGTGGGATGTCAGTGGCCTTCTTGCCTGTGACTTCTTCAAGTATGCGCCGTTGATCCTGGACAATGCGTTCGAGGAGGGCAATGTTCGTTTCCTCGCTCATGGGCTCATCGCCGTCACCCCGCATGCCAATGGTAACGATACTTTCGTAGGAGCCCATCCGCCGTATCCCCTCCCGCCAGAATTCCTGGAGCTTGGCCTGGTTCAGGGCATAGTTCCAGGGACCGGAACCGTACCGGCGCCACTCGTCGTGGGCCCGCATCATCGGCTCATGGTGCGATGTGCTGATCACAACTCCGTATTCATCGGCCAAGCGCGGATTCTCGGGGTCATCATCGTAGAAAGCCCGGCCCCACATTGCCGGCCATAGGAAGTTTCCTTTGAGGCGGAGAATGAGCTCAAAGACCTTCTCATAAAAGTGGTGGTTAAAGCCCCCGAACGTCTCGTATGCCCATCCGGACAAGGCCGGGGCTTCGTCGTTAATGAAAATCCCGCGATACTTGACCTTGGGGCCCAGTTCCACGTGAGCTCCGGGTAGAATGTAGAGCGCCTCTTTCCTCTTCGGCGGCACGTCCGCCCACCAGTACCAAGGCGAAACGCCTATCTGCTGCGAGAGGTCGAACATGCCGAAGATGGTTCCGCGCTTGTCGCTGCCGGCAATGACCAGAGCCTGACGCACGCCGGGTAACGGCTCCTCAATCGCCTGGATGGCAAAGGCCTCCCATCGCCCCATGATGGAGGCGGCGTGCAACTTCCCACTTTTTGCCAGCCTGTCGATGAGGGGGTGCCTGCCCAGCGTGCCCACGACCACTATCGCCGGCGCCTCGGGGATTGTATCCAGGAGCACCGCAGGTCGGTAGCCAGTCACCCGTTCGATGTCGGCCTGGAGGTGTCGTAGCACTCTTATCACGCCAGGATAATCACGCGAAGTAGCGCACAGGAGAACCGATCTACCCTTCTCCACAAGGGGGAAGTGCCCTTTCCCCGCATAGGTCGTTACATACGAGGAACCCGCGCCGGGCCCGGCGAGGAGAAGTTGGCTGACAACAAGGCACTTCGTCAACTTCACCGCCGTGTAGTCGCCCAGCGCCGCTTTGCGCACGACGCCAGGCCTACTCACACATAAGTTTTCAAGACGCATGACCGCTCCCTCCGGCGAATATGCCCACTGCCAATACGAGCAGCTGACACAGGTTTATTCGCCTGGGCAGGCTTCCAGCGGCCTCCTGACGAGGTCGTACACCCGGAACCTGCCGCTCACCTGCAGTAAGGCCAGCATGTAGAGCATTCCGTCGTAGTACCTCCCCTTCCCGCGCGGGATACGCAAATCCCACAGTTCCTGCACGAATGCCGTACGACAGGGCAGCGTTGACGCCAACGCAGCCACGGCATTCATCGCTACCAGGCCTGCACTGTGCTCATCGGAAAGCCGTTTGCCACCCAGCGTGTATATGTTGCCGTACTTGCGCACCCCCTCGGAACAAAAGAAGCTCAGCAACCTATTGGACTGAGCGATGGCCCACTCGTCTTTGCCAAACCAGACGTGATCGACGGCCACATTCATCGCCACACGCCAGGCATCGTAACGGAAGTCAGTATGCCCTTCGTCCCAAGGGGGGTCGTAGGGCGTGCCATCGAACAGCGCAAAATCAGGGCACAAACCGGTCCTGGGGTGGGCAGCACGCTTCCAAAACTGGCGGCTTGTGTCCGCAGCTTCGCACCAGAACTCCCTGTCGCGGCGTGCCCAGCGACCCCACAGCTCATAGAAGTGCGGCAGGTGATAGGACGGATTGGTAAAATCGTCCGCGTTCCCCACCGGCACGAATACCACCTGCTTCTCCTTCCGGTTGAACATATTGGTGACCACATCGGTCCTGTCAGAGGAGTCTACCTTGCTGAGCATTGCATCGAGTATGAGCTGGGCCTCGTCGCCATAGCGGTAGATACCCTCTCCGTTCCCCCATCTGGCCGCTGCGAAGAAGAGGGCCATGACGAACCATTCCTCACCGTCCGACGCCGCGTTGGAGTCGATCATTGCACCGGTGGGCCGGCAGTGCCAGGCAAAGTAGCCGCGCCGTTGGCCGTGGCTGTGTTGCATGTGCGTCTTGGCCCACTTCCACAGGCGGTCAAATTCGCTCTTCCTATCGAGTTGCACACAGATCATCATCCCATAGGACATCCCTTCGGTGCGCACGTCGTCATGCAACACGTCGAGGATGTACGCCATATCCGGTTCCACAGGGTAGTACACCCGCTCGGTTTCGTCGTCGCCATAGAAAAGCTGGTGAAAAGCGGCCTGGATTTTGTTTTCCACCTCTTGCTCGCTTTTCCCCAAGAGCTCAGCAAAGAGATTGGGATAGTTACCGCTCAGGTAGGCGCCAGGCGAGGCGGAGGCGGGATCATGCCTCCCAGAACCGGAACGCTGTGGTCGGCAATTGCAGATTGAAAGAAGGAAGAGAAGAAACGGGACTTTGCGACGCGTCCACTTCTTGCAGGGCACGGAGCGAGCCTCCAAGTTCGCTGGCGGCAAGTTCAGAACCTGTTGAATCGGTTCAAAGATAACCAAATTGTCGTACAATGTCAAGAGAAAAATCGTCACCGGGTGGGATTGTCGTGCTTGTACTAGGCCCAGGTTACTGCTGGTTTTCGCCCCTTCCCTAATCTGCCGGTCCACTCGCCTGCGGCGGAGATTCCCGTTGATTTTGGTCTCGAAAAAGGCTATATTTACGCATGAAAATTGGAACGTTTCAACATAGCGACCACTTGGAGAGATCGATGCAGCGAGTGACGATTGAGGACGTTGCCAGGCGGGCGGGTGTGTCCAAAGGTACTGTTTCTGCGGTTATCAACGGACGGAACACGGTGCGGGCGGAGACTCGCGAACACGTCCTGAATGTGATGAAGGAACTGAACTTTCGGCCCCGCGGCGTAGCCAGGAATCTGAAGAATGGCGAGCTTGACAAGAGCATCGGCATCATCATCAAGGATCTCAGCTACCCCTTCTACACTACCATAGCCCTGGGGGCCAGGGAGTATGCCAACAGCAAGGGCTATTCAGTAGTCGTGACCAGCTCGGAGAACGACCACGAGTGCGAAAGGAAGTACACCCACCTCTTCTCGGCCAAGGACATTAAGGGCGCGATCATCGCCCCCCTCGTGGAAGGCACCGCCGAAATCGAGCATCTCTTCAAGCTGAAGATGCTTAACTACCCCTTCGTGCTCCTTGAAGATGTCAAGGGGATCCAGGCGAATGTGGTGGCCATTGACAACATCAAGGCCATAAAGAAGGCAGTCAAGTACTTGATCGAAATCGGCCACACCAAGATCGTCCACTTTGCCGGCCCGCCGCAGTCTTCGCACACACATGAGCGCATCGATGGTTTTCGGCAAGCCTTCAGCGAAAGCCCTTTGGTCTTCCGCGAGGACATGATTGTCTCCATCGGTTCCCGGCATGAAGAGAGCTACGGCAACGCCTTGCAGTACTTCAGGAGTCGCAACAGGGAGGACTATCCCACTGCTGTCGTCTGCTTCAACGACCAGCAGGCCCTGGCGGTGTTGACTGCCTTGCGGGAGCTGAACATCCGCGTGCCGGATGACATCTCCATCGTGGGCAACGATGACATCTACTACGCCCGGCTTTACCCGGTGCCGTTGACGACGATTCGCGCACCCCAGTACGAAATAGGCAGGAAAGCAGCCGAGATCCTCATTCGCAACATTGAGTCGCCAACCGCCTTGCCCCCGGAGAAGGTGGTGCTCGAGACCGATTTCATCATCCGAGAGTCAACCAAACCACTGCGCACCTGAGGCGTTCCGGGGTTTTGCCCCCTCGCACTCTGGAGGCAACGGTAGGGCACAAGGGGGCGCCCTGGGAGCAGGGGGAGCACAAGGGAGTTCCGCCGGCCAAGCAGAGGGATCAGGTTCTTGCGGAGCTCAGTTTAGCGCACGGCGAGGGATGGAGCCATCCCTCATACTGTAGCAGGGAACCGTCCGGGGCCCCGCGGTGCCTTTCCGTACTCCCGAGAACGCGCTCACGGTTTGGAACTTAAGCGGCTGATGGCGCGCTGTCCTTGTGGCAAAGGGCGCAGGCTGATCGGAGTCTGCAATCAATGGCTATTTGGCCAAGCCGTGCGATGCTACCGGTCCATCCTACTGACTACCTCCTGAGAAGGGCATTCGCCTGTGTGCTCCCCGACAAACCTCTCAACACGAAAGCAACCGACCGATCCATCCCCGCCCAAGGGCATTGTGACGAGGCCTTTCATTGTGGAGGCGCCTATGCGAACAAGTGTGTCTCTGCTTTGCTGTTGCCTGATAGCATGGTCTGTCTCTTGTGAGCGCCAGGTTCCCATGGCCCGCAATCCCATCCTCCCGGGATTCCACGCCGACCCAAGTATCTGCCGCGCGGGGGATGATTACTATCTGGTTCACAGCACGTTCGAGTACTTCCCCGGCGTGCCTGTGTATCACAGCAAGGACTTAGTGCATTGGCGACTTATTGGCCATGTGCTCACGCGCAAAAGCCAGCTCAACCTCGATGGCATTCGCGCCTCAGGAGGGATCTATGCCCCAACTATCCGCTACCATCGGGGTACCTTCTACCTGATAACCACGTGCGTAGACTGCGGTGGGAACTTTTACGTGACGGCCAAGGACGCGGCCGGCTCCTGGTCCGATCCTATTTGGTTGGACAAGGAGGGAAT
>JBBIKH010000080.1:10671-13634 GCA_037445575.1 bacterium
AGCGACCCCTCGCTCTTTTTCGATGAGGCCGGGACGGTCTACTATTCACGTCAAGAAGGGGGTCGACACGGGTTCATCCTCCAGCGAACACTGGACCCGGAGGGAGGCATGCTGGAGGGTGAGCCGCGCAATGTTTGGGCAGGGACAGGAGGCATCTGGCCAGAGGGACCGCATCTGTACCGTATTCACGGGAGATATTATCTCATGATCTCCGAAGGGGGAACCAGTTACGATCACTGTGTGACGATGGCCAGGAGCGACTCCCCCTGGGGGCCTTTTGCGCCCCATCCGCGGAACCCGATCCTCACCCATCGGGACTTGCCCGACCACCCCGTTCAGGCCACTGGGCACGCTGACTTGGTGGAGACGCCTGATGGATGGTGGCTCGTCTGCCTGGGCATTCGGCCCCAAGGCGGCCGTTACCATCACATTGGCCGCGAGACGTTTTTGGCGCGCATTACTTTCGACGAAGAGGGGTGGCCCACGGTGGGGAGCAGCGGCAGGCTCGACACCGTGTTTGCTGCTCCCCGCCTGCGTCCGCATGCATGGCCACCTCTGCCGTCGCGCGTGCAATTCGATCAGCTAGACCTTGACCACCGTTGGAATTTCATCCGCAATCCCGATTCAGCAAATTACTCATTGCAGGCGCGCCCCGGGTTTATGCGGTTGTGGGGTGCAGCAGCTCGTCTTACGGACCGGGCCTCGCCAACCTTCATCGGCATGCGCCAGACTGACCTCTCGTGTCGCGTGGCGGCCCGGCTGGAGTTCGAGCCTCACGCGGAACATGAAGAGGCCGGACTCGTCGTCCGACAGAATGATAAGTACCACTACGAGATCTTTGTGACCGGGAAGGTGGGAAGCCGGCAGGTGGTCTTCCGCCGTGTGCTCGACGGAGACATCGTCGCCCCGCTCGCTTCCATCGACATCCCCCCGGGGCCGGTCACCTTCGAGGTCATGGCCTCGCCGCTTTCCTATCAGTTCGCGTTCATCTCTTCGCAAAAAGAAAGAGTGGTTTTGGCGGAGGCCCCAACCCGCGATCTCTCCGTGGAAAGAATCGGATTCAAGGATGGCATGTGTTTTACAGGCGTCTACTTCGGCTTGTACGCGACGGGCAATGGTCAGCGCTGCACCGTCCCTGCCGACTTTGACTGGTTTGAGTACGTGGGGTTGGACCCGAAGAACTGAAGGCCTGGGATGCGGCGTCGGCTACATCGGCTGGATGCGGCCTCGGCTCAAAGCCGACGCCGCCGGCAGGAAGCCCGCGAGGCGGGCATGACAGCGCAAGCCGTGGGATTCCATCCCACGGCGGAGTGCGACGGAAGGCGCACCCAAAAAGCACCCGGCGCCGCAGGCAGGAGCCGCGAGGCGGCGTCGGCTCAAAGCCGACGCCGCCGGCGCAAAGCCCGCGGGGCGGGCTTGACACCTCAAGCCGTGGGATTGTATCCCACGGCGGAGCGCGAGGTCCACAACGGCACCCTTGGGATCCAATCCCGCGAGGCGGGCTTGACATCGCGAACCATGGGATTCCATGCCACGGCGGAGATGACAACAGGAGCCAGCAGCACGGCATCGGAAAACACCCACGCTGAAGCCTCGAACCCCGGGATCAGCGGGGCGGCACCTGCCAAGAACCGACGCCAAAGCTCGCAAAGAGGGCCTGGCAACGCTGGGGGAGGGGGAACGTTTGCTCCTTGTTCCAAAAACAGTTCTCATTTTGCTTGCTTTTGAAGCAGACCTTTCGTAGATTCCGCCCGAGCGCCACAGGCGGGCCAAAATCCCCCGTTCCGCAGGTTTCCTCCCCAAGCCGGGGGAAGATCGCGGTTCAGGCGAGCGAAGGTTTGCGCTAAGGTCCGGAGGATCGCCCGGGCGCCTATCAGTAGCACCCAGCGCCATCAGGCTACGAGCGCTCAGCACGCAACAGAATAAGGCATGTCTCGGAGGTCCATGGCTTGAACCGCAATACGCTGCGCCACCCGCCTTCTCTCTCCAGCGCGGCGTATCACCGTTTCCGGCTCATTCCTGATTGGCCGGCGACAACCCGGCCCGTAGTGGCTGACAGTGGCAACAAGGGGGATAGCTGCGAACGGCACACAGAAACACGGTGGGAAAGGAGGACCCATCCGTCTTGCGTCACTGTTTCCAGTAAAGTCGCTTCTCTGCGACGAACTAAATCGCGGAGGGTCCCATGTCAACGCCTGCTACGCATGACCGCCGCGGCGTCTTCGCCGCTCTGCTGGCTTTCGCCTGGCTGGCCGCTGGTCCGGCACGCGCCCAGTTCGCCGTCGTCTCCACATTGCCGAACCACGGAGCCACCCATGTCAGTCCGGCAGTCACTGTTCTCATCACCTTTAATGCGCCGCTAGACACTTCTGCGCGATATCCATGGCCACCGGAGTCTTTCGTTGGCTTTCGCCTCACACCCGAGACCGAGGACCCGGACTCTGTAACGATCGCTCCCGATCTGCAGACAGTACGGGTACACAACCTACCCCTTCGCCCGGAAACACGCTACACCCTTGCTATTCTGGGGGCCCGGAGCGCAGCCGGAGCGGTATTGGCAATGCCGGTGGTTGTCACCTTCACCACAGGCACCAGCCTGCCCGCCGGCACCGTCAGCGGCACGGTGCTGAACCCAGGCGGTGACCCGTCAGCCACGGTGGTGGCGCTCTTTAGCGACCTATTCTCCGGCGGCCCCGAGGCCATGGCTGTGGTCGCCACCTCCTCTGGCAGCTACACGGTCCAATATGTCCCTGCAGGGACCTACTATCCGGTGGCGCTCAAGGATGTCGATCACAGCGGCGATTTCGAGCCCAACCCGGCCGTTGACCTCATGGCGGTCTTTGATCCCAATGGGGACGGGATAGCAGATAGCATCGTGGTGAGCGAAGGGGCCACACTGACTGGGGTCAACATGAGCTTGTCCGCCTTTTCACCGCTCAAAGCCCGCCAGCGCTATGCGGAGG
>JBBIKH010000081.1:0-13381 GCA_037445575.1 bacterium
CCCAAGTTTCCCCCGCGCGCCATCAACGAGCTCTACCATAGCCCAAATAGCCTCCCGTTCAAGTGGGATGTGGAGCGCGATACCGTGTATGCGGAGATGGCTCTACCTTATGGCCATTACGAGGCCATCAGTCTGTGGTGGTACAACACCGAGACCAAGTCGAACCTGGCGGACATCCTGGCCCTGCCTCTGGACGCCACCAATAACCTTTTCCCCCTTGGCTTTGACATTACGCCGGAGCAGCCGGTGTTTGAGATTGACCTACGCGCCAACTGGAGTCGAGTGGACCGTGACGCCAGCATCGAGGGGACCATCTATTTCAACGGCCCGTTTCCGGTGAATACGCTGGCAACGGCGGTGGCCGCCTATGTGCGCAAGCCTGAGGCGCATGTGGAGTTCCTCACCTTGCTCAAGTCCATCGACTTTTCCGTGGGTGTGGAGTCGGAAAAGTTTGACCCAGAGAAGAATGCCTATCACTACGTGCTGCCGGTGCGCCACGGGACGGGGGCGTATGGGGCGGTGTTTTGGCTACCGGAGCGGGCGAATCTCACTGATTTTCGCGTGCTGGGCATCTATGAAGACCCGAGCGCGCCAGGGCAGCCGGGCACGCTCAGCATCAAGGCGGGCGAGATAAAGACGGGGGTGGACATTTACGTGGACTGGGCGAGAGCAAAGCCGTAAGCGAGGCTCGAGGTGGATACGCGAAGGAGCTGGCGTGGGCTTTTGACGCTTGCCGCCGTGCTGGGAGCAGCCTGGGGGAGCTGGGCTGGCGTGGGGGGCGTGGTGGGCACCGTCGTGGACGGCCAGACGGGGAAGCCATTGCCAGCAGCCAATGTGCAGATCCTGGGTACCACGCGCGGCGCCAGCGCCGACCGGGATGGACGCTTTGTCATTGCCAATTTGCCCCCTGGCATCTACAGCGTGCGGGCCTCGATGATCGGCTATCGCTCGGTCACCAAGGATGGGGTGCAAGTGAGCGAGGCTCAGGACACGCGCCTCACCTTCACCCTGCAGCCGGCGCCGATCGAATTTGACCCCATTGTTGTTGTGGCCGGGAAAGCGCAGCAGCGACTGGACCAGGCGGCAGTGTCCATCTCCGTGGTGAGCGCGCGTGACATCCAGCGCCGGAGCGCCACCAACCTCATTGAAGCTCTGGAGACGGCGCCAGGGGTCAATTTCATCGGCGAGCAGATCAATATCCGCGGCTCCACCGGCTACACCTTCGGCGCGGGCAACAAGGTGCTGCTGCTGCTGGATGGTGTGCCTGTGTACGCGAGCGATACTGGTCAGTTCAATTGGGATATGCTGCCCCCGCTCGACATCGAGCAGATTGAGGTGCTCAAAGGGGCAGGCTCCACGCTCTGGGGCGCGTCGGCCTTGGGCGGAGTGGTTAATGTCATCACCAGGCAACCATCGCCGCAAGGACAGCTGCTCTTCTCGTGGACCGCCGGCAAATACGATCGGCCGTACTATGATGAATGGCGCTGGACTGACCCGGACCGCTTGCATTACACACGCGAGGACCTGAGCTATAGCCGGAACTTTGGCCCCCTTGGTCTGCGGCTGTCGGTAGGTCGCTTTATGTCCACCGGCTACATGCAGCTCGGCGATTTTCGGAAATACAACCTCACCGCCCGGGCTGACTACCGCTTCCGCAACAGCGTGCGCTGGACAGTCTATGCTGCTTACAGCCACATCAAGCGCGGCTTCTTCGTGCAATGGAAGGGACAGAACGACCCCTACGAGGTGGACGAAGCGAACTTGGGCAACCGGGCGGCGACCAACCAGCTGGCTTGCTATTCGAAGGTGGTTGTCCCCTTGTCAGCAAAAGTGGCGGTCCACGTGCGGGGCTCCTTCGTCCGCACCCTCATGGGAAATCAGTTCGGTCCGGAGGCCAATTTCAATCCGGCATGGGGACAGGGGCTGGAACTACAAGGGGACTGGCTACCCCACAGCCGGCACACTATCACCGGGGGGGTGCAGTATCAGCACGACGCCGGCAGCACCAAGTATTTCGGCAGCCACAGGGGTTTTTTCATCGGCCCCTACGTGCAGGATGAATGGCGCGTGCGCGACAACCTACGGCTGACCGGGGGCCTGCGTTACGACCGCTACCAGATCATCGGCGGCATCAAAGAGGATCTGTTCAGCCCGCGCCTGGGGCTCAATTGGCAGCCGTGGGCCACGACCAGCCTGCGCGCCTCGGTGGGAAGCGGGTTTCGCGCCGCCACCATCGTCGAGCGCTACCTTGAACTGACGGTGATGAACTTCAAGATCAAGGCCAATCCAGGCATCCGTGCGGAGCGCTCCTGGGCCTACGATGTGGGGTTCCGCCATTATCTGACTCAGGACTGGAACCTTGATGTCTCGCTTTTTGACAATGAATACTGGGACATGATCGAGGCGCACCTGGACCTAATCCGCGGTCAGATCAAGTTCCGCAACGTGACGCGAGCGCGGGTGCGAGGCGTGGAGGTCACGAGCAATGCGAGCGTGCCGTTCCGCTTCTTGGGGCGCGCATGGGGCGCCGGGCTGCACCTCAGTACCACCGCCATGGACCACCGCGACCTCAAATGGGATGAACCGCTCACCTATCGGCCCCACGTTCTCGCTACCATCAAGGCTGACCTTCGCGTGGGGATCTCACAAGCGGAGGTCAACTACCGATACGCGAGCAAGATCGACCGGGTGAAAGTGTACCCGATCAACGACCGGGTGCCAATGAAATTCCTGGATCTGCGCTTCGGGGTAGAATTGGGAACAATCACGGTGCGTGCAGGCGTGAACAACCTGCTCCAGTACAATTATGCACCCATGGAGAGCAATCTGATGCCCATGCGGACGTTTTTTGTTGCCCTACAAGGTGGGCTCTGAGCAGCTTGCGCGGCAAGGAGGAGGTCGACATGAACGGAGATTTGAGTAGGCGCGAATTCATGGCTACCACGGTCCTGGGAGGGCTTGCCGTCGGGGCAGGATGGCCGTTGCTGCGATGGGTGGGGAGCAAACAAGGTGGGGAACCAAAAGTGATCTACCGCCAGCTGGGCAAAACAGGCCTGCGTCTGCCCATCGTCAGCTTCGGGGTGATGAACTCCGACAGCCCTGACCTGCTGCGCAAGGCCTTGGACCTAGGGGTGAGGCACCTCGACACTGCCCACGGCTACATGGGCGGCAAGAGTGAAGAGGTGATCGGCACCATCGTGGCGGAGCGCAAATGTCGTCCGCAGGTATGCATAGGCACCAAGCTCTGGTTCGCCCGCGACCGCGAGGGGCATTTCCTGAGTGCCGACCGCGGCCCCAGCCCTGGGGCAACCCAGGAGAACTTTGACCGCATGCTCTCGCTCAGTTTAAAGAGACTCCAGACTGATTACGTGGACATATTGTACTTGCACAGCTGCCACCAGGGGGCGATGGTCACCTACGAGCCCTTGCTCAAGATATTCCAGGCAGCCAAGAAGAAAGGGCTTGCACGGTTCGTGGGGGTCTCGACGCACAGCAATGAACCGGAGGTGATCCGAGCAGCGGTGGACACTGGCGTGTGGGATGTAGTCCTCACCGCCTACAATTTTCTGCAAGAGCATCGCGATCAGGTTCGTGCGGCCATCAAGTACGCGGCTGAAAAGGGGGTCGGTATACTGGCGATGAAAACTCAGGCCGGCGCGAGAGTAAACCAGCGGCAGAACATCAACCATGCCGCGGCGCTCAAATGGGTGCTCAACGATGAGAACGTGTGCACCACCATCCCTGGGGTGACTACCTTCGAGCAGCTCGCCCTGGACTGGGGAGTGATGGAAAACCTCAAGTTGACCGAACAGGAAGAGCGCGATCTACAACTCTCCGCGCGAGCTTCCGAGCCCTACTACTGCCAGGGGTGTCGCACCTGCATCGAGATGTGCCCCGAGCATGTGGAAATTCCCACGGCCATGCGGGCGTACATGTACGCCTACGGCTATGGCAACACCGCGCAGGCAGGCCAGGCACTGGCCGAATTTGCAGACGAACGGGGGCTGGCGCCATGTCGCAGCTGCGAACACTGTGTGGTTTCTTGTCCGCACGGCGTTCCGGTCCCCGCGCGGGTGCAGAGTATCCTTGCCTCCTCCGTCGTGCGTGCCAGCGCGGCCTAGTTTTGCAAGAGGGAGGTTGATGGAATGAGACTTGGCAACCTGACGTGCGCCGCGGCGAGCGCGGTGTTCATAGTCCTCTGCCTCGCGGGTGCAAGCATGGCGGGGGACCCCGCGCAGCAGCAAGCCTTGGTGGCCCTGCTTCCCACCGGTAGCGATATGCCGGGTTGGGACCGCGCAGCGCCAGTGCAGTTCTTTGGACCCGACAACCTTTGGGAGTACATCGATGGCGCTGCGGATCTCTATTTGACCTATGGATTCCAAAGGGTAGCTGCTGCAGAGTACATGACGGCTGACAGCGCCCGGTCGTTGACGGTGGAGGTATACCGCATGGCCAGTCCGCTGTGCGGCTTTGGCATCTATGCGGCGGAGCGCTCGCCTGAGGACAGCATTGTGGCTGTGGGTGTGCAGGGGCGTCTCAGCGAGAACACGCTGCATTTCTGGAAGGGGCCGTTCTACGTCAAGCTCACCTCCTTCGACGTGGAACCCGATGTGCCGCAGCTCCTCACCAGTGTGGGCCAGCTCATCGCCAGCCGCATCGCCGGGGAATTTGCCCTGCCTTCGGTCTTTGCGTGCTTTCCAGCGGAGCAACGGGTGCCGCACAGCGAGCGGTATATCCCACGTCACTTCCTGGGCCACGCCTTTCTCCATGACGCCTACCGGGTGGACTACCGCCACGCAGCAGCTGGGTGCCAGCTCTTTGTCACGGCCGCCGACTCCGGCACACAGGCGCTGCCTCGCCTGGTGGAGTTTGCCAAGGCCCAGCGTCAGAAGGTTTTGACGGACAGCATTGACGGTGTGCCAGTGGTGTGCATGGGAGATGACCGTTGGACGATTGTGGGTGCCAAGGGCGAACTACTCGCCGGTGCGGCCAACGTGGTGGATGTGGAGGCGGCAAAGGTGCTGCTTGGCAAGTTGCTCGCCCGTCTTGAAGAATGCGTGCCGGGTGGCGTACCTCGCTGATCCCGCTTGCTAATGGCAGGCACCTGCTTCCTTCCCGTTTTGGAGCAATACGCCTGCTCCGCCCGCCGGTGGTCTGCATGCTGTGACATCAAGGCAGACTGTGTTAGCAGGTCTGCCCTGACCTGTCGCCATATTGTGACGTCGCCTTACGGGTTTGGGCAGATGCGACACTGGAGCGCGTGCCCCTGACAGCCAGTTACGCAGTGCGAGTGATTGTGCTTCTCACGAACAGGCGAACCCAGTGCGGCAGCGAACTGCCGTCAGTGCAAGAGTAAACCTGGGCTACGGATTGCGGTGTACTGGACTGGGCGGCTCTACTGACGCGCATGCTGTTGCACGGATTTTCTCAGGAATCTTTGATGGCTGGGCAATGGTGATTTGCTCGAGTATTCGGCAAGCGACGAAGCCACCGGCACACTGGAGCATGTAGACCTCGTGCGTCTTCCTGCGACCAGCCATCACAATTCGTTCTCTATTGCACGCGCAAGGTCCAAGCCGACCTGTCAGCTTCATTTCAGTCCACGATAGTAATCCCCTTTTCTGCGACGATCGTACTTCCTTCTGTCACGCGGACAAAATATGTTCCAGTCGGCAGATGGTTCCGATGAATCGTAATTGTCCTTCCATGGATATTTTTCCTCACTGCAACGGTCTGGCCTAGGCAATTGATGATCGAAAGGGTTGCATTGTTTAGTTCACGGGGCATTCGCAAAGTGGTGTGCGCGGAAAAAGGATTTGGAAAAATCTCAAGCCCATAGCTCCGTGGAGGTGTTGCTGCAATTCCGGAAACCTGGTCTATTTTGAGTTTCATGACATGGGCCTGCCATCTGTTCCCTTCAGCATAGTAATGGGGGGGACCATAGGCAACAAGCATATAGTCGTCCACGTCGTAGGACACATACAATGTGTCGCTGACTCTTGTGAGAAATGGGCGATTGGCATTGTACTGCAGAGTATTCAACGGGGGACTGGAGTTCATTTCAAAGACGCTGTAGTTGGTAATGGTCGTATCGTACACCAGCGACCAATTCGCGTCGTACAATCCAATCGTAATATTTCCGGAGCGGTGTTCATTCCCCGTGTGGTAGGCCAGATAGTAGTATCTTCCATCCCAAAGAATGCCTTGGCCCCATTGTCCGTCATCGCTCAGGTTTATCGTGTCGATGTACTTCCAATTGGCGTCATAGCGACATACATTGAATTGGTAGTCAGGCCATTTATGCATCGTGATGATATGGTATTTCCCATTGTTAAAAATGCAGCTCGCCCCCCAGGTCGTAAAGATCTCTTGCAGAAAAATGGGATTCGCAATCGGCTTAAGATCCAAACCGTATTCCCACTTGTGCATCCTTGGGGACCAGGTTTCGCTTTGCATCGGCATGGCGGGGTGGAATGTACCAGGTTCATGGAAGGCGCCGATGATCAACCTTCCATTGGTATCATTCAGAAGCATGTCGGCTCCGCTGTCGTGGGGGTCAAGCGGAAAGGTGACGGATTCAAGGAGGTTAAAGTCGGCGTCATATTTCGACAGCTTGAAGGACCACGGCGAGACCAGCGTGACGTGATAGTATTCCGTACCCACCATGACCATGGCATAGTCGCCGGCCGAGGTAAATCCTTCCAGAGTACCTGAAACTCCGGTGTAGTTGAAATGGGGATCGTATTCGCGCCACCTGAAGTATTTCATGGGTCCGGACATCCCCTGCCGGCCCGCATACACGACATAGAACCTATCTTTGCTGGGGTTATAGAACGTTCTGCAGAATACTCCGCTGGAATCCTGGTCATTGGGTGTAATTTGCCAGTGATTCATGACGCTCAGGGAGACTTGCGCTTGCGACTGGAGGGCAAACGCTATTGCGGAAACGAACATCCACTTTCTCATGGTCTTTTCCTCTGAGCCTGCGAATTCCCGGGGTGTGACTGAAACCGGCTAGGTGGTGTCCTGTAGTTATCAAGAAACAACTACGCTTTTCTGCCTATCATCGCAGTACGTGGGCTGCCGGCATGACGGCAGCCCACTGGCTTCTTGAACTGCGGTCTACCTGACCAACTCCATGGTTCGCTCAAGCTTCTGTTGGTCGGTCTGGAGGCGATAGATGTACATCCCGCTGGGCAGATCCCCGGCTTCGTAATGGACCGTGTGCTCTCCCTGGGCAAGGTGGCCATCCACCAGCGTGGATACCTCTCGTCCCAACATGTCAAATAGCTTCAGCGTCACGTGCGCGGGTTGAAGGAGGGAGAAGCGAATCGTGGTCACAGGGTTGAACGGATTGGGGTAGTTTTGGTACAGCCGTATGTTCTCCGGAACCAGCGGCAGGCGAGCAGGCTTTGCCCCGGTGGCCTTTTTGGCCCATGCCACCAACAGCCTTGGGCGCCCCGGTTGACCCATGAGGGGCATGGTGCCAAGGTAGCAGGCCACATCGCCATTGGGGAAACGTATTACCGCCGGGTCCAGTTTGAACGAGGCGGGAATATCGCTGTCTTTGATCAGTATCTTCACCTGCAGAGTGTCGAAATGCAGACCGTCGTCGCTGTCGCAATAGCTGATGCCGGCTTGGGCTGGAGAGGCTGCCCCCATGCCACTGCGGCCATAGAGCCGGATTTTGCCGTTGGTGAGGTACACCGGGTGCGGGTCCACGTCCCCCAGGCGGAGGATATTGCCTCTGGATTCTGCTCGCCAGGTCCAACCCCAATCTGTCGAAATAGCGGTGCGCGTGCCGTTGGTGCGATACCAGTCGCCCACATAGTACATTCGCCAGACGCTATCCTGGACCTGAATGACTGCAGGTACACTGGCGATGGAATCGTCTTCCGCCCCAGGTTGATAGCGAATGCCGGGCTCTTTGCTCCAGGTGATGCCGTCAGCAGAAATCCAGCTCACAATCCGGCTCTTGTGGCGATGGGGCGTACTCGTGGGCGAGGGCTCTTCTGACAAGAACCGAATCCGACCATCCGGAAGATAGACAAAGCCCCCGTCCATGCCGCGCGCAGGGGCGGCAAGGGAGTCATACGTGCGGCCGTTGTCCTTCACCTCGAACATGAGTAGTCCCGATCCGGTCGCTGAAGTGAGAAGGATCGTGTTGCTTTTGGTGAGATTGAGTACGGGTACGCCGCCACCCTCCACAACGACCACGGTATCCACCACAAACTCGGTACCTTCCTCTGGAGCCAAGGTGAAGAACGGTTTCCAATCGATGGTGCCTGTCTGTTCTACGAGGACTGAGTCGAGTTGGGGAGACAGTTCATCTGTCTGAGTGCGGTCAGCCAACTCCAGCACGCCGGCGTTGACCGTTGCTTCATAAGGCAACGACTCGGGTTCGACAGCCGAGCGGACGGAAAGATGGTCATAGGCAACAAACGCCGCGTTATCAACTGCTTCAGGGCAAGCGGATCCGCTGATCGCTTCCACATAAGCCCGGTCCGGATTCAGCCGCACCAGGCGGGCCCCGGCATTCCGAAACCCCTCGTACTGGGTCAGGACGTGCGGGTAGTCGGGAGCTCCTTGCACATGGTCATCTTGAGAAGCGATTACCATGAACATCAAACCGGGATTTCCCGAAACCGCCTCCTCGATCCAGTATTCGCCGTTGCGGTAGTGCCAAAAAGCTTGCGTTTCCTCAACGGTGGCCAGAGTCGAGGGCGCGGGAGACGGGACGATTCCACGACTTTCCGCTTCGCTTCTCAATCGCACCGAGTAGTAGGCTTTGCCAGCGATCAGGGGCCAAATATGAGGCCAAGGTTTGAAGTCGTCGCCATCGAAAATGCCATTGGCATTGAAATCGAAGTATAAACCTCCCCTGACCACGGGCGGTTCAGTGGAGACCGTCAGCGTATCGCTGAAAGCCAGGTGCGTAAAGTCCCAGGTGCCGGTATCCGGGTCATACGCCGGGTTCACCTGCTCCTGGCGCCCGGCCTCCACATTGGGCATGCCGTCTCCCACAGGTGATTCCCAGTTCACGATCCAGGCAAGGCCCGCCAGGTCGTGCGCAAATGCACCGGCCACGGTGATGGTCGCGTTGCCGCCATTGGACCAGCCGCAAAGGCCCACATTGCCGTATATGGGCGTGATCTCGCCGGTCAGATCTTCAAGGCACTTCCCATTTTTGTCGGCTTTTCTGCCCATCGCAAAGAGGACGATGTCGCGGAGAGCTCGGATGCAATTTTCGCCCCGTTCATCGTAATCTCCCCCGCTCTTTTTGTCAGCCACGCCTCCGCCCGGAAAGTTGAACACGATTTGAATAAACCCGGCCGAGGTCAACTGGCGTTCCGGGGATGAAGTTCCCTTGGAGCCCCACCCTCCAGGGACGTGCACGACTACGGGCGCACCTTCGGCGTACCGGGGAGCGGAGGGCAAAATCACTTCACAGTAAAGCCCTTGGCTCCCGCCCACATCTGAAGGAACATAGGTGCTTACTGACTCAACGGATTGAGATAGCACCACACCCGAGACACAAGACATGACGGCCATCGCGACCGCCAACTGGGATGACCAACGTGGTTGCATCGCTCCCTCCTGTGTGTCTATTCCGCCACCTAGTTTAGGCCTTCTGCGGGTGCCCTGGCTGGTGGGTAATCCAGCCAGCAGCTTACCTTCACCCTCTACGGCAAAGCGCGATTGAGCAATGTCCAATCCCGTTATGTGGCAACGCCGACACTGTCAGCGTCGTAGGCTCCAGGCAAGGCATCAACGACCTCGTGCACGTCCCGGGACAGTGCTGGTGACAAACCAGTTTTACGCGCTCAAATGCTCCTACAACCCGACCTCACCCCGGCTAGATGCGATCGCGCAGCCCCATCCAGTAAGTTCATAGGCAACATTGACGCAGAGACCGGTCTCCCTTTGCGCTGTGTCGCCCGACTGGGGAAAATGCAACGCCTTCATGGGGCTTCCACACCTTTTGGTGCTGCTGCCTGGTGGTACCAGCCGTCATCCGTCGTCTGACCAGGGCCACTCGTAGGAGGCCATGAACCGATGTCTGGAGCCATCGTGGGGCTCCGCCTCGGGGCGAGTTGGTCCTCAGCCCTGCCTGATGCTGAGACTTGCTTTCGGCATGACGACGCTGTCCCGGGGCTATGAGGTTGCCCGAGCAATATGGCCGGCCACAAAAGCGCGCCATACGCCATGTTTCTGGGCACAGGCCGCGCGGGGAGCACTCGCGCAACGGTGCTGCGCTGAACCAGATGCGGGTGCAGAAAAAGCGAGTACCCCGTCAGGCGAAGAGTGTCCCCAAAAAGGCCCATTCTTGTAGACACATCACGGGTGCATCGCGAATTGGCCTGGGGAGTGACATTGTGGTTGCTCTCGTGGGCGTGACCCGAAACGGGCATTGCACCTGCACGCCTGTTGCCAGGAGGAGCACTGGCAAGAGTGTCAGTAACGGAAGTTTTGCTTTCGGAAAGGTGCGTAGGGACGTGGTGCGGAGTAGCTTCCCATAGCGCGCCGGCTGTATGGTCTGGGGCGGGTGGAGTGCGATGCCGTCGAGTCTTCATCCCGTGGTGCTACTCAAGGCTGCGTGGTCCAGTTGTGCATGACCTGCCGGCAGCAGGCCCGAAGGCACGGTGTAATATATCCAAAAACGGGCGAAAAATCAAGATGGAAAGTTCCTCGCCACGAGGCCAGTGCAGCCCCGTTCGCAAGCCGGCGAGTTGCTGGGTTGCAGACAGTGCTGGGCAGGAGGGCGCACCGTTTTCTTGCTGGCAAGGTGTGCGGCATGTCACGCGTCATTTGAGGATGCCCTGCGCGTATCGCTTTTCTCGGCACTGCAGGTTTTCGCTGCCTTGCGTGTTATAAGCGTGACGACGAGCCGGCCTGCGGCCACCCAACCTGACGTACGGGAACTCTTTCGCAGGAAAGCCGTAGATAGATGTCGTAGTCGCATGGTGGTGAGGGCTGGTATTTGGCAGAGGAAGCGTATGGTCATAACGATTGAAGGTCTGACCAAGATTTACGAGGGCGGCAAGAAGGCCATCGAGGACATCAATCTGCGCATCGAGAGCGGCATGTTTGGTCTCTTGGGACCAAACGGTGCAGGCAAGACCACCCTTATGCGCATTTTGGTCACGCTCATGAAGCCCACGGCGGGAGTGGTCAAGTTCAACGGCCTGGACCTGCAAAAGGATCGGCGCGCTATCCGCGCCATGCTGGGCTATCTGCCGCAGGATTTCCGCCTGTTTTCGCGCCTCACTACCTGGGAGTTCCTGGACTATGTGGCGGCACTTGCCGGGCTCAAGGATAGTCGTAGGCGAAAAAAGGCGGTGGCCGAGATGCTGGAGCAGGTGGGGTTGTACGAAGTGCGGGACCGCCAGGCGAACAAACTCTCCGGCGGCATGAAGCGCCGTTTGGGCATAGCCCAGGCGCTGATCGGCGACCCTAAGGTGGTGATCGTCGACGAGCCAACCACCGGCCTGGATCCGGAGGAGCGCATTCGCTTTCGCAACTTGCTGTCCGACATGACGCGCCGCGACATTATCATCATCCTGTCCACGCACATCGTCGGCGATATTTCCAGCACCTGCCGCAATATGGCTCTGCTCAATGAAGGCCACGTGGTGTTCGAAGGTCCTCCAGATGCCTTGATCCAGCAGGCTAAGAACCACGTATGGCGCATTCAGGCGGCAGAGCACGAACTGGAGGCGATTAAGGAGCGCTACCCGGTGATAGCCACCATTCCTGCGGAATCCGGCTGGGAGGTGGAGGTAGTGGCCGAGAACTTGGATACCTACCCTGGCAAGCCCATTGACCCGAACCTAGAGCACGCCTACGTGTACTTCATGGAGTACCGGCTGGGGGCGTCGTTGGACGAAAGGGAACTGGCCGAGCGGTAAGGTAAACCGCATCATCCGTTGCCGAGTGAGGTGAGTGAGGATGTTATCCCTGCACAATATCTGGACAGTGGCCCGGTTCGAGATGAAGACGTTGCTGCGGAGCTGGTTTTTCCGCATCTTCGCCGGGCTGGCAGTCATAGGCTTGTTCGTGTTGAACCTCCTGCTGTTGACTAATGTGGGCAATTCGCCGTGGATCTTCCGTGGCCTGCCTGCCTCGGTGCCGTACCTCAACCTGTCTCTGCTCAATGTGGTGCAGGCGGTCATCGCCGTATTCCTGGCCTCGGATTTTCTAAAGCGCGACAAGAAGCTGGACACTACCGAAGTGGTCTACATGCGCTCCATGACCAACGGCGACTATGTGTTCGGCAAGACCTTGGGGATTTTCCTGGTGTTCCTGGGACTGAACGTGGTAGTGCTCGTCGTGGCGGGCGTGTTCCATGCGGCGTTCAGCGACCTTCCCTTTGGCATCAAGCCGTATGTGTACTATCCGCTGCTCATCAGTTTACCGACTCTTTTCTACGTCTTCGGCCTTGCGTTCCTGCTGATGTCGCTCATCCGCAACCAGGCGGTGACCTTTGTGGTGCTCTTGGGCTACATTGGCCTGACGCTTTTCGTCCTCGGCGGCAAGGTCCACCAGCTGTTCGACTATATCAGCTTCAACGTCCCGTTGATGTACTCCGACTTTATCGGGTTCGGGAATATCGGCAAGATCCTGGTGCACCGGGGCGTTTACTTCTGCCTTGGCGTGTCCTTCATCGCTGCGACGGTCTTGCTCCTGCGCCGCTTGCCCCAGTCGGTGGGGATGGTGCGCCTGGCAGCGGTGCTCACGGTGGCCTTCTTTGTGGCGGGGGTGGTCTTAGGGGTGCTGCACCTGCGGCCCTTCTTTACGCAGCGCGAGGTGCGCAAAGAGATGACGGAGCTGAACACTTCGCTCGCCAAGGTTCCGCGCCCGACACCGGTAGGGATGCGCCTCAAGGTTGAGCATCGTGGCGAGCAGCTGCGCGGGATAGCTACTTTGGCCCTGCGCAACGACACCCAGGAGCCGCTGGCTCGCGTGGTGTTGGCGCTGAACCCCGGCCTGCAGGTGGAGAGAGTGGAACAAGGGGGCCGGCCACTGACAAGCACGCGCCGTCGCCACCTGGTGGAGGTGATGCTGGCTGAGCCGCTGCCCGTTCAGGGTCAGGATTCACTCCGTATTTCCTACCATGGTGCCATTGACGAGGCGGTCTGCTACCTTGATGTGGACAATGCGCAGCGGGAGGGCCTATATCGCGTCGCGTTGTTCAACATCGACAAAAGGCATGCTCTGGTGGGCAAACGTTATGTGCTCCTCACGCCGGAGGCGCTGTGGTACCCGCGCGTGGGCGTCACCTATACGCCCCAGGAGCCGGCAGTGGTGGCCCAGGACTTTGCCCGCTTTGAGCTGGAGGTGACTACCGCCCCAGGGCTTGAGGTGATCTCGCAAGGGGAGG
>JBBIKH010000082.1:0-3800 GCA_037445575.1 bacterium
TTGACAGGGTGTCCTTCTGCGAAATCCCGGAGCACCGGCTCACGACCCCATTTTTCCCTTGAAAATCTCTTGGCGTTTGTGTAAAATTAGACTTCGGGCTCACCGTAGAGCTTGTGAGAAAGTTCGGGCATCGCACACTGAAGACGGGAGAAGTTGACCAATGAGCAAGTACAAAGGTACCATCGGCATTTTGACGGGGGGCGGGGACGTTCCCGGCTTGAACCCGGCCATTCGGGCGGTCACCTTCCGCGCCTTGCGCGAGGGGTATCGCGTCATCGGTATCCGTCGCGGCTGGGCGGGGTTGGTGGACATGGTGCGGGACAAAGAGGCAGACAACGGGCACAGCTACCAACTGCTGACCGAGGAGATCGTCGATCGCGCTGGGCGCACCGGCGGTACTTTTCTCCACACCTCGCGCACTCGCCCCAGCCACCTGCCCAAGAGCAACGTCCCGCCCCATCTGCGTGACAAGTACCAGGCTGAGATCAATGACGTGACCGAAGAAGTGCTCAAGAACCTGGAATTCCTCGGCATTGACTGCCTGATCCCCATCGGCGGCGACGACACCCTGAGCTACGCCTACCGCCTGCACAAAGAAGGCGTCAAGGTGGTCGCCATTCCTAAGACCATGGACAATGACGTCCCTGGCACAGACTATTGCATCGGCTTCAGCACATGCGTGACGCGCACCATTGAGCTCACCCACAAGTTGCGCACTACGGCGGGCTCGCACGAGCGCTTTTTGGTCATCGAAGTGTTCGGTCGCTATGCGGGCTTTACCGCCATGCTGCCGACCATGGCCGGCGCCGCAGACCGCTGCGTGATACCCGAGTATCCCTTCGACATCGAGCGCCTCACCGAGCTGTTGGTGGCGGACCGCAAACACCATCCCAGCAACTACGCCGTGGTGCTGGTTTCCGAAGGCGCCGTGATGACCGACGACAAGGAGATGTGCTTCGAGAGCGATGAAGCCGACCAGTTCGGCCACAAGAAGCTCGGAGGTGTGGGCGACAAGGTAGCCGCGCGCCTGAAGGAGCTGTCCCCCAAGTACAACAACGGCCAGCGCATCAACGTGGTCAACCAACGCCTCGGTTACCTGGTTCGCTGCGGTGACCCCGACGCCATCGATTCCATTGTGCCCATGGCCTTTGGCAACCTGGCGCTGGACCTGGTGCTGCAAAAGTCCTTCGGCCGGCTGGTGAGCTTGCGCAATGGCGTCTACGACAATGTGCCGCTGGATGTGGTCTTCACTGGGCGGAAGAAAGTGGTGGATGTGGAAAAGTACTATAACACCGAGCGTCTTCGCCCGAAGTACGAAACCTTCATGCGTCAGCCGCTGTTCATTATGACCAGCGACGTCTAAGGCGCCATCACAATATTCGACCTCAAGAAAGCCGCCCCTTTGAGGCGGCTTCTCGTTTTGGGTAGCCGCCATCTATGGGCGCTTGCCTGCAGGCGCCATTGCCCTCTCCTTCACTGCTGAAGCTGGGTCCAACAACGAGAGCCGATCCATCTCCCTTACAGCAAGCAAGGGAATAGCAGCCGGCAGGCTGCCTGTCCGCGGGACGCACACAGCAAGTCTCCTGGCGAGGGACCCAGGAGCCTCCGACATTTGGCCCCTCTCTCCATGTGGGCCTAGCGCCCACGTGCAAGGGAAAAAGTACTTGACGGTCTGCACAGAGTGTTGTATATTACCCATACCCGGCATGGGTATCCAAGAGGACCACCGGTGTAGCTATACGAGGAACCTAATCATGCAACACACCACGCTTCACTTGGAGGAGATTGAGCGCCTCAAGAAGATCGAGGGGCAGATCCGCGGTCTGATCCGCATGATCGAGGAGCATCGGTACTGCGTGGACATCTTGACCCAGATTGCGGCCGCGTGCCACGCTCTGAGGCGTGTGGAAGAGAGCATTCTGGAACGGCACCTGCGCAGCTGCGTTGACGCTTCTTTCCAGAGTGGAAGTTCGGAGGATCGGGCTGCCATGATCGAGGAGATCATCACGGTGCTACGCAGAACCAGGCGCTAGGGAGGAAGGGCCATGGCTAGACTCGGACGCTTTCTTGCCTTGGTGCTCCTCATGGGGGAACTGGCTCAGGCCCAAGGGCGGGAAATAGACTTGGGTCACCTTGTTTCCCGGGCCATGGAGCGCAACCCACGGCTTGTCGCCCTTCGGTTTGCAAGTGAGGCGCAGACGGTGCGGGCCAGAGCTCAAGGGCTGCTTCCAGACCCTACGATCCAATTCGGGCTGAAGAACATCGGCTGGGACCGCCTTTCCGTAGGCGAGGAGATGATGAGCGGTTACGGCGTGTCCATTTCCCAGGCCATCCCCTTCCCCGGCAAGCTTGCCCTCCGTTCCTCCATGGCGAGCACCAAGGCGGCTCAATACGCGCAAAGCGTGGCTGCGGCACAGCTCGCCCTGGTGCGCCAGGTTAAGGAGCTCTATGCCAGCTGGTTCGCAGCATCACGAGCGTTGGAGCTCCTCCACAGGAAAGAATCAACCCTCCAGGATGCACGGCGCTATGCCGAGGCCAGGTACGTGGTCGGGCAAAGCCCGCAGGAGCATCTCCTCAAAGCGGAATTGGAAATCTACCACAACCAAGAGATGATTCTCCACACAGAGGAAAAGGTGCGGAGCACCAGGATTTTGCTCGCCGCGTTGCTGGATTTGCCCGAAGACTCGCTGCGTGGTACTCCCCGCGAAATCCCGTTCAGCTTCTTCCCGTACGAATTGGATGAACTGCAGGCTTCGACAGTACACAATCCGGTTCTGCTCCAGGCCCGCCTGATGGCCAGAGAGGAATCATTGGCGGTTCGCATGGCCAGAAGAGACCTCATGCCGGATTTTATGCTCCAGGCCGGCAAAGAATTTAAGGGACCTTTCAAGGACATGTACGAAGTGATGCTTGGGCTGGAAATACCCCTCTACTTTTCGAAGAAACAGATGCCTTTGCTGCAGGCGGCCCAGTTGCAGCTGGCGAGCAGCCGGCACAACCTGCGAAGCATGGAGATCGAGATCGGGAAGGAAGTCCACGACAATTATGTGATGGCGAAATACGCGGAAAAGCGAATTGCCCTTTATCAGGAAAGAATCCTCCCGCAGGCAGAACTATCCCTGCGCGCCTCCATCTCCGCCTATCAGGCCAACGAAACAGATTTTCTGGCGCTCCTCACGGATATCAACGACCTGTTTTCGCATCAGATGGAGTACGCACGAACTTTGGCTGCTCTGTGGGCTGCAACGGCGCGACTGGAAGAATTGACGGGGAGGGAACTGTTGCATGTAAACGGGGGGTAGTAATTGAGGTGCTTTGATCTGAAAGACAAGGAGGCTTTCACATGAATAGCTCACTCCTGCGAGCATCCCTAACGGGTGCTCTCGGTTTTGCTGTCCTGCTGACGCTTTCGTGCGCCAAGCGGGGAGAGGACCATCTTCAGGCCCAGCAGCACGCAGGGCACGAAATCCCCGCGCAGGGGCTTTCTCCCCATCAAAACCCGTCCCATGAGGCACCTGCAATGCAGCAACAAGCACCCACATCCGAGCCCGCCCCGCTGGAAAAGACAACTGCCAGGGCGCTCTATCACTGCCCTATGCATCCAGAGTACACCTCCGACAAGCCGGGCAACTGCCCCATCTGCGGCATGACATTGGTTCCCGTGCCTAAGACAGAGGGCCAGGGGATGAAGGAGATGCCACAGGGAAGCGTCCACATCACGCCCGACAAGCTCCGCCAAATAGGGGTGGTGTTTGCACAGGTGGAACGGCGCCCGCTGGTGAGGGAGATCCGCACAGTGG
>JBBIKH010000082.1:3831-13307 GCA_037445575.1 bacterium
CCAAGTTCAAAGAGATCTCCCTCAAGTTCTCTGGCTGGGTGGAGCACGTGTTCGTCGACTTCACCGGCATGAGCGTGAGAAAAGGTCAGCCACTATTCTCGCTTTACAGCCCCGAGTTGGTCACGGCGCAGGAAGAGTATTTGTTGGCCCTTCCTGTGCAGGAGCACTCGCCTTCCCTGTTGCAGGCTGCGCGCCGCAAGCTTAGCCTCTGGGGCCTTTCCCCTGCGCAGATCGAGACCCTTGAGGTCAAGGGGAAAGCCGAGCGGGCAATGACCGTCTTCTCGCCGGTGGACGGCATAGTCATTGAAAAACGCATCGTGGAGGGCCAGTTCATCGATGCGGGGCAGACTCTGTACCGGATCGCCGACATTTCCACCCTGTGGCTGGTGGCCGCGGTGTATGAGGAGGACCTGCCCTTGCTGCGGGTTGGACAGGAGGCAATGGCAGAGTTCCCCTCCTCCGGCCAGATGATTCGCGGCCAGGTCTCGTACATTAGTCCCTACCTCGATGGGACAACCCGCACCGCAGAGCTGCGCATCGCTGTGCCAAACCCTGACCTAAGCTTGCGGCCGGAGATGTACGCCACCGTGCACGTGGATGTGCCTCTGGGGGAAAGGCTGGCCGTGCCTGAGGACGCCGTCCTGGACTCCGGCACAAGTAAGCGGGTCTTTGTGGACCGGGGCGACGGCATGCTCGAGGCACGCGAGATACGGGTGGGCACCCGCGCCGGAGGCTACTTCGAAATCATCGAGGGTGTCACCCTCGGCGAGCGAGTCGTCGCTTCCGCCAATTTCCTGATCGACTCCGAAAGCAAGCTCCAGGCCGCCTTGGGCAGGAGCCACTCTCACTAAGACGATCGGGTGAACCATGATCGAGAAGATTATTGACTGGTCAGCGCGCAACCGCCTGTTCGTGTTCATTGGGGTAGCCTTTGCCGTGGTGTGGGCGGTATGGTGCATCCGGCGTCTGCCGTTGGATGCCATCCCTGACCTTTCGGACACGCAGGTGATCGTCTTCTGCCGTTGGGATCGCCCCCCTGGTATCATCGAAGACCAAGTGACGTACCCCATTGTCAGTTCCCTCCTCGGCGCCCCAAGAGTGAAAGACATTCGCGCTCTTTCGGACTATGGGTTCTCTTACGTATACATCCTCTTCGAGGACGGCACCGATGTCTATTGGGCGCGGTCGCGGGTGCTGGAGTACCTGAGCAAGGTCACGCCCACTTTGCCCCAAGGCGTCAGAGTGGAACTAGGACCGGATGCCACGGGCGTGGGGTGGGTGTTCCAGTACGCTCTGGTGGACAGGAGCGGCACCCATACATTGCAAGAGCTGCGGAGCTTTCAGGACTGGCATCTGAAATACGCCCTGCAGTCCGTCCCCGGGGTGGCCGAGGTGGCTTCAGTGGGTGGCTATGAAAAGCAGTACCAGGTGATCGTGCGCCCCGAGGCGCTCCTTGCCTACAACCTCTCCCTGGCGGACGTGGTCATGGCCGTTCGCAACGCCAACAATGAAGTCGGCGCTCGCCTTCTTGAGATCTCGGGCGCTGAGTACATGGTGACCATCCGCGGTTACCTCCGTTCTCTGGAGGATATCCGCCAGGCGGTGATCAGAACCACTAACACGGGGGTGCCGATTCAGATCGGACATGTAGCTGAAGTAACACTCGGCCCAGACATCCGGCGCGGCGTAGCTGAGCTGGATGGCGAGGGCGAGGTGGTGGGCGGCATCGTCGTGATGCGCTACGGGGAGAATGCGCTCAAGGTGATCGATTTGGTGAAAGCGCGGCTGGCACAGGTACAACTGCCTGATGGGGTGGAGGTCGTCGTCACCTATGATCGCTCCGACCTCATTCGTCGCTCCATTGCCACCCTGCGAAGCAAGCTTCTCGAAGAGATGCTGGTCGTTTCTCTGATCATCATCATCTTCCTGTGGCACCTGCGTTCGGCCCTCATTCCCGTGGTCACCCTGCCTTTGGCCGTGCTGTTGGCTTTCATCCCCATGTACTTCCTGAAACTTACTTCCAACATCATGTCCCTGGGCGGGATAGCCATCGCCATCGGGGCCATGGTGGATGCCTCCATCGTTCTGGTGGAGAACGCGCACAAGAAGCTTGAGGTAGGACCTTCCCGTGCCGGACCCCGCTCTGAGCTTCTGATCTCGGCTGCGAAGGAAGTAGGCAGGCCGATCTTCTACAGCCTCCTGGTGATCGCCGTGGCGTTCACGCCCATCTTTGCCCTGGAAGCCTATGAGGGCAGGCTCTTCAAGCCGCTGGCCTTCACCAAGAACTTTGCGATGGCCTTCGCGGCGATAGTGGCTATCACCGTAGCTCCCGCCTTGATAGGTCTGCTCATCCGCGGCCGGATTCTGCCCGAAGAACGCCACCCTGTCAGTCGCCTCTTGTTCCGCATCTACGAGCCTCTGCTGAGGCGCATCCTGCGCAGGCCCGCATGGGCCGTGGCGGGGGCAGCGATACTGGTCCTTTCGGTCATACCCATCTATGTGAGAGTCGGCGCGGAGTTCATGCCGCCCTTGAACGAAGGGACCATCCTGTACATGCCTACCACTCTCCCCGGCATCTCCGTCACTGAAGCTGCCCACTTGTTGGGGGTGCAGGACCGCATCTTGAAAGGCTTCCCGGAAGTTGAGCGCGTGTTCGGCAAGGCGGGCAGAGCAGTCACCTCCACGGACCCCGCCCCTTTCTCCATGATGGAGACCACCGTCATCCTCAAACCCCAAAACCAATGGCGGCGAAAAGAGCGGTGGTACTCCCATTTGCCGGAGATCGTGCAAAAGCCGCTCCGTCTGCTTTGGCCAGATCGCATAAGCTGGGATGAGCTTGTCTACGGCGCGGGTGGCCTTGACGAGGCTCTGCGCCTGCCGGGTGTCGTGAACAGTTGGACCATGCCGATCAAGGGCCGTATCGACATGCTCACCACCGGCGTACGCACGCCTCTGGGCATCAAAATCTACGGGGACGATTTGGGAAAAATCGAAGAGATAGGGCTGGAGATCGAACGGCTGATCTCCCCGATCCCGGGCACCAAGAGCGTGATCGCCGAACGCACGGGCGGCGGCTACTTTGTGGACATCGAGCTGAATAGGCAACAGATGGCCCGCCACGGCCTGAGCGTGGAAGACGTGCAGATGACCCTCATGGCGGCTATTGGCGGCGAGACCGTCACGCAAACCATCGAAGGCAGAGAGCGTTACTCGGTGAACGTTCGCTACCCCCGCGAGCTGCGAGACGATGTGGACAGACTGGCGCGCATCTACCTTGCCACCCCAAGCGGAGCGCAGATCCCTCTGGCGCAGGTAGGGAATATAGTGCTCCGTTCAGGCCCGGGAATGATCCGCGACGAAAACGGTCGCCTTGCCGGGTACGTCTACGTGGACATGGCGGGCAGGGATATGGGAAGCTACGTTCGCGATGTGAAGGAGACTCTTCGCCAGCAGCTTCGGCTTCCCGCGGGCTATACTCTCTCCTTCTCGGGCCAATACGAGTACATGGCGCGAGTGAAGCAACGCATGCAGCTGGTGGTGCCCCTTACCTTGTTTCTGATCCTCCTCCTTCTCTACTTCAACACCCGCTCATTCACCAAAACCTTTATCGTCCTTTTGGCGGTACCCTTTTCCCTCGTGGGTGCCATCTGGTTGCTCTACCTGCTCGGCTATCACATGAGCATTGGTGTGTGGGCGGGCATCATCGCCCTTTTGGGTGTAGACGCAGAAACCGGCGTGATCATGCTCCTCTATCTGGACCTGGCCTACGAGGAGCGCAAACGCAAGGGGGCGATGCGCAACCTTGGTGACCTTCAGGAAGCACTTGTAGAGGGCGCGGTCAAACGGGTGCGCCCCAAAATGATGACGGTCCTGACTACTTTCGTTGGACTCTTGCCAATCATGTGGGCCCAGGCGCACGAGATTGGAGCAGACGTAATGAAGCGCATCGCCGCTCCGATGGTAGGAGGCATTTTTACCTCGTTTGTGATGGAACTGCTGGTGTACCCGGCCATCTTCCTGTTGTGGAAGTGGCATCGAGAGGTACGAAAGTGATCACCCTGGGCTTGCGGCTCCCCGCCTGGCGCGCATACCCCTGCCACGGGCCAGCATCTCGGGGGCGCGCATGAAAAGGTGCTGCAGGTTGAGTCCTCCTCACCTATGAGGCCCAAGTAAGGTCCCGAGGCGGAGCACAGGCAGAGCCGTGGCAGCCGACTTGACCCTGGCGTGCCACCGCAGGTGGGCCAGTTTTTGGCAACGTAAGCTCTGCCCCGCCGCGCGAGGTCTTTCCACCGACAGATGGAGCGAACGGTGGCCCCGGGAGGGGCACCCCCTGGAACGGGTGTTTGGGGAGCTGCAGTTGAGAACATCGCGGAACGTGGGCCCTAGCGCTCGGCGCGGGCGGCGATACGGGCTCGTCTCCCGCAAGAAGGCCGAGGCGAACAATGCGGAGCTCAGGCGCCCTCTGCCCGATGCGGTCCCTGCGGGTGCGGCCGGCCTTCACGTGGTACGCGGCAGGTGGTGAGGAGCGGCAAGGACTTTCGTCCGTGAGTGCAGCTGCCTGCGATTTGACTGCTTCCGCACGCCTCGGCAACAGTGGTACCCTCTACGCCGCTGAAGTTGGTTCCCGCATCTACACCAACCCCCTAGCCCTCATCAGCTCCGCAATCAACACAGTGCCGCCGGCGGCGCCGCGGATGGTGTTGTGCACCAGCGCTACGTAGCGAAGGTCCAGCACTGGGCACGGCCGGAGTCGGCCCACGGTAACCGCCATCCCTCCCTCCACGTCCCGATCCAGCGCCGGCTGTGGTCGGGCGAATCTCTCAACCAAGTGCACCGGGCGTTCTGGCGCCGACGGTAGCCGGAGCCCTGTCAGTGGCGATTGGTACGCTGCCAATGCCTCCCGCACCTGCTCTTGTGACGCTTTTTCCTTGAGTTCCACCGCGAGAGAGAGGAGGTGGCCGTCGCGCACGGGCACCCGGTTGCACTGGGCGCTGATCGCTAGCTCTGCCAGCTCGACCCCATCGTGTGCGAGCCTTCCAAGGACCTTCCGCGGCTCGCTTTCGACCTTGTCCTCCTCGCCTTCGATTTCCGTCAACACATTGTCCAGGGCTTCTAAGGAGGACACGCCCGGATAGCCGGCACCTGAGAGGGCCTGAAGAGTAGTCACCACCACCTGCTTGACGCCGAAGGCTCGGCGAAGAGGCTCAAGGGCTAGGCACAGGCCGATGGTCGTGCAATTGGGATTGGTGACAATTGCGCCGCCATAGTGCGCCATCTGACGCTCAGCAAGTGCAAGATGTTCCGCATTGATCTCGGGAATGATCAGCGGCACATCGGGGTCCCAACGGTGGCTCTTTGTGTTGCTGACCACCACGCGGCCCGCGGCGCGGAAAGCCGCTTCCAACGTGGTCGCTGGGGCTGCATCAAGGGCCGAGAAGACAAGCCTCTCGGGCACATATTCGGGCGAGGCCGGCACCACTTCCATCTGCGCGACGGCGGCGGGTACCGAACCCGGTAGAATCCAATGCACGACCTCGCCATAGCGCCGGCCTGCGGACTGCTCCGACGCCGCCAGGGTCGCCAGCTCGAACCAGGGATGATTGGTCAGTAGCTGCACGAACCGTTGGCCGACGACTCCCGTCGCCCCAAGAACCGCCACCGGCTGACGTCTCATCTCGCCCTCCGACACGAGTACCTGTTCCTGCGTCCCTTTCATTCGAAGAAGCGGCGATGCAACCGCCTCACGACTGCTGGCAGGTCGTCCTCGTCGATGACAAAGCTGAGGTTGATCTCCGAACCTCCCTGCGAGACCATCGACACTTTTACATCGGCCAGGTCCTGGAACACCTGGCCCACAATCCCCGGCCTGTCCTTCAGCTTTTCGCCGACCACGCAGACTACCGCCTGCCGCGCTTTGACGGTAACCGTGCCCAATGTCTGCAGCTCCTGCAGCAGCTCGTGGAGACGACTGGCATCATGAAGAGCAATCGCCACGGACACCTCGGAGGTGGCAACCAGATCAGCTGAGACGCGATGGCGGTCGAGCACGTCAAAGACCTGCCGCAGGAAGCCGTGGGCCTTGAACATCCGTGCCGACACAAGATGGATGAGGGTCATTCCCTCTTTGTAGGCAATGCTCTTCACGCCCTCGCCGTTGTCCACAGCCCCGGCAAGAATCAGCGTCCCCTCGCTTTCCGGCTTGTGCGTGTTACGCACGCGCACCGGGATACCCCTTTCCACGGCAGGGACCAGCGTCTTGGGGTGTAAGACCCGCGCGCCGAAGAACGCCAGTTCGGCCGCTTCCTGGAAGCTCATCACCGGGATGTTGCGAGCCTGCGGCACTAGGGACGGGTCGGCGGTAAGGATCCCGTCCACATCAGTCCAGATTTGAATCTCTTCGGCCTCCAGGGCGGCACCGATGAGCGCAGCCGTATAGTCCGACCCGCCTCGACCAAGCGTGGTGGGTTGTCCTGATAGCGAGCTGGCAATGTATCCCTGGGTGAGGGGGATCCTACCCTCTTGCAGCAGTGGGACAAGCCTTTCTCGGCAGCGCGCGGCCGTCTCCTGCCAAAGGGGCTCGGCGTGCGTGTGCTGCTCATCGCTGATGATCAGCTGGTGGGCATCCATCCAAACCACGGGAAGCCCATGCTGGGCCAAAAAGGCCGCAAGAATCTTGGTCGAGAGGACTTCACCAAAACCCAGCACTCGGTCCTGCACGGTGGGAGAAAAGTCAGCCAGCACAGCCATTCCGCGCGCCATTTCCTCGAGAGTGCCGAATACCTCTGCTAAGAAGGCAAGCAGCTCTCTCCTCTGACCACCATCGGGAAGCAGAGACTTTGCCACCTTCCCGTGGTGCTCTCGCAGCTCCGCAATTACCTGCAAGCTTCCCGTCAGGTCCCCGCGTGCCGCCAGCTCCCCGACTTGGGCCAATTGGTCAGTGGTCGTGCCCATGGCCGAAAAGACCAGCACCATGGGCTGGTCTCGCAGCGGGGTAAGGATCTCGGCCACCGTGCGAATGCTCGCCGCATCCCCCACGGAGGTGCCGCCGAATTTCAGCACACGCATCAGTCCTGCCCTCGCAAGAATTCGCTCACCAGCCGGTTCAGCTGCTCGTATTCTACGAGAAAGGCGTCATGCCCGTAGACCGACTTGATCTCCCGGTAGCTGACCTTCTTCCCCAATGTGCGCAACAGGTGGACTGTCTCCTGCAGTTCAGTCGGGAAATAGAGCACATCGCTATCAATGCCCACTACCAGCACCTCGGCACGGACTCTGCTCAGGGCCCGCTCCAGGCTGTCGTAGCCGCGCGCCACGTCGTGCAAGTCCATCGCCTTGGTGAGGTAGATGTAGCTACGGGCATCAAAACGCTGGACCAATTTCTGTCCCTGATAGTGCAGATAGCTTTCCACCTGGAATCTGTTGTCGAAATCCAATTCCCGTTGAGGGTTCGGGTCCACCCGAGTTCGTCCAAAGCGCATGGCGAATTGCAGGTGGCTTCGATATGAGATCATGGCGATCATCCTGGCCAGGGCCAATCCCCTCGTGGGTGCCGCCCCGGTGCCTCCCCCTGCCTGCCACTCAGGGTCGTTGTAGATGGCCTGCCGGGCCACCTCGTTGAGGGCGATCATCCATGGGGAACCCTGCACGGTGCCGGCGATGGGAATGACCGCGCGCACAAACTCCGGATAGTCCACAGCCCATTGCCAGGTCAGCATACCGCCCAACGAGCCGCCGATGACGAGCTTCAGTTGCCGCACGCCTAGACAATCCAGCAGGCGCTTCTGCACGTTCACCATGTCGCGCGTTGTCACCGGCGGAAAGGCCATGCCGTAAGCCTCCCCCGTGTCCGGGTTGCGACTGGTGGGGCCGGTGGTGCCGTAGCAGCTGCCAAGGAGATTGGCGCAGACGATGAAGTGCCGCGCAGGATCAAGCGCCTTGCCGCTGCCGATCAGCCCGTCCCACCAACCAGGTCGCTGCTCCTCGATGGCATTGAAGAAGGCGGCGTGCGCGCTGCCGGTAAGCGCGTGGCAAATGTACACGGCATTGTCCCCTGTGCTATTCAGCCGCCCATAGGCCTCGAAAGCGACCTCCACGTGAGTGAGGTGTTGGCCGCATTCGAGCCGCAGCGGGTTCTCTGCTGTGGCAACGCGTTGGGTCTGGGTCTCGACGATGATTTTCTCGCTCATCTGGCTTCCCGTGTGCTTTCCTGTTTCGCGAAAGTTCTGGCGCAGCAGCAAGGGCAACTCTATTGACCGCGTCTCCACCGCGGGAAAACAAAAACCCCTTCCCTGCTGCTGGGAAGGGGTCGAAGAAACGGTCCGAGTGTGAACGCCCTACATCGGTGTGGCCCCTTCCCAAGGCCTATGCAACATCCACATGCCCATATGCAGAACGGGCGCAGGCATTGCGGACCACGCAGGAATCGAGCGGTCGTCTTCCTGTCGAGAAAGAGCCTGAAGGGCAATTGTGAGATTCCACTGCACCATGACCGCGTCTCACACCTCGTGCTTGATAATGTTGCTAAAATATATAACTTTGTCTAAGCGATTGCAAGAGATTTGTGCGATCGCACACGATTTGCCAGACCGGGCGAAGACTCCCGAAAAGACTGCGTTGTCCGAGTACCAGAACCGACATCTACCAAGTGAGGTGCAGACTATGAAAGCGATGGTGCTGAAGAAGTTGATCACACTGGACCAGGGCGGCCAGCCGCTCGAGCTCGTGCACGTGCCCGAACCCACACCGAGGGACAACGAGGTGCTCATCAAGGTGGCGGCCTGCGGCGTCTGCCACACCGAACTGGACGAAATTGAAGGCCGCACCCCGCCACCACGGCTGCCGGTGGTGCTGGGCCACCAGGTGGTGGGGCGCATTGTGGCCTGTGGCAACCAAGTGAAGACACGACGCGTGGGCGAGCGGGTGGGCGTCGCCTGGATTTTCTCCGCATGTGGGCACTGCGAGTATTGCCGGACAGGGCAAGAGAATCTATGTGCCGATTTTTGCGCCACCGGCCGGGATGTAAACGGTGGCTACGCGGAATACATGACGGCGCCCGAGCACTTTGTCCACCCCATCCCCGAGAGGTTTTCGGACGTGGAGGCAGCCCCTTTGCTGTGCGCCGGGGCAATAGGCTACCGCTCCTTGATGCTTACCGGGCTTCGCGACGGCCAGCGGTTGGGATTGACCGGGTTCGGTGCCTCTGCCCACCTGGTGCTCAAGATGGTCAAACATCGGTTTCCACAGACCGAAGTCTTCGTGTTCGCTCGCTCCGAGACCGAGAGGGCCTTTGCCCGGGAATTGGGCGCGGTCTGGGCCGGAGATACCGACGACCACCCTCCTGCCCTGTTGCACTGCATCATCGACACAACGCCGGTGTGGCGACCGGTGGTTGCTGCACTCGAGCGGCTGGCTCCAGGCGGCCGCCTGGTGATCAACGCCATCCGCAAAGAGGAGGGCGACAAACAGTCTCTGCTGGC
>JBBIKH010000083.1:0-13276 GCA_037445575.1 bacterium
CGTTCAGGTGGTCGATCTCGTGCTGGAAGATACGTGCCAGTAGCCCGCGTGCCACCAGCTCCACCTCCTTCCCTTCCGGGTCAAGGCCGCGCACAACCACCTTGCTGGCACGTTCCACCTGCGCCTGCAGTCCAGGCAGACTCAGGCACCCCTCGGTATCCACAGCGGCCCGCGTGCTCCAGCTCACTATCTCCGGGTTGATGAGCACATGGACTGTATCCTCTTCCGCCACTACGATCACGCGCTCGAGAAGTCCGATCTGATTCGCAGCCAGACCAACCCCGTCGGTCTCGCGCATGGTGCGCACCATGACGGGGATCAGCCTCCGCAGCCGGTCGTCGATGTTCGTCACCGGCAGCGCAGGACTGCGGAGCACCGGATCCCCGTACACCCTCACCTGCAGGATTTCTTCCTCACCCATGCCATCACCCAGGTTGCTTCACCTTCTCGGCCTGTTTCTGCGTCTGCATGGCCAGATACTCCTGAAAGCGCGTCCAGAACGGGTCCACGCGCGGATGCTCGAGCGGATAAGGCACCCCACGATCAAAGAGAACGAGGCCTTCCTCAGCAGGTACTACCTCGCCCACTATGGAACTGACAATCCCTGCATCCTTGAGGGCGGCGACAATCTGGTCGGCCTTTTCTTTGCGGACCACCGCGATGAGAGTCCCCTCGCTGATCGCCTTGTAGGGGTCGATGTCAAATACGGCGCACGTCTGGCGCACGATCTCTTGGACCACGATGCGCTCCTTGTGCACGCGCAGGCCATAGTTGCCGGCCACCGCCATTTCAAACAGCCCTCCCAGCACGCCGCACTCGGTGGCATCGTGCATGGCGACGACCCCGCCCACCTCTGAGGCGATCCGCGCGTCCTTGACCACGGACATTTGGTAAAAGATCTCTTGCGCCTCAGTCACCGCCTCACGGCCAAGGGCTCTCTCAATAAACTCCGGGAACTGCACAGCCATGAGCCCGGTGGTCTCGACGGCAGGCCCCTTGGTGATGAGCACAAGGTCTCCAGGCTTGACGTTGCGCGGATCGGCCAACTGTGCAGGTCGGCCCACGCCAAAGATGGTCGCCCCACCAACCATGGGGTACGAGCACCCTGCATAGCGGGCAGTATGGCCGGCGACTATGGCTATGCCCAATCTGGCCGCTTCCGTGTGGATGGTGTCCCAGATAATCTCCAGCACCTGTTCGTCCATCTCGGGCGGCAGGTTGAGGTCAATGGTGAGGTGCGACGGACGGATGCAGCTCACTGCCACATCGCTGGCCAGAATGTGGAGCGCGAACCAGGCCGCCCTTTCCCAGCCCAAGGAAGGCTGGATGAATACGGGATCGCTGGAGAAGACCAGCACGTGATCTCCCACGCGCAGCGCCCCAAAGTCCACTCCGTGGCGGGGGCCCAGAATAACATTGGGGTCAGGAGCGCCAAGCCGGGGAAAGATTATCTCGTCGAAAAAGTCAAAGTCGATCTTGCCCAAAGGGGGCAATTTCGGCCTATCCCTGTGCACGTTTCTCCTCCTCGTTGACTTGTGTGCGGAGGCGCAGACGACGGCGCTCATCGGCCTCTAGCCACCGGCGACGATCATCCTCGCTCTCAAGAGGCACGTCGGCAACGCGACGCGGTCGACCGTCCTCGCCCAGAGCCACAAAGGTGAAGTAGCCGGAGCAGGCGTGATACTGTGTGTTGTTGTACGTGTCTTCGGCCCACACCTTAACGCCCACTTCCATGGAGGTGCCAAAGGCCCTATTCACCTTAGCCCTCATGGTGATCACCTGGCCAACGGTGATGGGCTTAAGAAAACGGACATTATCCACCGCAACGGTTGCCACGCGACAGCCGGTGTGGCGGCGCGCCGCTATCGTGGTGATCATGTCCATCAGCTGCAGGAGTCTGCCGCCGAACACGGTGCCGATGCTGTTGGCGTCAGCGGGGAGCGCCAATACAGTCGTCTCGGCCTCACAGGTCCTGCGCGGCCCTCCCGCGCTCCTGCCTGAACCGCTCACGACAGCACCTCCGCCTGCTGGGCAGCGTGGTATGAGCTGCGCACCAGCGGGCCTGCTTCCACATGCGAGAACCCCATCGCCAGGCCAGCAGCACGCAACCGCTCGAACTCCTGTGGCGGCACGAAGCGGTGAACAGGCAAATGCCTCGTGCTTGGCTGCAAATACTGACCGACCGTCAGCATACGACAGCCGACTGCGCGGAGGTCCTCCATGGTGGCGAGCACCTCCTCCACCGTCTCCCCCAGTCCAACCATCAGGCCCGATTTGGTGAGCAGACCCGCCTCCGCGGCGCGGGCCAGCAGAGCCAAGGAGCGACGGTAGTCTGCTTGGGGCCGGACCACGGGGTACAGGCGCGGCACGGTCTCCACGTTGTGGTTGAGCACGTCCGGTTGAGCGGCAATGACCTGGTCCAGCGCCGCCGCAGCTCCGCCAAAATCAGGGATGAGTACTTCCACCTTGCAGCCAGGGCGTCGCGCGCGCACCGCGCGGATCGTGGCGGCAAAATGTCCGGCCCCGCCATCCGGCAGGTCATCACGCGTCACCGAAGTGATCACTGCATATTTCAGACCGAGGATCGCCACCGCTTCGGCAACCCTCTCCGCCTCATCAGGGTCCAGAGGCAGGGGCATGCCATGCTCGACCGCGCAGAAGGTACAAGAGCGAGTACAGACGTTTCCCATCAGCATGAAGGTGGCCGTCCTCTGCGCCCAGCATTCACCGATGTTCGGGCAGCGGGCGCTTTGGCAGACCGTGTGCAACCCGCCTCGCGCCACAAGCTCCCGTACAGCGGCAAATCCCTCGCCGCCCGAGAGCTTGACCTTGAGCCAGTGCGGCTTCCTCGTCATTTGCGTGGTCCGGTCCATACCCTCCAGCACTGCCTCACCCTACTGCTCTTGCGCACACCTGGCCAAGTAGTACTTGACAAAAGCCTCGTACGACCAAGGCATCTTTTCCTTGAACATGCCCATAATGGCCTCGGCGTAGGCGCGGATCTCCTCTTGTGCGTGGCGCTCGGCCCGGAGGCTCAGAAAGTTCATCAGGGAGCGGGCGTTGACGGTCCAATAGAACTGCGTGTAGAGCGCCAACGGGAGCACAATCCGTGCCTGCTCCTTCGCCACTCCCTCGGCCAACAGCTGCTGGTAGAGGGCATAACTGCGCTCATAGTGCTCCGCCATCTCCTGCGCCAGGCGCCGCGTTGTCTCTCCAGAAAGAGCCTCATACCGGTAATCGGGACCTGCTTCTCGGCGGAGCTCCTGCGGCGTGTAGAATTCATACTCCAGGCGAGTATACCTGCCCGAAATCTCGTTGTAGCTTGCCATGCGGTGGCGAAACCATTGCCTGGCCACAAAGATGGGACATTTGATGTGGAACGTAAAGACGCTATGCTCGAACGGAGTCTCGTGTCGGTGGCGTAGCAGATAGTCGATGAGCTGGCGGTCGCGCTCTTCGCCTTTGCTTTCCTGACCCAAGGAGACCCGCGCCGCGCGCACCACCGCCCGATCTCCCCCCACAAAGTCCACCAGGCGCACAAAGCCCTTGTCCAACACTGCCTGCATCATCTCCTCGGCTGCTGGGGTTTTGACGCTACGCCTCCTCTTCTTGAGCGCCACGAACTGCTCCTTACGCTTCTAGCCGCGCTGCTTATGCCCGAGAAAGTTTATAGGATATTCGGCACAATTTCAAGGGAAATCTTGGGTCCTTCGTGTGTTGCATGGCCGAAGGAAAGATGGCCACGCCGCGCACAATTGCAGGGGTTACCAGCCAGCCGGCCCATGGGTTGAACCGGAGAAGGTCAACAGCCCCTGCCTCTCAGGCACCTTGCTCCTTGTTCAGGACCGACTGCTCGAGGAGCGCCACATACGGCTGGTACTCAAGGCCGGAGCGCACCAGATAGGTGGTGAGGAGGATCTTCACCGACTGCTGCAGCTGCCTGGCGTCCCATGGCTTTTCCACATAGCGGTCGATGTGCGCCTCATTAATGGCGTAGATCGTATCCTCATGCGTGGCCAAACCGGTGAGGAGGAGTTTCTTGGTGTCCGGGAAGCGACCGGCCCTGACAAGCTCGGCCAGGAGGTCGATACCGTTCTTGCCAGGCATGATGTGGTCGCAGATGATCAGGGCCAGCCGATCCCCGCGCTGCTCCATCTCCGCCAACACTTCTTCGGCTTCGGCAGCCGATTCGCATTCCACAATGGCGCACACAGCAGACAAAGGCTCGAGGTCCTTGCGCAACGCTGCCAGCACCTCACGCTGATCGTCAATGCAAAGCACTTTTAGCTTTTCCATACCCTCCTCGGATCGGTAGAATGACGGTAAAGACCGTTCTGCCGGGCTGCGATTGGACGCTCAGGCGTCCGCCATAACTGCTGACAATCCTTTCCACGATAGTGAGTCCCAGCCCCAGGCCGAATTCCAAGCCGCGCTCCTTGGTGGTGTAGTTGGGCTGAAAGATCTTCGGCAACACGCGTTCCGGTATGCCGGGTCCATTGTCCTGCACCGAGACTTGGATACACTCGTCGGTGGCGCGACTGGTGATCGCAATCTCGCCCCTTCGTGCGCTCTGGCTGGCGAGACTCTCCACGGCGTTGCGAATGAGGTTGCTCCACACCTGGACCAGCTCCCCTTTGCTGGCGGCAATCGGCGGCAGCTCTCCCAAGTCCAGTTTGAGGTCAACCTTGCGGAGAGGGCTGCTGAGCAAGACGAGCGCCTCGCCAATGGACTTGTTCACGTCCAGCTCTGGCTCAATGGCAGTGTCCTGAGTGGCCAGGTACTTGACGCTCTTGACCACATGGGCGGCATGTTGTGCGGCCACCGCCATGTCGCGGAGCGTCGCGCCCAGCTGCCAGTAGTAGTACAAGGCATCTGCCACCGCCGCCAGCTCTGGGCCGTGCTGCGCCAACTGCTCATCTTCAAGGCCCGCGTCGGCCAGCTTGTGGGCGGTCTCTTCGTCAAGGCCATAGGTCTGTTGCAGCTGGTGCGCCCGCTGTCGCACCTCCCGGCTGGACTGCCACCGCCCCCTTTCCAGCCCTTGACAGAAGTAGGCGAGTTGCTCTGGCGACTGCTGCCCCAGTGTGCGCAGGATATTTTCCCGCAGCCACTCGGTGTTGCGCTCCAGCACGGCCACGGCATTGTTCAACTCGTGGGCAATGCCTGCAGCCAGCTGGCCCAGGGAGGCGAGGCGCTCGGTGTGGATCAAACGGCGAAGGGCACTCTCCTTCTCCCGCGCAATCTGAAGTTCCCGCTGCTGCCGGTACTTCAGATCCATGACCACCACCGGCATGAATTGCTCGAACAGGGAGCTCCCCCGCGACGGGTCCTGCAACGGCTGGGTCTGGTCGATGTACGCCACCTCCGCGTCCCTCTCGACCACTACGGTTGCGGAACTGATGAAGGTGCGCGAGAAGAAACTGTACACGCCCACGAACTTGTTCCGCGTGGCGCGAAACAGCTCATAGTCCCCACCGCCCGGCGCGCGCACATATCCAACCAGCACCCCTTTGCGCACCAGGTAGAGGCGGTCGTTGTAGCCACCTTGCACCATGAGCTTCTCGCCCTTGCGCAGCTTGAGGCAACGGCAGGGGTCAGAGAAGTAGGTGGCGATCAGCCACGAGAGGTCCGGACTCTTGAGCTTGCTCTTGTTGTCGCGCGCTGTCACGCCTCAGCCAATCCTGTGCAATTGCCCATGCCTAATATGCGAAATATTTCCGCAATATTCAAGCAGGAAATGGCGACGGCTGGCGTGTGCAGAGCGTTGCCCTGGCAACAGGCATTTGCCGCATCTTGGCCCCCCTGCGACGTTCGGTCGCACCACCCCCCGCAGAGCAAGATTTCCCTTGCGTCTCAGCCAAAGTCTATGTACATTGTCGCTGTCGAGGCCCTGGGCGTACGCACAAGGAGGAATGGGATATGTTGCAGGAGTTCAAGAAATTCATCATGCGCGGCAATGTGGTAGACATGGCGGTGGGGATCGTAATAGGCGCCGCGTTTGGCACCATCGTCAAGTCCTTCGTAGAAGACATCCTCATGCCACCCATCGGCTTGCTCCTTGGCAAGGTGGACTTTAGCAACCTGTACGTCGTGCTGCGCGAGGGTACCACCGCGAAGCCCTATGCCAGCCTGGCAGCAGCGAAACAGGCCGGAGCGGTTACCTTCAACTACGGCTTGTTCATTACCACGTTGATCAACTTCTTGATTATAGGCTTCGCCCTGTTCATGGTGGTAAAGGCGGTGAACGCGCTGCGGGCAAAGGAAGAGGCTCCTCCAGCTGCGCCCACCACCAAAGAATGCCCCGAATGCCTATCGGTTATTCCACTCAAAGCAACGCGCTGCGCCCACTGCGGCATTGTGCTGAAGTGACAAATGCTTGGGTCTCGAACAACGCGCTCCGCCCAGGGCTCGACATTACGCAACGCCTTCACCGCAGAGGGGCACCTTAGCCCGAAAGCTGCCACAGCGCCTCATAGCCAGTAGCAAGCCACTCGCGCACCACGGGGAAATCGGGCGCCCTGAGGGGACGCAGGCCAAAGCGGAGGCGGTGAATCGGTCGCACGAGGAAGAGTTCTCTGACCACCGGCCGGAACCCCTGCGCTCGGCACAGGCGCTCCAAAGCGGCAACGGTCAGGCCGTACCGTCCGTGTCCAATGATGCTTTCGATCTGGTGTCTGTGCTCTTTGCCAATTCGGCCCAGCATGCGCACCAGAAAAGCGGGCAGTAGGTGGACGAACGGCAGAAAGCGAAGAAACGAGCGCCCCACCTGCTGATGGCCGGCGAAAGCCGAGTACTTTGGGGGAAAAGAGACGTAGAAAAAGCCCCCCTGCCGAAGCAGCGCCCGGACGTTGCGCATCGCAGCGGCCCGCTCCACGATGTGCTCCATCACGTCTCGCATCACTACCAGGTCGTAATCCCCGCCTACCACCTTTTTGCACTTGGGGTCCGTGATGTCTCCCACGTACACTC
This sequence comes from bacterium, assembly GCA_037445575.1. Lineage (GTDB taxonomy): Bacteria > Zhuqueibacterota > Zhuqueibacteria > JANLFK01 > Oleimicrobiaceae > Oleimicrobium. Next base: position 6,967 of record JBBIKH010000083.1, read on the forward strand.
TGAGCGCAGGGTTCTTCTCGCGCGCAATGGCCACCCGAGCCGGCGAGAGCTCCAACCCCACCGCCTCCACTCCTTGTTCCTGAAGGACGGCGATCAGGCCGCCTTCCCCGCACCCCACCTCCAGGACGCGCATGCGCGTAAACTGCGGCAAGTGTGCTCGCAAATACGGCACGAGATACGACGAGGCAAACGCGCGTTGTTCGTGATAGTGCTTTTCGGCCATCGCCGCTACCTGACTCCTTTGCCCGCCTGGCCGTCCTTGAGAGGATAGAGATAGTTCTCGGCGATCTTTACTCGCGTCACCGCGCCCGTCTTGTCGGTCTCAAAGATCACCTTCTCGCCGTCGCTCGCCCTGCGAAAGGTAAAGGGGCCGATCGGCTGCAGCTCGACTAACGCCTCCGCCGGATCATCTTCTGGCGGATAGCTGAATCCGTAGAGGTAGAGCCTTTTGTCCAGGAGCAACACGTCGGTCCGCCAATAGGTCGGGTCCTGATAGGCCCCGACCAACCGCACCCACGTGGAGTCGAACTCTCCACGAGCGCTGGCCGAGGGTGCGGGCTCCAAGGCATCCCACACCAACTCCAAGGCCTTGGTGGCAATGGTTGTGGGGCTAAAGTCATCGGCGTTGATGAAAACGATGGTCGCCAGCTTGCGTTCAGGCGCGAGCACTACCTGGGAGCGAAAGCCGGCTATCCACCCTCCATGGCCCACCAGGGTCTTGCCCCCGACTCGCCTGACGCTGAAGCCCAAACCGTAGCCGCTCTGCCAGTCATCCCGCAGCCAGTGCACGCGGTGCATCTCCCGCAGAGTGCTTCCCTTCACCACTGCAGAGGGGGAGAGGTCATCATAGCGGAACTGAAGGGCGCAAAAGCGCGCCATATCCTCGATGTTGGTCGCCATATTTGCTGCGGCTACGAGCCCCTGCGCGTCGGTGAAGGGGGCGACTTCGCGCTTGCCATTCTCCATGTACCGCAGGTAGCCCGTCGCCAAGCCCGGGGTGGCTGGAGCAACGTCCACTCGCGTGGCGCGCATTCCCAGAGGCTGCAGAATGTGCTGCTCTATGTACTGGGGATACGCCTCGCCACCGGCGGCCTCGACCACCTCCCCCAGTAGCGCAATGCCCAGATTGGAATATTTCCAGCGCGTGTCCGGCTCATAGACCATTTCCTGCGCGGGTAAGGCGGCCATGATCTGTTCGCGGCTGGGGAAACGGTGGTCGGTCCAGTAAGGAAACGCCGCTTCCCGTGGAAGCCCGGAGGTGTGGGTGAGGAGCTGGCGGATGGTAACCGGTGGCCATTCCGGCGCACGTCCCCGAATGGCGAACCAGGGGAGGTATTTCTCCAGGGGGGCGTCGAGCGAGAGCTTGCCTGCGTCGCGCAGCTGCATGACCGCGGTAGCCGTGAACAACTTGGTGATGGACGCAATGCGAAACAGCGTTTGCGGGGTGACCGGCGTTCTGGTGGCGAGATCGGCATACCCGAATCCCCGCGCATAGAGCACGTCCTGGTCGCGCACAATGCCCACCGCCACTCCGGGCAGGTGATAGTACGCCATGAGCTCCTGGATCCAGGTTTCCAGCACCTTGAGCTTTGCCTCGACGCTTGCCCCCGGACCAACCTGCGCAAGGGCAGTGCTGCAGAGCAGAACGACGACGAGCACAGTCCTTTTCATCGGCCACCTCCGAGCAAGTCCTTTATTGCCTGGCTTTCGGAATTATCACCTGTGCCACCACCGGAAAGTGATCAGAGGGGTATCTTCCGTGGGAGTTCGTGCGATCAATTTCTGCCTTCATGATGCGAATGCCCGGTTGCACAAGAACATAGTCGATCCTCGCGCCGCTGCGGTCACCCGTGAAAGCATGATACGTGCCGACGCCAGTAGTGTCCGCGTGAACGGCGGCGTAGGCGTCCACAGGGGGAAAACAATTTGCGACGACGGTCCCGTCCTGTGCAGGAAGGCGCTTGCGGCCGAGCAAGAAACCCACTACCTCGTTGCGCGGGGCTGCGTTGAGGTCTCCCATCACCACGACCGGATCAGGAGCGTTGCGCCGGGCGAAAGTCCTGACAAGGAGCTGGGCGCTGAGCTCCCGGGACCTTTGCGAGACATGGTCGAGATGGACGTTGTAGACGTAGAACGAAGTTCCCGTCCTGCGATGGCACAGGAGCGCCCAGGTGCAAATGCGGGTAATCTGGTTGCCCCAACTGGTGGAACCTGGCACCTCGGGAGTGTCTGAGAACCAGAAGGTGCCGAGGTCTCTGACTTCAAATTGGTCCTTGCGATAAAGCAAAGCGGCGTGCTCGCCAGCCTGCACACCGTCATCGCGGCCCACGCCCACATAGTCGTAGTTGGGCAGGGCCTGACAAATCTCCTGCAGCTGGAAATGGAGTGCCTCCTGCAGCGCGATCACATTGGCCTTGCTCTCGGCGAGGAGACGGAACACCAACTGCCGGCGATTCACCCAGCTGTTCGGGCCATCGTCGGCAGTGCCGTAGCGGATGTTGAAGGTCATCAAGCGGACCTGCAGACCGGGCGAGTGGCGTGTCCCAATGGAGAAGCCACCACCGCAGCCCAGCGCGGCCAACCCGAGGAGGAGCTCAACGAGAAAGTCGCGCCACGGAGTGCGCAAGCGAGTTCGTCGCATTGTTTTTCACCTACACGACGCGGAATCTACCGGCTCACAGTGAGGCTACATACTCTTTGACCCGCAGCACTTTCTCCGGCTCCGCTTCGTAGGGGAGCACACCCGTGCCGATGCAGGTGCGCGGCCGTCCTCTGGCAAGGTGCGCCACCCGATCCACCTCGCCGAACAGTTGTGCATCGTCCCCACTCACCAGCGTCCAAGGATCCATATTGATACGGACCGTCACATCGGGGTACTGCTGGGCAATCTGCATAAAGGCGGGCTGGTCGGTTTCCGAGGGACAGATCAGATAGCCTGCCCCCGTGCGGAAAAGCATCTCGGCCACGGGTGCGGTGTCACCCCCCACGATGCACGGCGCAGGGCGGCCCAACAACTCGGAGGATGCCTGTACAAGGTGTGTGAGGGCGGGTAACTCGACCTCTGCAAACAGTGCCGGTGAAAGGAGGGGAGGGGTGGCAGCCGATTCGAATACCGTGATCCCAAGCCCTCGCGCCCGCGCCGCTTTGCAGAAGGCAAGTTGCCCTTCGACCAGGTGCAGGAGAGCCTTTTTCACCGCCCCCGGATCGGTCATCAGCGCGCAAAGCAGGTTTTCGAATCCCAGCAGATTGCTTGCCAATGAGAAAGGTCCGCTCACCGGCACGTTCACCGTCGCCTCGGGCAGCGCTTGCTGCAGCTTTTGGGCGACGGCCAGCACCATGGGTATGCGACCATCACGGTCAGGGTCGAGCTCTCGCAAGCGGAAGATATCGGCGAGCTCCTTGCACGGGTGGCTGGTGACCGCCGGCAGCCCGCATCCTTCCGGCTCGGTGACCACCGCACCATAAGCCTCTGGCTCAAGGTTATAGACATCAATCCCGACCACCACCGGTGCGTGGTGGTAGAGGCGAAATGCCGCCGTATGAGCAGCAAAAAGCAGATCAGCGCTACGAGAAGTCTCCCAGGGCGTCTTGCCTATCAGGCGCGCGGCATGTTCGTACACGGCGGGGGTGAAATCCATTCGCTTTACCTCATTTCCTCTGGCCACAGCGGATTAGCCCACCAGCGTACGCAGCGACGCTGCGATCGCGTCCAACTCCGTCCTGGCCGCCAGCTGGCCATAGTTGGGGCCAAAACGAAGACCAAAGCCATCGCCTCGGAAGCGGGGAACTACGTGCAGGTGCACGTGGAACACCTCTTGACCTGCGGCTTCGCCGTCGGCCAAGTGCAGGTTCACTGCCTCACAACGCACGGGGCTCAACCGCAAGGCGCGAGCGATCCGCTGCGCCACCCGCATCATCTGTGCGCCGGCCTCCGGATCTAGCTCTGAAAGCCCTGGGGCATGCTGAACCGGGATCACCAGCACGTGCCCAGGGTTCACCGGCCTGATGTCCATAAAGGCGATACATTGCCGGTCGCGATAGACGACACTGGCCGGCTTTGTGCCGGCCAAAATCTCGCAAAACACGCATTCCGCCATCGACAGTCCTTTCTTTCCCATGCGGTTTTGTCACCTTCTGCACGTGTTGCACACGGGATCGCGCCCCAGAGTCGCAAGTACTCGTCCACGCCATCTGGCACGCGCTGAGCAACCGACCCACCGGCCGCTGAGAATTCTGCCACACACCACGACGCGCTCCTTGTCGCCCCTACTGGTCTCCCCCACGCTTCAGGACAGTCTCGCGTGGTCTCTCGGCGTGGTGCCTCTGCGATCTGCCTTCCACTCCGGTCCCCTCCAGAACCCTGCACTCCCACACGGCGCCCATTTCCCTCAGCCAAAGCCGCGCCGCAATTGCCATGGCGCCTACCTTGAGCACAAACACTCCTGAGGCGGAGCCAAAACACTCGCGCCCGCGCATCCACTTCAGGGGGGCCACCTGGGGTGCTGCCATTCCACTTCGAAAAGGATGCTACTGCCCCTCACTTCCTCCATGTCACAGCCCCTCGATAAACCCTGGCCTCGGCGTAATACCCCCTGCTGCGCCGCACCAGCCTCATCGCGGCGGCACGTAGTCGAATGGCAGTTGCTCGGCCATCCGGTCGTATGACCAGCGGCCGTAGCGCACCAGGTCCCCCGGGTCCGGTGCATACCCTGCAAGGTTCACCGCCACCGTGTCGCGAGCCAATTTGATCAGCGACACTTGCGAGCTCGCCTGGGTGAACTCGTCAGGTTCGAGAATGTAGACCACCTTGAGAAATCCGGGGAAATGAAGATGTAGCGTGACACCATCCTCGGCGAGGGAAAAGAGTTGGGCCTGCTTTGTCCTGGTGTCATAGTTCACTTGCCGGTAGCTGTACAGCTTCGGCGTGCGCCAGACAGAAAAGCCCTGCTCTTTGGTGGTGCCGCTGAGCAAGGCGCTGAGAAAGTGGCGGAATGAGCCCCGGTAAGCGCGCACGCGGTTCTCCGCCCACATTTGGGCCTCGGCGACGTCCTCAGGCTCCAGTTCAGTGAATCGTGCCTTGGTCTGGTAGCGGGCGGCGTCACCTTTCAGGGAAAAGGACACCAACACCGCGTGAATCCGGTACCCCAGTCCGCGATTGACGATCTCCAAGGGGGCGGTAGCGGATGCGCGCAAGGTCTTGCCCTGTGCATCTCGGGTAAAGCTGAGTACTTCGGGGTTGAGCAGGGTGGTGCGCTGGGCATTGGCGCCGGTGCCCAAGAACGCTGCCGAAAAGCGCGCCAGGTCCTCCCGCCACTGAGTTGGCTCCTCGGCGCGCACTTCGATGGCCGGTGCCTCCAACACCACAGGCACCATGGCAAAGTCGATCACCCTGCCATCATCATCCGGCATGCGTACGATAGCCGACACGGCCTCGTAGCCGATGCGCGAGGCCACCAGCTCGAAGGTCCCCTCGGGTACAGTCTTGATGGAAAAGTAGCCATTGCTATCCGTGGCAGCGCCGATGGTGCTCTGGGCGATAAATACATTCGCCAGCGCCAGGGGCTGCCCCGTTGTGCTGTCGACAACCCTGCCCGACACCGCGAAGCGCCCCTCCCCTGCGTAAGGGGCCCCAGCGAACACACCCCGCGCGACGACGAGCAAGCAGAGCAAACCGGCCATCGTCATGGCTCGTTGCACCTTGGCGGGCCTCCGCGCTAGGCCCACGCGCCTCACTTTTCCTCGGGCAAGTAGTCGAATGGGAGCGCCTCTGCCATGCGATCCCGCGCCCAGCGCCCGTACCGGACCAACATCCCCTCCTGGCCTGTGTACCCTGGCTCGTAGACGATCACCGTATCAGCCAGGGCCTCAAGACATGAGATTTGCGCTGGGGCCAATGAGGATTCATCTGACTCCCGGTAGTAGACGACCTGCAGATATCTGCCGAAATGAAGCTTCGTTTCCCCGGGAAAGTCACCTGGGGAAAACAGCTTCTGCAAGGCCTCCTTACCCAGGTAGGCATAGTGCACCCGGTCGGATGGGGAGCGCACTGCCCCTACCGCAAAGCCCTCCTCGTTGAGGCGAAATCGCATCAGGGCTTGGTAGAAATGGCGGAAGGAGCCCCGGTAGGCCTCCAGGCGCCTCTTCTGCCACTGCTTGCGCTGCTCCTCATCCCGCGCCGGCAGCTCTTCGAACATCGGCTTCTATACGTACTCGCTTCTGCCGTGACGGTAGCTGAAACTCTGAAGCACCGTCCTGATCCGATACACTAGCGGCTCATTGACGACATCCAGAGCCTGGCTCGCCGTGGCCG
>JBBIKH010000084.1:0-13192 GCA_037445575.1 bacterium
GTTGCCAGGGAGGGCTCATGCCGCCATCGCCACGCAGAACAAAGTTGAGAAGATGTTGGCGGCGCAGGGGAAGACCCGCAATGATTTGGGCCGAGAGCGGTTCCTGGAGCGCGTGTGGGAGTGGAAGAGGAAGTACGGCGGTATCATCCTGGAGCAACTGCGCAGACTGGGGGCCTCCTGCGACTGGGAGCGCGAGCGCTTCACCATGGACGAAGGGCTGAGCGTAGCGGTGCGGGAAGTGTTTGTGCGGCTCTACGAGAAGGGATTGATCTACCGCGACAGGGCGTTGATCAACTGGTGTCCCCGGTGCAAAACGGCGCTGTCCGACGAAGAGTCGCCTGGAAAAGAGCTTCCTGGCAAACTCTGGTCCATTGCCTATCCCCTAGCGGACGGCGACGGCGAGATTGTGGTGGCTACGACGCGGCCGGAGACCATGCTGGGCGACACGGCAGTGGCGGTACATCCGTCCGACGAGCGCTATCGACACTTGGTCGGCCGGTATGCGATCTTGCCTCTTGTGGGTCGGCGTATCCCCATCATTGCCGACGTGCACGCTGACCCCGAAAAGGGAAGTGGTGCTGTCAAAATCACCCCGGCGCATGACTTTGATGACTTCCAAGTGGGGCTGCGCCATCAGCTGCCGCAGGTGGTGGTCATCGACGAAGACGGCAAGATGACGGCCGAGGCAGGTCCTTACCAAGGGCTTGACCGCATGGAGGCGCGCGCGCGAGTGCTGCGCGACCTCGAACAACAGGGACTCTTGCGCGGGGTGGAGGACCAAGTGACCCCCATTCCGCACTGCTATCGCTGCGACACCGTGGTTGAACCTGCCCTGTCTACCCAGTGGTTCGTGCGCATGAAGCCGCTCGCCGAGCCTGCAATTCGCGTGGTCAAAGAGGGCAAGATTCGCTTCCATCCGCCGCAACACCAGGAGACCTATTTCCACTGGATGGAGAATGTGCGGGACTGGTGCATCAGTAGGCAGATCTGGTGGGGGCACCGGATACCCGTTTGGTACTGCGACCGCCAGCACATGGTGGTCAGCCGCGTCACCCCAAGCAGCTGTCCGGAGTGCGGGAGCACCAGCCTCCGACAGGACGAAGACGTGCTGGACACGTGGTTTTCTTCTTGGTTGTGGCCATTTAGCACGCTCGGATGGCCGGAGCGTACCCGCGACCTGGAGGTCTTTTTCCCAGGCGACACCCTGGTCACCGGACCCGACATCATCTTCTTCTGGGTGGCGCGCATGATAATGGCCTCCTTGGAGTTCATGGGTGACATCCCCTTCCGCGATGTGTACTTCCACAGCATCGTGCGCGACCCGGAGGGCAGGAAGATGTCCAAATCCCTGGGCAATTCCCCGGACCCCCTCTGGCTGATCGATGGGGCCACCGTGGAGGAGCTCGGCGAATTTGCGAAGAAGAACCCATCGTACGCCAAAGGCGTGCCCGCGTATGGAGCGGATGCCCTGCGCATCTCGATGGTGTACCTGACTCCGGTTGGCGGAGACATCAGATTCGACCACACGCTGGTGGAGTTCGGGCAGAGATTTGCCAACAAGTTGTGGAATGCAGCCCGCCTTGTGCTGCTGAACGTGCGGGCAGAGGATGAGCCCCTTCCGGTGGAGGAGATCAGGGCAGAGGAATTGTCACTGGTAGACCGCTGGATCCTCAGCCGACTGCGCGCCGCCGTGGAGGCGGTCCGAACCGCCCTTCAGGAGTTCCGGTTCAGCGATGCCACCCGCGCACTTTACAAATTCGTCTGGAACGAGTACTGCGACTGGTACCTGGAGTTTGCCAAGGAGCATCTGGACGCCTCCGCCGAGCCGAGACGGCGACAGGTGACACTTTCGGTGGTCTTGGCGGTGATGGAGCGCATCCTGCGCTTGGCCCACCCCTTCGTGCCGTTCATTACCGAGGAGTTGTGGCAGGCGCTTCCTGCCGGCTGTCGTCGCGTGCAAGGGGTAGCAAGCATCATGGTGCAGTCCTATCCGCAGCCCGAGCAGACGCTCAGCGATGCCCATGCCGAAGAGGCGATTGCCCTGGTGCAGGAGGTAATCAACGCCGTGCGCAACATCCGCGGCGAGGTGCGCGTGCCGCCGCAAGCGCGGGTGAGCCTGATCGTGCAATGGGCAGAAGCGCGCCATCAGGAGCTGCTAAGGGAGAGCTTGCCTTACATGGCGCGACTGGCTAAGGTGGCGGAGGTGAAATTCGAAACTGCCCGACCGCGGGCAGCAGCCAGTGCCGTTGTCGGCAGGATGTCGCTGTTCGTGCCGCTGGAAGGTGTGATCGATCTGGAACTGGAACGAGGGCGACTGCGAAAGGAGATCGAACGCCTGACTGGGCAGCTGGAAACTCTCAACGTGCGCTTGAACAACCGCGACTTTCTGGCGCGCGCCAGCCAGGAGGTGGTGGAACGCGAGCGACAGAAGAAGAGCGACTTTGAGGCGCGCTTGGGCAGACTGCAAATGTGTCTGAGTAGCTTGGACTAATCGCGCTCGCAGCCCCTGCCGCCAAAACAAGGAGGTGCAGATGAGAGCCGCACGTGTGCTGGCCTTTGTGGGTGCCTGTATTGGGGTGTCCACCGCACTTGCCCAGCAAAAACTGTCCACAGCGGTGACCGTCTACAACAACGACCTGGCGCTGGTGCGCGAGGTGCGCTCCCTGGAGCTGGGCAAAGGGAAGCAGGAGATTAGCTTTGTCGATGTCGCTGCCCGCATCGACCCTACCTCGGTGCATTTCAAGTCGGTGAGCGCCCCGGAGGCGGTGGAGATCTTGGAGCAGAACTTCCAATACGACCTGGTGGGCACCCAGCGGCTTCTGCACAAGTACGTGGGACAAGAGATCATTGTAAACACGAAAGATGGCAGATCGTTTGCCGGCCGCCTTCTGAGTGGAGCGGAAGATGCCATCTTGCAACGGAAAGATGGGGCGGTCGATGTAATCTCCAGTTCCGCAATCGAGACGATCAGTTTTCTGGCGCTGCCGGCCGGGCTGATCCTCCGCCCAACCCTGGTCTGGTTGTTGGACAACAAGAAGGCCGGCTCGCACAAGGTAGAGCTGAGCTATTTGACGGGGGGCATGAGCTGGCACGCCGAATACGTGGGCGTGAGTAAGGAGAACGACACCCTCCTGGAACTGGCCGGTTGGGTCTCCATCGAGAACACCAGCGGCGCGACCTACCAAGAGGCCAAGCTCAAGCTGGTGGCGGGCGACGTGCATCGCGCCGAGGAACGCGTGCGCTACCGCGCCATGGCTAAGGAGGAAGCACGGGTGATGTTGGCCGAGGCGCCGCAGTTCCAAGAAGAAGAGTTGTTTGAATACCATCTCTACACGCTTTCGCGGCCCACCACCATCCGCGACCGTGAGACAAAACAGATCTCCCTCTTTCCGCCGGCGGCCACCGCCTGCAAGCGACTCTATCTGTACGACCCCTCGGTCGACAAGAAGGTGCGTGTGAGCCTGGAGTTCGTCAATAGCGCCGACAAAGGGCTCGGCATGCCCTTGCCAAAGGGCAAGATCCGCGTGTACAAGGAGGCAGGTGACCAGACCCTTGAGTTCATTGGCGAAGATTGGATTGACCACACGCCAAAGGATGAGCGCGTGCGGGTTTACATGGGCAATGCCTTCGATATCGCAGCGGAGCGGACCCAAAAGGGCAGTCGCAAGCTGGGCGAGAAGAGCCGCGAGGATGCATGGGAGGTAGTGATCCGCAACCACAAGCGTGAGGCCATCGTGGTGACGGTGGTGGAGCACCTTTGGGGTGACTGGGAGGTACGTGAAAGCTCCCATGCCCCGCGCAAGAAAGATGCGTTCACCTTGGAGTTTGATGTTCCGGTGAGGGCGGGGGCAGAGGAGAAACTCACCTACACGATTCTCACTCGCTGGTGAGGGGGAACCTCATCTACGGCCATGCCTGCGTCCGACAGGCAAGTTGACAAACAGGCGCGTCTCCTGGAGAACGAGGTGCAGTACGTGCGCGGCGTTGGGGAGGCGCGCGCCGCAGCGCTGCGCTCGGTGAACGTCCGCACGGTGGAAGACCTCCTTTATTACTTTCCCCGCCGTTATCTCGACCGCTCCACGATCAGCCCGATATCCGGTCTGCGGCCAGGCATGGAAGCCACCGTGGTCGGCAGAATCGAGTCGGTGCATATGATCCGAGGCCGTCGCCCCCGTGCTGTTGCCCTTGTGGCCGACGCCACGGGCTTTTTGCAGGTGGTCTGGTTCAATCGCGCTGAATACCTGGCCAAGGCCTTTTCTCCCGGAGAATGGGTCGCCTTTTCGGGAAAGGTGACCAGTTACGGCGGTCTGCAGATGGTGCACCCCGAATACGACCGGCTCTCTGAAGATGGCGCCGGGCCAGCGCTGCACACCGGAGCTATCATCCCTTTGTACCCTTCGTCGGAGTCCTTGGCACGTAGGGGATTAGACTGCCGCGGCTTCCGGCGCATTCTGCGCCACGCCTTGGACACCTATTTGCCGGCCGTGCAGGAGACGCTGCCGGCGGAAATCATCAGCCGACAGCAGCTCATGCCGCTCGCTGAGGCATTGGAAAACATCCACTTTCCCCGTGACCACGCTGCGCTTGCGCATGCCCAACGGCGGTTAAAATTCGATGAGCTCTTCTTTTTGGAGCTGATGATTGCCTATCGAAAGAGGCGCCTTGGCACAGGCGGTCCGGGCATTGCATTTGAGAGGGTGGGCGAAAAGACCCGGCAATTGGTGGCGCGCCTACCTTTCGATCTCACAGAAGCGCAGAAGCGGGTATTACGCGAGATTCGCGAGGATATGCGGCGGCCTCGGCCCATGAATCGCCTCCTGCAAGGAGATGTGGGCTCCGGCAAGACGATCGTCGCCCTGACCAGCATGCTCATCGCCGTGGAAAACGGATATCAGGCCGCCCTCATGGCGCCGACAGAGATATTGGCCGAACAGCATTTTCTTACCATCCGCGACTACCTGCGAGGGCTGGGGGTGCGGGTGGAGCTGCTCATCGGCGGCCAAGGCAGAGTCCTTCGCGAGCAACTGCTGGCCGACGTAGCAGAGGGAAAGGTGGATATCGTCGTTGGTACTCATGCGCTTATCCAGGAGGGCGTGCAGTTTGCCAACCTCGGCTTTGTAGTCATCGACGAACAACATCGCTTTGGGGTGGTACAGCGCGCCACGTTGCGGCGCAAGGGTCAGAACCCTGACGTGTTGGTCATGACCGCCACCCCCATCCCACGCACTCTCTCGCTCACGGTCTATGGGGACCTGGACGTGAGTGTGTTGGACGAATTGCCACGAGATCGCAGGGCAGTCAAGACCTACTGGCGGTCAAGCGACAAGCGGCCTGAGGTGTATCAGTGGTTGCTCGAAAAGGTACGCGCCGGCGCGCAGGCATATATCGTGTTCCCGCTGGTGGAAGAATCGGAGAAGATAGACCTCAAAGCTGCCACAGAGAGCTATGAGGAACTTGCCAGCGGCCTTTTCGCGGGCGTGCCCATGGGTTTGCTCCACGGGCGCCTGCGCCAAGAGGAGAAAGACCGGACCATGCTGGAGTTCAAGCAGGGAGCCCTGCGGGTCCTGGTGTGCACCACGGTCATCGAAGTAGGCGTGGATGTGCCCAATGCTACCGTGATGATCATCGAGCATGCGGAACGGTTTGGATTGCCTCAGCTCCATCAGTTGCGTGGGCGCGTGGGGAGAGGAGCTCAACAATCATACTGTATTCTCCTCGCCTACCCGCCACTCGCCGAGGAGGCACATACCCGCCTCGAGACCATTGCCAAGGTGAACGATGGTTTCCGCATTGCCGAGATCGATCTCAAACTGCGGGGCCCCGGCGAATTCTTCGGCACCAAGCAGCATGGCATTCCCGAGATGAGGATCGCTAATCTGGTCGACGATGTCGAGATCCTCCTCAAGGCACGGGATGAGGCGTTCGCCTTAGCCGAGCGCGACCCGCAACTGCTCCACGGCGAAGACCAAGGTGTTCGCTCCTATTTCCTCAGGCATTACCGCGGCAAGTACGGCCTCGCCGAGATCGGTTAGCCGCACGAAGAAACCAAAGGGCAACTTTTGAGGTATGATTTCATAGCCTGTTCCAGCTCCAGGCAAACAGAGCGTGGTGTTGTCGGGCTCAGGGAACCACAGGAGGAAGGGCATGGCAGAGCAGTTCACCCGTGAGCAGATGTTCGAGGCACTCTTCTTCAACCTTGTGATGATGTTTCATACTTCCGCCATGCAGCACATGGGTAAGCTCAAGAACCCTCTCACCGACAAGATCGAGCGGGATCTGCTGCAGGCCCAGATGAGCATCGATATGCTCGACATGCTAAAAGCAAAGACGAAAGGAAACTTGAGCGAGAATGAATCGCGGTTCTTAGACCGCATGATAAGTGAGCTCAAGCTCAACTATGTGGATGAGGCGGAAAAGGACCGCAGGGCCCAGCAGCAAGCGAGCGGGGAGGGAGAAGAGCAAGAAGGAGAACAGTCGGGCACCAAGGGTGAGGAAGCCGATGCCACCAGCGGCAAAGAGGGCGCTGCTCAGTGAGGTTGGTCTCCTTCAGAACCGGCCTCCGGTAAGAGGGCTGCCAGCTGGGCCGAGAAAGCAGCGAGGGCCTCTTCGTTCCACAAGCAGAACACTATCCGGCGCAGGCCGGTGGGAGTGCGCACATAGTCGCGCACCGCGCCCAACATCGCTTCCGCACACAGGTCCATTGGACAGCCGAAGATGCCGGTGCTAATGGCGGGGAAGCTGATGCTGGTCAAGCCGTGGGCGTCGGCCAGGCGCAGGCTGGCCAGGGTGGCGTCGCGGAGTTTGCGGCTCTCGTCGCCCACCCCAAATACCGGTCCTACCGCGTGGATCACATAGCGCGCCTTCAGCGTGCCGCCGCTGGTAAGGGCCGCAGAGCCGGTGGGCACAGGGCCATGGGTGCGCACCCAGGCGTTGCTCTCATCTTGGATGATGCGTCCGCCCTTGCGCACAATTGCTCCCGCCACCCCGCCGCCGTGGGCGAGGTGCTCGTTGGCGGCGTTGACGATGGCATCGGTATCCATCTCCGTGATGTCGCCCCGCATGAGCTCTATGGTCGTCTGCCCGACTCTTCTGGTCATCGGCGTGATCTCCTCACGACAGCACAATGCGGTGGTAGCGTTTCTTCCCGGCGCGGAGCATGAGGGCGCCTTCGGCAAAATGAGCTGGACCCACGCGCAACTCCACGGACTCCACGGGCTCTTGATTCAGATAGGCCCCGCGCTGTTCAATGAGGCGCCGCGCCTCGCTGCGCGTGCGTGCCAACCCCACTTCTGTGAGCAGCTCGACGATCCACACTCCTTGCTCTACTCGCGCGCGGGGGATCATCGTCGTCGGGATGGCCTCCTGCGCCATGACCTCTTTGCCCCGGGGCACTGTGCTTGAGGGGAGAAGGTCCGGAGGGATGACCCTCGTGCCGAAGGCACTGCAGGCGGCCCCATACGCGCGCAGGGCCTCCTCATGTCCGTGCGTGATGCGGGTTGCCTCGAAAGCCAAGATGACCTTGCACAGATTCAAATCCGCGCCGGACAAAGTGGCTACCTGCTCGATCTCCTCAAAGGGCAGCAGCGTAAAGTAAGCCAAGAACCTGGCCACATCGCGGTCGTCCACGTTGACCCAGTACTGGTAAAAGTCATAAGGCGAAGTCTTGCGCGGGTCCAGCCACACTGCGCCGCGGGCGGTCTTGCCCATCTTCTCGCCGGTGGCTGTGGTGAGCAGTGGGAAGGTCACCCCGTGGACCTGGGCCGATTCCAGCCGGCGGATGAGATCCACGCCTGCCAAGATGTTGCCCCATTGGTCGTCGCCACCCATTTGCAGGGTGCAACCGTACCGCCTGAACAGGACGAGAAAGTCGTAGGCCTGGAGAATTTGGTAGTTAAACTCGATAAACGATAGCCCGCTCTCCAGGCGGATGCGGTAGGCCTCGGCAGCCAGCATTCGGTTGACGCTGAAATGGCGGCCGATTTCGCGGAGAAAGTCGATGTAATTGAGCGGTGCCAGCCACTCGTGATTGTCGACGGCAATAGCACCTCCATCCGAGAAGTGGAGATAGCGATCCAGCTGTGTGCAGATGGCCTCGCCGTTGCTCTTGATCTTCTCTCTGCTTAGCATCTGCCGCATTTCGGTTTTGCCGCTGGGGTCGCCTACCATGGCGGTGCCGCCACCGATCACGGCGATGGGGCGGTGTCCGGCGCGCTGCACGTGCACTAAGGCCATAATCGGCAGAAGGCTGCCCACGTGCAGGCTGTCGGCAGTGGGGTCAAAGCCGATGTAGCACGTCACCTGCCCGGCATCAAACATGGCGCGCACGGCTTCCTCGTCAGTCACCTGAGCCACAAAACCGCGCTGCTTGAGGATCTCATATGCGTTGCTTCTCTCCGTTGCCATCTCCACCTCGTGTCAGATCTTGATCCGGTACTTCTCCTTCAGCTCTCTCTGTGCTTCCCGTTCCGTGTCGCGACGGGTAATGTCCTCGCGGCGGTCGTACTGCCGCTTGCCACGTGCCAGCGCAAGCTCCACTTTTGCTCTGCCCTTCTTGAAGTACATGCGGAGGGGCACTAGGGTCAATCCTCGCTCCTGGAGCTTGGTGGTCAGGCGGCGGATCTCCTGCCGGTGAAGCAGCAGCTTACGCGGCCGCAGCGGATCGTGATTGAAAACGCTGCCATAGTCGTAAGGGCTGATGTGCACGTGAAAGAGCCACACCTCGCCGTTTTTGATGGCGGCGTAGCTGTCCTTGAGGTTCGCACGCCCTGCCCGCAGCGATTTGACCTCTGTGCCTTGCAGGGCGATTCCCGCCTCCAACGTCTCCAAGATGATGTAATCGTGCCGGGCCTTGCGGTTGGTGGCGATCAGTTTCTCGCTCATGTGCCACCCCCGCGCTTGTCCGGTGCTGAACTCCCTTTGTGCCGGCTGTGTGTGCTCCGGGTCCCGGATTCCGACCTTCGCCGACGCGCCTTGCTGGCGCACGTCGGGCACAGTGCATAACTCAGCTGTGCCGGTGTATGCGCGCTAATGTAGGCCTCCACCTGATGCCAGTACCCCTGATCATCTCGGATCTTCTTGCAAGAGGCGCAGATGGGAAGGAGACCGCTGAGGGTCTTGACCTCGCTGAGGTTTTGCAACAGCTGGCCGATGAGGCGCTCGCGCTCAGCATCAGCCTGGCGATGCTCCGTCAAATCGCTGGCGATGACATAGGTCCGGAGCTTGCCTCGCTCCTTGCAATTGACATAGCGGCTGCGGATGAAACGCCGGCCTCCGTCCGGCAAGGTGATCCAGTACTCGAGTTCCTCCCGTCGTGAACCGAGCTTTTGCGCCTCGGCGGCAATCTTCTGCAACCGCTGCTGTTCCTCGGGTGCGGCACGTTGCAGAAGGAGTTCAGCGGTGAGTTCCTCAACCTCGCAATCAAACAACTCTGCGAGGCGGTGGTTGGCGTAGATTAGCCTGCCGTCTTCGATAATGGCCAACCCTTCGCCGATGTTTTCCGCCATGTGTCGCAGGCGCTCTTCACTGCGGCGCAGCGAATCCTCAACCTTAAGGTGTTTGATGGCCAGAGCGAGCGCTTCTGCAATTGCCTGCAGGCGTGTAAGTTCCTCCGGCGCAAAGGAGGTGCCGCGCGCGAAGCTAAGGAGCCCAACCCTTTCCGCTCCGCAGGCCAGCGGGATGTTGATGAGCGGCGGTATGCCCAGAAGTTGTCGCAAGCCCGCAAGGTGCGTCGTGCGTGCTACGCCAGCACCTCGAGCACATTCGTTCAGCACGGCAGTTACCGACGGTACGTCGTTCAGCACCTTTGGACCGTCGCCTTGTAGGGCCTGACGTAGGAGAGGAGAACGTTCGAGTTCAATCCTCACTGGCGGCAGCGGCCGCTCAATGGTCTCTTCAATCTTTTTCACCTGACCGTAGCCGAGGGTTTTCTTGTCCCACTCCAAGAAACGGCCGTCTTTACTCAACAGGAATACGGTGGTCTTCTTACAGGCAAAGGTGCGCGCAAGCCCCTGGGTAAAGATGCGCAGCAGCCGGTGTATTCCTGCTCCTGCCGCAATGGCACCGTTGGGGCGGGCGAGCAACGCGAGGTCGTCTGCTTTTTCCTTAGCCTGCTGCTCTGCGCGCTTTTGCTCCGTTATGTCGAACCCTACCGACTGCATGCCGGTCAGGCGCCCGCGGCGGTCGAAGAAGGCCCGTGTGGTCCACCGCATCCACCGCTCCTGGCCAGAGGCATTGAGCACCACGTGTTGGTGGGTGAGCACCGGCCTGGACGGGGAGAGAGAACGGAAGTGGGCCGTAGCCTCGTCAAAACCACCGCCCGGCATGACGGGCATGAAAGTGGTCCCAATCAGTTCCTCCTGCCTCTTGCCGTAGAAGCGGCAATAGGCTTCGTTGGCAAAAAGGATGGTCCCATCAGCAGCCCGCCGACAGATGAGCTCGGTCTGGTCTTCCACAATGGCCCGGTAGCGCTCCTGGCTTTCGCGGAGGGCGGCTTCTATCTCCAGCCTCTGGGTGAGGTCAATGGCGGTCACCTGAAGCAGCGGGATGCCCCAGATCTCAACCGGCCGAATCTGAAATTCCACATGGTGCGTGGTCCCGTTGTGGTCCTGAACCCGAACCTGTCTGTTCTGGTGGACTTCACCGCCTCGCGCGCGCTGAAGGGCGCGCCGTATCCGGCTGCGTTCTTCTGGATGGATCCAGGCGAAGAGCTCTTGTCCCTCCGCCGCCAGTAGATGCTCCAGCGAGCAGCCCAGGATGCGGCACAAGGCTTCATTGGCCACAAGGATTTTGAGGGGATCCAATTGCATGAGCGCCACGCCAAACGGGGCCTGTTCTACCAGCGTCCGGTACTTTGACTCAACGTCGCGCAGCATGCGCTCCGTCTCTTTCTGCGCGGTGATGTCCGTGAGCACGACGAGGCACAGCCGTCTGCCGCGGATCTCCATGGGTGAGAGCCCGACCAAGGTGTTGATGCGCTGGCCGTCCGGACGCACAAAAGTGCCCTCGAAGGAGCTGCGCTCTGCCGCCTCGGCGAGGGCACGAAACCTTGCCTCGAAGGTTGGCCTGTCTTCCTCTGCCACCAGCTCCAGCAGAGATGATGTCTTCGTGGTCTGACCGGGGAAGGATAGGGGCAGAAGCTGCTCGGCGGCCTTGTTGGCGTAGATGATGTTGGCGTCCTCGACGATGAAGATCATGTTGGGAGAGGCCTCGGCCAACACCCGGAACTGCTGCTCTGATTCGCGGAGGGCAGACTCTGCACGCCGTTGCTCCGTCGTGTCGCGAAGGAATCCTACTGCGCCATGCGGCTGACCCGCGGCATCGCGCACCAACTGAACGCGGACGAAGCAATCCCCCACCGTCCCATCTCGCCGTCGAAAGCTCCCCTCGGGTTGCAGGGCGAATCCTTCCTTGAACAGCTGTGCGAGTACGGCTTTCCGCTCCCCGGGAATCGCATAGAACGATGCGCCCTTCAGCCCCACCATTGCTTCAGGGGATGCAAAGCCAAACATCCGCGCAGCCGCCCAGTTTGCTTTTGTTACTCTCCCATCGGCTCCGGTGATAATGATGGGTTCTGTGGTGAGGTCAAAGATGGCGCGATAGAGTTCCTCGCTTTCGAGGGTCTCGGCCCGGAGGAACTGGCGCGGGCGAAGGTCTCGACACACTCCTTGCACCCCAATGACACGCTGCCCTTTGCGCACCGGCCAAGCGAGCACCTCCACGGGCAGGGGCTCCTGACCTGGGCGCAGCAGCCCCACTTCCAGGGGAAGATGCTCCTCGCCCCGCATGAGTTGGGCAAACATCCGGCGCACCTGCTCTCTATTCTGTTGCGCGATCACTTTCGCGAAGGGGGTGCCGTACAATTGGCTACCTTCGCAACCCAGTTGCTGCAGGAGGTGGGGATTGGCATAACTGAAGCGCGCACGACGGTCGAGGACAAAGACGCCATCTCTGGCCTGCTCCGGGTTGAAGAGAAACCCTTCTGCCGCCAGGTCTTGCAGCGCCGGTTCTGAACTCTCCTTTGTCAAAGCCTCACCTCGCCTGTGATGTCCCTTTGGCTTTCCGGATCAAGAGAAAGCCTTTGCAACTGGTCCCGCTGATGGCATGCCCCATCTCGCCCGAGTAGGTGAAAGCTCTCGGCTGCGGTTGGCTACGCGACTGCCCGAGTTCGGGGCATGAGGGCCGGACCACTTACGGATGTCTGGCACCTTTACCGGGTACTGCGCGAAAAAAATTAACATTTTCATGAGCAAAAGTCAAGCTCTATTCACTACCTCGACTAGCCTCTCCAGGACTTGGAGCTCGCCGCGAATCGAGACTGGCGCGAGAAGCCGAGCGAGAGCACGCGAGTGTATTCCTGTGACTCACCGAACGGGAAGCCGTGGGGCTGGCCCTCCGCGTGGGAGCGCACTGCGAAACAAAATCCTTGATTTTGCCGAGGCGGATTAGTAAATTTGGCACGACAAAAGCTGGGGATCAATGCCGAAGTGGTGAAACTGGCAGACGCGCACGGTTCAGGGCCGTGTGGGCTTACGCCCGTGGGGGTTCGACTCCCCCCTTCGGCACCTAACCAATGGACGGACGCCTCTCCTTCGGGCGTCCGTCTCGTGTTTTACTGAAGGGGCCCCACTCCCCCGCTGCCCTTCGCATCGGCTTACCTTGCCTCGAGAACCCCCGTGCACTTGAATCGCGGCGTGTTGCAAAAAGACCACAAGAAAAAGATGAGTAGGTTGCAAAAGTGATACAGCCCCGTTTTGTCCCCCATTTCCTGAACGCGCAAGTTTCGGTTTATCAATGGGCCGGCGCCTTTGCCTTTTTGGCCCGGAAGTTGCGAAGCATTTGGTGAAACAGGATGGATGTGCGAACCCACGCAGGCAACCACAGGGACGGACAATCCGGATTAGGGGACGTCGGAGCTATCGAGCTCAGTAGGGGCCGGGCGACGGCGGGTCGTGATAGGGGGGAGGCGGGTTCCTCAGCCCAATGAGGACCCGCCTCCCTTATTTTGGGGAGCAGAGAGCATCCTCGCCAGCCCCTCCTTCCGAGCGCTCATCGGTCCGAATGGGTGGCGGGAACGCAAAGACACGGCTGCGAAGGGCGACTTCAGCGCAGTTTTGACATGGTCGGGCAAGACCTTACCAAGGGGAGGGGTGGGGTTTTGTTGGAGGAGTTGACGTGGACTCAGGGGGATGTGGTC
>JBBIKH010000085.1:0-13129 GCA_037445575.1 bacterium
GTTCTGATAGCGGAGCAAAGCAGTGCCGATTTTCGAATACAAATGCGCCGACTGTAACGCTACTTTCGAGGAGTTGGTGCGCGGCAGTGATGCCAACGCGACCCCGGCTTGTCCCCGCTGTGGCGGCACGCACACCGCGCGCATCTTTTCGGTCTTTGGTTTCTCAGGGACCAGCCGCGCGGTCAGTTCCAGCTCCTCGACTTCCTGCAGCGGCTGCAGCTCGAAGCACTGTGCCACATGCAAATGACCCCACGCCAGAATGTGCCGTGGGCGCTTGAAAGTATGCGCCATGACCCAGAGGGGACAGGCTGGGACTGCGAGGTGGCCGATGACCAAACAGGATATTGTGGATATCGTAGCAGAGGGGACGGGGTTGACCAAGGTGGACACCCTGGCGGTGATAGATGGTTTCTTGGCAACCGTCGCCTGGGCCTTGGAGAATGGCAAGAGTGTGACGCTCCGCGGCTTTGGCACCTTCGTGGCTGTGGAAAGGAAGGCGCGAAAGGCGCGGAACCCGGTGACGAAGCAGTTGGTGCATATCCCTGCTCGCCGGTCACCCTATTTTCGTCCGGCGGAGGAGCTCCGGGAGCGCGTGGCAGAGCGGAAGGATTCCTCGAGGGGTGACAATCCGCGGTGAGCCATCTCCGCGCCGGCTTGGGGGCGTGAGAAGCGGAGAGGCGTGCTACCGCGGCAATCAGAGAAGCAAAGGAGGTGAGGACGTTTGCCCAGCGGCAAGAAGAGGAAACGGCACAAGATTGCGACGCACAAGCGGAAAAAACGACTACGGAAGAACAGGCACAAGAAGAAAATCCGTTAGGAACGTCCCCTCGCCGGGGTTTCACAGAGGGCGAGAGCAATGGTGGACAAGGGAGGCAGGAGGCGGCTGCATACTGCGCCGCTGACTATCATCGAGACAAGGGCCGAGGCGGACGCCTGGCCCTTATCTGCCTTTGTGCTGCGCACTGTGCCTCGTACTCAACCGGCGGCTAAGTAACCGGTCCTCGGGAGAGAAACGGTGACACAAGACCAGTACCAGGAGCTGAGCCCAGAGGCAAGCACCAAGGAGGCGTACATCTACACCGTCTCCGAACTCACGCGGGAGATCAAGGTGCTGCTGGAGACCACGATCCCGGTGGTGTGGGTGGAAGGGGAGATCTCCAACTTTAAGCTCCACGACTCGGGGCACATGTACTTTGTCCTCAAGGATGAGAACGCGCAGATTTCGGCAGTCATGTGGCGCGGCCGCAACATGGGGTTGCGCTTCCTCCCTGAGGACGGTATGAAGGTGCTGGTGCAGGGGCGAGTGACCGTCTACGAGAAACGGGGGAGCTATCAGCTGGACATATTGCGGCTCCAGCCTGCCGGGGTTGGAGAGCTGCAGCTGGCCTTCGAGCAGCTGAAGAATCGCCTCCGGCAGGAGGGGCTATTTGCGGAGGAGCGCAAACGCCCTCTTCCGCGATTCCCAGAGCGGGTCGGTATTGTGACCAGTGCGACAGGGGCGGCGCTGCAGGACATTCTCAACATCAGCAGGCGGCGCCTGCCCGGCATAGAGTTGATATTGCGACCGGTGTTGGTCCAGGGGGAAGGGGCTGCCGAGGACATTGCCCGTGCCATCGCCGAGTTCAACGAATACGGCCAGGTTGACGTGATCATTGTCGGCAGGGGCGGAGGGTCCCTGGAGGACCTCTGGGCCTTCAACGAGGAGGTGGTGGCGAGGGCGATCTTTGCCTCGCGCATCCCCGTGGTGTCGGCAGTGGGGCACGAGGTGGACTTTACCATTGCCGACTTTGTGGCGGACCTGCGTGCTCCTACTCCCTCGGCGGCGGCCGAGTTGGTGGTGCCGGATCGGCAACAATTGGCGCAGAACCTGCGCAGCTATCTGCTGCGAGCCTACCAGGCCGTATCGGGACAGCTCAGCCGTGGGCGCGAGCGGCTCAATGCGGTCCGCTCCAGCTACGGATTTCGCCGCCCTGAGGACATTGTGCACCAACAGCAGCAGCGCCTGGACGACGTCACGCGCATGCTCGTGGGGTCCATCTCCCATGCCCTGGCGTTGGCAAGGCAACGCCAGGAGAGTCTCACCATGCGGCTTGAATCGCTGGGGCCGCAGGCGGTGCTGGCGCGCGGCTATGCCATCTGCTTTCGCTTGGACACCGGCGAGGTGCTGCGCCAAGGTGAGCAGGTGACCGTAGGCGAGGCGGTGGGAGTGCAGCTTGCCCGCGGCAGGCTCGATGCCCAGGTTACCGGGGTGCAGCCGAAGGCGGATCTCACGGGGCTCTTTTCCCGCGACAGGGTAGGTCACGATGGACAGTGAGGCGCATATGACGGGCAAAAAGACCTTCGAAAGTGCCATGCAGCGGCTAGAGGAAATTGTCCAGCTCTTGGAGCGCGGCGACACTTCGCTGGAAGAGTCGCTGCGCCTTTTTGAGGAAGGGACCGAGCTCGCCAAATTCTGCCAAGCGCGGCTGACAGAGGCAGAGGCTAAACTCAAGATGCTGGTCAAGAAGGATGACGGCTTCCAGCTCGAGCTGGTGTGAACAGGCGCAAGGAGCAGCCAATGCAGAGCGAAAAAGGGGACTATAGCATCCTGCCCAGGATCAATTCCCCCGCCGATGTGCGTCAGCTCGAGATCCCGGAGTTGTCGCAGCTGGCAAAGGAGGTGCGCGAGTTCATCGTATCCACGGTGAGTTGCACCGGTGGGCATTTGGCGCCGAGCCTCGGGGTGGTGGAGCTGACGCTGGCCCTCCACTACACCTTTGATACGCCGCGCGACAAGATCGTGTGGGACGTGGGGCATCAGACCTATCCGCACAAGATTATCACCGGGAGGAGGGATCTGTTCCCCACTCTAAGGCAGTGGGGCGGCATCAGCGGTTTTCCCCGGCGGGAGGAGAGCCCGTACGACGTGTTTGGCACCGGCCATGCCAGCACCTCGATCTCCGCTGCGTTGGGGATTGCCTGCGCCCGTGACTTTGCCGGCGAGGACTATGCCGTGGTGGCGGTCATCGGCGACGGCGCGCTGAGCGGCGGTCTGGCCTTCGAGGGGCTAAACAACGCGGGTGCACTGAAGCGCGACCTGATCGTGATCCTCAACGACAATCGCATGTCCATTTCCCGCAATGTGGGGGCGCTCGCCGAGTATCTGACCCAGCTTATTACTGCCCCGGCGTACAACGTGCTCAAGCGCGACATTTGGGAACTCACGGGAAAGCTCTCGCACTTGGGTGGGCACATCCGGACGGCGGTCAGGCGGATGGAGGAGGGCCTTAAGGCTCTCATTGTTCCAGGCCTCCTTTTTGAACGATTGGGGTTCCGCTACTTTGGTCCTATCGATGGCCACAATATCGCTCTGCTGGTGCGCGTACTGCGCGAGGTGCGGCAGCTCAAGGGGCCCATATTCCTGCATGTGCTCACTACCAAAGGGAAAGGGTACGCTCCCGCAGAAGAGGACGCGCCCCGTTTCCATGGGCTGGGGGCTTTCAACAAAGTGACCGGCGATGCTTCCAAGCATTGCACCCACCCTACCTACACCGAGGTATTTGGCAAAACGCTGGTGGAGATTGCAGCCAAACGCCCCGAGGTGGTGGGAATCACCGCGGCCATGGAGTTGGGCACCGGCCTTTGTTATCTGCGCCAAGCCTTTCCGGAGCGCTTCTTTGATGTGGGGATTGCCGAGGAGCATGCCGTCACCTTTGCGGGTGGCCTGGCGGTTCAGGGCTTGAGGCCAGTCGTCGCCATTTACTCCACCTTCCTCCAGCGCGCCTATGACCAGATTATCCACGACATCGCCTTGCAAAAGCTGCCGGTGGTGTTCGCCTTGGACCGCGGAGGATTGGTGGGCGACGACGGGCCTACCCACCACGGTTCTTTCGACCTCACTTATCTGCGGAGCGTCCCCAACCTGGTAGTCGCGGCACCCAAGGACGAGAACGAGCTCAAGGACTTGCTATGGACTGCGCTGGACTATCCGGGACCTTTCGCGCTCCGCTACCCGCGCGGCGAGGGGGAAGGGGTGCCGGTCAGCAAAGAGTACCAAAAGATCCCTATTGGCAGCAGCGAGCGTGTGCTGAGCGGTCATGATATCGCCTTCCTGGCAGTAGGTCCGTTGGTTTATCGTTGTCGCGACGCCGCCAAGCGCCTCGCCAAAGAGGGCATATCGTGTACGGTGGTCAACGTGCGGTTCATCAAACCCATGGACGAGGAGATGCTCCGCCAGGTGGCTACGCTTCATGGCATGGTGGTGACGGTGGAGGACAATACCATCGTCGGCGGCTTTGGGGGCGCGGTGGCCGAGTGGTTGGCGGACAACGGCCTGGCACACGTGCGGCTGCTTCGTCTTGGGCTGCCCGATCAATTCGTCCCCCAGGGGACGCGGGAGGAACTTTACGCGCACCTGGGCCTGGACGTGGAGGGGATTACGCGGACCGTGGCAAAGGCCTGGCGAGAGCTGGCCTCTTCCCTGCCAACCCCCTCGGTGCACGCGGCAAGTTGAGGGCGGAGCGATGACGCTGGGCATCGTTGCCAACATCACCAAACCGATGGTCAAGGAGGTAATCCCCAGGCTGGTGCGCTGGCTCGGCAAGCGCCATACGCCGTTCCTGCTGGCGGAGGACATTCGCCAGGTGGTAGACCCTGGCATAGCACCCTCGGGTTGGGTGGACGTAGAGGAATTGGGGCGCCGGAGCGACGTGGTGATCGCCTTTGGTGGCGATGGGACCTTTCTAGCGGTGGCCCGCGCTGTGGGGCAGCTGGGAGTGCCGATTCTGGGCGTGAACCTCGGCGGCCTGGGCTTTCTCGCCGACGTGCGCATCGAGGAGCTCTACCCGTGCTTGGAGGATGTGCTCGCCGGCCAGTACGATGTGATCGAACGGATGCTGCTGCGCGCGACGGTGACAGACACCCCTGAGCGTGCATTTTATGCGCTGAACGACGTGGTAATTGACAAAGGGGGCTCGCCGCGCATTATCGAAATCTGCGTGCACGTGGACGACGTCTACTTCAACACCTATGTTGCTGACGGGCTGATCGTTGCCACGCCAACGGGCTCCACTGCCTATTCCCTCGCTGCCGGCGGGCCGATTGTCATTCCGACCATGCGCGTGGTGGTCATCACTCCGCTCTGTCCGCACTCGCTCAGCGCGCGCCCGGTGGTCATTCCGCCGGAGAGCGTGGTGCGAGTGGCGGCCACTACCGATGACCAGCCCGTCAATCTCACGGCCGACGGGCAGATCGGCTGCGTGCTGCGCAGCGGGCAGGAGGTAGAAATCCGCGCCGCCGACTATCGAGTGAAGTGGGTGGCCACCCGGAGGCGCCGCTTCTACGAGGTTTTGCGGCTCAAGCTCCATTGGGGCGAGGAGTTGCGCCCCCTGTAGTCTCCACGTCTCGCCTTGGTAGGACCGCATTCTACCCATGACCGATACCCGCATATCCCGTGACGGCACGGTGCCGAGTTTCGACGCACACACGCCGCTCATGAAGCAGTACCTGCGCTTCAAGGCAAAGTACAGGGACGCGATCCTTTTCTTTCGCATGGGCGACTTTTACGAGATGTTCTACGATGACGCCAAGATCGGGTCCCAAGTGCTCGGCATTGCTCTCACCAGCCGGGCCCACGGCAAGGCAGCCAACGTGCCGCTGGCCGGATTTCCCCACCACGCCTTAGATGCCTACCTCACCAAGATGGTCAAAGCCGGGTACAAAGTGGCCATCTGTGAGCAAGTGGAAGATCCAAAGAAGGCCAAGGTGGTGGTCAAGCGCGACGTCCTGGAAGTCGTTACCCCAGGTACGGTGCTTAGCGACAGCCTGCTCGACACCAAGCGCAACAACTTTCTGGTGGCTCTGTACATCAAAGGCGAACGGTGTGGTTTGGCTGCCGCCGACGTTTCTACCGGTGACTTTATGGCCGGGGAGTTTCCCCTTTCGCAGCTGAAGGAGCAGGTAGTGCGCGCCGAGCCTGCCGAGCTGCTGGTGAGCGAAGAGCAACTGCCCTACATCTTGGAGCAGTTGGGGCCGGGCCAGCAGGCAATGGTCTCCAAATGCGAGGAGTGGGTATTCCATCGCGACTATGCGTACGAGCTCCTGACGGAGCACTTTGGCACCACTTCGTTGCGCGGTTTTGGCTGCGAGGACCTGGATGCGGGTGTGTCGGCAGCGGGCGCGGTGGTACATTACCTGAAAGAAAATCAGAAAAACGAGCTGCGGCACCTCAATCGCCTCTCGCGCCTGCAGGAGGCGGATTACTTGGGCTTGGACGCGGCCACCAGGCGCAACCTGGAGCTGGTCGCTCCGCTCAATCCTGGTGCCTCGCGTGCCACTCTGCTTTCGGTTATCGATCGCACTCTTACCCCCATGGGGGGGCGCATGTTGGTTCAGTGGCTCCTCCGTCCCTTGACCAGCAAGAGTGCTATTGACCGCCGCCTAGATGCGGTGGAAGAGTTGGTGAAGCAAGGGGAACTGAGGGAGAAGATTCGGGAGCTGTTGCGCCGAGTGGGCGATCTTGAACGGCTCATGGCCAGGGTGAACACCGGGCGCGCCAACGCCCGCGACTTGCACGCCCTCATGCGTACCCTGGCCGTCATCCCGGAGGTCAAGTCCTGTTGCGCGCCGCTGGAAGCTGCCATGCTTCGTGACATCCAGCAGGGGCTACAGGAGCTGCACCCTCTTGTGGACGAACTGCAGCGCGCCCTGGTCGATGAGCCGCCCCTATTGGTCACCGAGGGCGGCATCATCCGTGCCGGGTACAACGCCGAGCTGGATGAGCTCCGCGCCATCGCGTTCTCCGGCAAGGACTGGATCGCCAGACTGCAGACGCGCGAGCGAGAGCGCACCGGCATCCCGTCACTGAAGGTGAACTATAACAAGGTATTCGGCTACTACATTGAGGTCACCAAACCGCACCTGTCAAAGGTGCCGGCAGACTATGTGCGCAAGCAGACCACCGTCGGGGCGGAGCGCTTCATCACCCCGGAGCTGAAAGAGTATGAGGAGAAGGTCCTGGGCGCAGAGGAAAAGATCGCCGTCCTCGAGTATGAGCTTTTCGACAAGCTGCGCAAACAGGTGGCCCTGGAGACTGAGGCGGTACAGAGCAACGCGCGGCTGCTGGCGCAGCTGGATTGCCTAGCGAGCCTGGCGGAAGTGGCCGTAAGCAACCGCTATGTGCGGCCGGAAATCAACGAGTCCACGGCCATCGTGCTGAAAGACAGCCGCCACCCGGTCATCGAACGCCTTTTGCCGGCAGGTCAGCACTTTGTCCCCAACGACCTTTACATTGACAGCGGCACCGACCAGATTCTGATCATCACCGGGCCGAACATGGCCGGCAAGTCCACCTACCTTCGCCAGGTGGGGTTGATCGTCATCATGGCGCAGATGGGCAGCTTTGTGCCGGCAGTGGAGGCGCGCATTGGCGTGGTGGACAAGATCTTTACGCGCGTGGGGGCCTCAGACAACCTAGCGGGTGGGGAGAGCACCTTTCTGACCGAGATGAACGAGACCGCCAACATCCTCAACAACGCCACCCCGCGGAGCCTCATCCTGCTCGACGAAATCGGGCGCGGCACCAGCACCTTCGACGGCCTGTCCATCGCCTGGGCTGTGGCGGAGTACCTGCACAACACTCCCCGCCTGGCGGCGAAGACGATGTTCGCCACCCATTACCACGAGCTCACCGAGCTGGCTCTCATCTTGCCCCGGGTGAAAAACTACAACGTGGCGGTGAAAGAGTGGGGCGACCGGGTGGTCTTTCTGCGCAAGATAGTCCCAGGGGGCTGTGACCACAGCTACGGCATCCACGTCGCGCAGCTGGCAGGTTTGCCCAAGGAGGTCATCGAGCGGGCAAAGGAGATTCTGAGCAATCTGGAGACGGATGCCCTTACCCCTTCGGACCAACCGAAGCTGGCGCTCCGCCGCACAAGTGGCAACGAAGCGCAACAGCTGCAATTGGACATCTTTGCTGTCCAAGAGCGGCAGCTGGCAGAGGAGCTGCGCAAGCTGGACCTAAACAACCTCACCCCGCTGCAAGCGCTCAACAAACTCTCCGAGCTCAAGAAGAAGGTCGATGGCGAAACGTCCTAACAGCTTGTTTCTTCGTTCAGAGGAAAGGAAAAGGGCTTGCTTTTGCCCCCTGGTTTTTGTAGATTGCAGGCGCCCGTGGGGGTGAAAACTCAGGGAACATGAGGTGATGGCAGTGAAACAGTGGACGGTCCTGGCGGTGGCTCTGTGCCTGGCTGGGGGGGCCAATGCCGGGCAATGGCGCGTGGCCAAGTATGCGGGGGAGTTCATGAGTGTTGGGGTAGGTGCCCGTGCCTTGGGCATGGGCGGAGCGCATGTGGCAGTTGCCCGCGATGTCACCGCAGGCTACTGGAACCCCGCCGGTTTGGCAGGGCTGTCCTATCCGCAACTGGCAGCAATGCACGCTGAGCGGTTTGCCGGCGTCGTCAACTATGACTATTTTGGCGCAGCTGCACCGGTGGGAAGCACCCTCGGCGTGGCCCTGACCGTTACGCGCACCGCAGTGGACGACATCCCCATCACCACCAAACTGCGCAATCCGGATTTGTCCCTGGGGGAGCTGTACACCGAAAACGGCGTTCCCGTGCGGAACACGCCCCTGATCGAAAAGTATGTGACCGACGCCGAGTGGGCGTGGGTGCTATCGCTGGGCCGGGCTCGCTCCGAGCGGCTCTGGTACGGAGCCAGCGCCAAGCTCGTGCACAAGAGCGTGGGCGACTTTGACGCCTGGGGTTTGGGCTTTGATGTCGGGGTGCGGTGGAACGCCGTGGACCGCTTGCTGGTGGCTGGGACCATGCAGGACGTCACCACGACAGTGTTGGTGTGGGATTCCACAGGAACGCGCGAGCTGCTCCTGCCCACGCTCAAGCTTGGTGCTGCCTACCCCATGGCGGTGCACTGGCTGAGAGGCGAGCTTGTGCCGGCGCTGGACCTTGACGTCAGGGTCGAAGGGCGAAAGACGGCCGCGCAACTGCACTTCGGCTCGGCGAGCGTGGACCTGCATATGGGGCTGGAATACCTGGTCCAGCGGGTTGTTGCACTCCGGTTCGGCTACGACGTTGGACACCTCACCTTGGGCGTGGGCGTGCGCCTGCCCCAGCTGGACGTCGACTATGCCTACCTGAGCCACGACCAACTGGGTGCGACGCATCGCATCTCCCTTCAACTGACCATCCAAGAAGAGAAATTTGCGCGCCACTAGAACTGCCGGTGACACGGCGCAGGTGGCTGAAGAGGTGCGCCCGCTGGGTGAGGGTGCAAGGGTTGCCTTAATATCTTGAAAACATTAGCAGCTAAACAAGATTTCGGTTGACAAAGAGCAGAAAAATTGCTATAATCACAGTCCGCAAGGACGGGGAGCGCGGGAACGTGAGTAGAGGAAGAGCGTCGAGCGTAGGGCAAGGGCAACAATGATTGCCAGCATGACCGGTTTTGGGGCGGGTGTGTGGAGCGAGGGCGGCATCGAGGCGAATGCGGAAGTCAGATCGTTCAACAACCGCTTTCTGGAGGTCTCGGTTCACCTGCCGCGCTTCCTGGCGCACCGCGATCAGCAGGTGAAGGAGATTGTGCGGCGTCGCGTCTCCCGCGGCCGCGTGAATGTGTCCATCAGCGTCAAGATGGAGAACAACTCCTATCTCGGCCTGAAGGTGGACCTGGAAATGGCGCGGGCCTACAAACGGCTGTTGCAGGAGCTGAATGAAGAGCTTGCCCTCAAGGATGAGGTGCGCTTGGACCATCTGGTTGGGTTGCCTGACCTTTTTACCGTGGAGGGCGACCAGGAGCGTGCCGAGAGCGCCTGGGTGGTGGCAGAGCGCGCCCTTGCCCTGGCTCTCGAGCAGATGGTGACCATGCGGCTCCAGGAAGGTGCGGAGCTGCGCAAGGACCTGGAAAAGCGTATCGCCTTGCTGGAGGGAAAGGTGCGGCAGATCGAGCTTCTCTCCCAGCGGCGAGCCCCCGAGGTCTTGCGGCGGCTACGGACACGGGTGCAAGCGCTGATCGGCGAGGTGGCGATAGACGAAGCGCGCTTGGCCCAAGAGGTCGCCATCCTTGCCGATCGTATGGATGTCACCGAGGAGTGCGTCCGTTTCCATAGCCACAACGCCCTCTTTCTTGCGTCCATGGATGGGGAAGAGCCCTCAGGCCGCCGACTCAACTTTCTGCTGCAGGAAATGCAGCGGGAGGCCAATACCATCGGCGCCAAGGCCGCCGACGCCGACATCTCCCACCTCGTGGTGGATCTCAAGGACGAGGTGGAGAAGATGCGCGAGCAGATTCAGAACATCGAGTAGGAGGGCGGTGACGATGGTCATGGTGGGGATCGGTCATGGCAACTACGTGGCGGCCGACAAGGTGGTGGCAGTGGTGGTCGCCAACTCCAAGCCAATTCGGCAGATGATTCGTGAGGCGCGGGAGCAGGGCCGTTTGGTGGACGCCACCGCCGGCAAGCGCACCCGCACCGTGTTGGTGATGTCCAGCAACCAGGTGGTGTTGTCAGCCAACCTGGCCAGGACCATTTTGCAGCGTTTGGCACGGCCGCTCCCCACCTTGGAGCAGCAGGGCGATGAGTGAGGGCTGTCCTGAGGGCAAGGGGTTGCTGGTGGTGGTTTCCTCCCCCTCTGGCGGCGGCAAGACGGCGGTGGTGCAGGGGCTGCTGCAGCGCGATCCAGAGACGTTCGTGTACTCGGTCACTGCCACCACTCGCCCCCCACGGCCAGGTGAACGCTGGGGCGTCGATTACTACTTTGTCTGCCCCAGCGAGTTCGCCCGCATGCGTGACAACGGGGAGCTGGTCGAGTGGGCGGAGGTGCATGGGTTTCTTTACGGCACACCCCGCTCCTCAATCGAGGGGCCGCTACGCGAGGGCAAGGTGGTCCTGATGGCCATCGATGTGAAAGGGGGACAGGCGGTGCGCCAGCTGTACCCGCACTGCTCATTACTCGTGTTCATCAAGCCGCCCTCCCTGCGGGTCTTGCGGGAGCGCTTGTTGAAGCGCAGCACCGAGGGCGCACAAGAGATCGAGAAACGGCTGGACCGCGCGGCCATGGAGATGGACGCGGCACGATACTATGACCGCGTTGTGATCAATCGCGAGCTCAGCAAAACGATAGACCGAGTGGCTGCTCTGATCGCCGCAGCCAGGCGTGCGCAGGCGCGGAGAGAGAGGACAACACAAAGGGGTGCAAGGGTACAAGGAGGTTGACGAGCGATGCTGTATGACATCTCGCTGGAAGAGATCGAGAAGCACGCAGAGAGTGTGTACGAAGCAGTGGTAGTTATTGCCAAACGGGCCAGGCAGATTAATGACGAGCAGAAACGTCTGGTGGAAATGGAGATGCGGGAGGTGATGGCTGAGGTCAAGGATGATTTGCTCGACGACGATCAGCCCCGCGAGCCGATCCACAAGCCCTACATGCGTTTGCCAAAACCCACGACCTTGGCGCTCCAGGAATTCCTGGAAGGCAAGCTGCGCTACACGTACATAGAGCGCGAAGAAGAGGCACCCGGGGAGCAGAGCGAAACCGCCGTAGAGAAACAATAGGCCACCCATGCTGTTGCAGGGCAAAAGAATTGTGCTTGGGGTCACCGGCGGCATCGCCGCTTACAAGAGCTGCGAGCTGGTGCGTGCCCTCAAGCGCCAGGGTGCCGAGGTGCGAGTGGTGATGACCAAGGCCGCAGAGCACTTTGTCAGGCCCCTCACCTTCGAGACCCTGAGCGAAAACCCGGTGCTCACCGACCTTTTTCCGACGGTGGGCAAAGGGGGAACCGTGCACATCGAGATCGCCCGTTGGCCGCACGTGGTGGTGATTGCCCCTGCGACTGCCAACTGCGTGGCGAAAGTGGCCGCCGGCATCGCCGACGATCTGCTGACCACTCTGATCACCGCTACCACCGCACCGGTGATCTTTTGCCCGGCCATGAACAAGGAGATGTACGCCAAGCCCGTCTTTCGTCAGAATATGGAGCAGCTGAAGCGTCTTGGCTACACTTTTGTGGAGGCAGAAGTCGGCGAGCTGGCATGCGGCGAGGAAGGGTGGGGACGCCTGGCGGATTTGGAGCGAATCATGGACGCAATCAAGGCGGTGGCGCTCGGGTCGCGAGAGCTGGCGGGCCGCCGGATCTTGGTGACAGCCTCGCGGACGGAGGAGGACATCGACCCAGTCCGCTTTGTGACCAACCGCTCGTCGGGCAAGATGGGCTTTGCCTTGGCGGAGATGGCAGCACTGATGGGAGCACGGGTGCAGCTGATCACCGGACCAAGTGCGGAGCGACCTTTTGCCGGGGTGAGCTGCCAGCGCGTGCGCACCTCGGCAGAGATGGCAGAAGCGGTGCGCAGCGCGTTGCCGGACGCCGAGGTGCTTATCATGGCCGCAGCCGTGGCCGACTTTCGCCCGAAACAGGTGAGCCCCCACAAGCTCAAGAAGGGCCTGGAGCGCGTGGCCCTGGAACTGGAAAGGACTGAAGACATCTTGGCTACGGCAGGCCGACACAAAGGTGAGCGGGTGCTGGTGGGATTTGCCGTGGAGACGGAACACGAAATTGAGAATGCGCAGGCCAAATTGACCGCCAAGAACCTTGACATCATCGTGCTCAACAATCCCACGGAGCCAGGCGCCGGCTTTGGCACGGACACCAACAAAGTGACGCTCATCAAGCGCGACGGTACCATCCAGAAACTGCCGTTGATGAGCAAGCGGGAGGTGGCGCGCGCGATCCTGCTCGAGGTGGCAAGGTTTCTCGAGCGGGAGCATGGTGCCACCACCCAAGGGAGGGCTTAGGTCCGACCATGGGCAACGGCGACGGTGCAATGGAGTCGGTGGTGCGCTACCTGCGGCAGCATGCAGAGCTGTATGGGCCGGAGGTCTTGGTGCCCCCGTCGGCAGCGCGCCAGAAAGAGGAAGCGCCTGATCCGCTCCGCGCCTTCTATGAAGAAATCCGCGGCTGCGTCAAGTGCCCCTTGGGGCGCACCAGGACGAACTTTGTCTTTGGGGTGGGTGACCCCCACGCGCGCGTCATGTTGGTGGGCGAAGCTCCAGGCGCGGACGAGGACCGACTGGGTGAGCCCTTCGTTGGCCGCGCCGGGCAGTTGCTGAACCGCTTGCTTAAGGAAGCGGGATTTGCG
>JBBIKH010000086.1:0-13128 GCA_037445575.1 bacterium
ATGGGCAACACATTGGACTTGCGAAGGCGAATTGTCGGCTGGGAACGGAAAGTACCGTTGCTCGATGGGCGGAAGGTGCGCTATGTTAATCTGGACAACGCGGCCACTACCCCTGCCTTGGTGGACGTGGTAGAGGCGGTCAACGACTTTTTGCCCTTCTACGCCAGCATCCATCGCGGTGCAGGGTTCAAGTCCAGGTGGAGTACGTCGGTTTTCGAGCAGGCGCGGGAGATTGTCGCCAAGTTCGTGGGTGCCAATTTGCGGCACGATACCGTTATCTTCGGACTCAACGCCACGGGCGCCATCAACAAACTCTCCTACCGCCTTTGTCTACCTCGCGATTTCGTGGTGATCAGCACATTGCTCGAGCACCACTCCAATGACCTCCCGTGGCGCAGGCGCGCGCAAGTGGTGCGGGTGGGAGCTACTCCGGATGGCCGCCTGGACGAAGAAGACTTTGATCGACAGCTGAAAAAGTACGCCGGCCGCATTGGCCTGGTTGCGGTCACCGGTGCATCCAACGTAACCGGCTACTTGACCCCCGTGCATCGCCTGGCGCGCAAGGTGCACGAGGCTGGCGCAGAGATTCTGGTCGACGCAGCGCAGCTTGCTCCGCACCGCCCCATCGACATGAAGCCGGCCTATGACCCGGAGCACCTTGACTATGTGGTCCTCTCGGCGCACAAGATGTATGCCCCCTTCGGCAGCGGCGTTTTGGTCGGGCCCAAGGCGGCCTTTTTGTGCGGTGATCCGGAATATTGCGGCGGGGGCACGGTGCAGGCGGTGACCACCGAACATGTGGACTGGGCCGACCCGCCCGATCGCGACGAAGCGGGAACGCCTAACGCGGTGGGCGCGATAGCCATGGCCGCGGCAGCTAAGGCACTTATGGAAATCGGCATGGACAAGATTGCCGCACACGAGGAGCAGTTGGTCCGCTATGCGCTGCACAAGCTGCGCAAGGTCAGAGGCGTGCGCCTTTACGGCCAGACCGACCCTGACAAGGCTCACGAGCGGGTGGGAGTGATCCCATTCAATATTGAGGGCGTGCATCACGCGCTTGTCGCCGCGGTGCTGGGGTACGAAGGCGGCATAGGGGTGCGCAACGGGTGCTTCTGTGCCCATCCCTACGCGGTGCACCTGCTCGGCCTGAGCCGGGCCGAGGCCGAAGGGTGGCGGACCAGGGTGTTGAGCGGCGACCGCAGTGCGCTGCCTGGCATGGTCCGGGCCAGCTTCGGATGCTACACCTGCGAGGAGGATGTCGACCGTTGGGTGGAGGCGCTCGAGCGCATTGCCCACAAGGACTTTGCGCGATACGAACTGAATCCTGCCACCGGCGAGTTTTCCCCGGTGGGTTTTGAAGATCCGCGGCCCACCCTGTTTGTGCACTGATAGGGGTGAAGCGCCACTGGCGAAGGAGCGGCACATCGACGGCGGGCGACTGTGGTCAGATCGGATAGTGCCGAGGCCCTTTGTCCGCCGCAGGCGCACAGGAGCAGAGCCATAGGAATCGGCGGCTTGGAGGTAGGTGGATGACTGCGCGGATTGACCGTCCGCATGGAAGCAGGGGAGCAAATGAGCTGCGTGGGCCCATGGCCTTCAAACGGGGCGAAAACGTCCTGTTCCACTGCCTTGCGCGGGTGCTCGAGTTGGAGCGGCGAGACAATCAGCTGCGCCTAGTGTGTGCCACGCGCAGCCTGCGCAACCGCAGTGTCTGGACCCACGAGACCCGGATGCATCAGATGGTCGATCAGCCAGAGGGAGAGGCACCCCAGGTGGAGGTGGAGATCACCTTCTGGTCCCCTCAGGTGTTCCGGGTCCGTTTTGGCTGGAAGGAGCTGCCGCAGAGGGAGGAGGACTTTCCGCCGCCGCACGCACGCATGCTGGTCGGCTCACCGGAGCCAGGGGTGACGGTCCAGCTGCGCGAGCGGGAAGGTGGATGGGACGCAGACACAGGCCAGATTACGCTGCACATTGACAGAACGCCGTTCGGACTCTGGGCCAGCGATGCCGATGGTCGCCCCTTCTGGCAGCAGCGCAAAGCGGAGCTCTGTACCTCCGACGTCTTTGAGATGTCATTGGCCTCTTTGCCCGGTCGGCGTGCCTGCTTCGATGCCTTTGTGCTTCACGGTCAAGACGAGGTCTATGGGCTGGGGGAACGGTTTGATCATGTGACGCGCAAGGGCAAGGCGGTGGACTTTTGGAACAAGGACGCCATTGGCACCACCACGCCGCGCACCTACATCAATGTGCCGTTTCTCATTTGCACGCAGGGCTATGGGCTGTTCGTCAACTCCTCTGCCCGCACCGAATGGGAGATCGGCACAATGGAGGCCTTTACCTTGGGCGTCGGCGTCGAAGACGAATGGCTAGACTACTTTGTGATCCACGGCCCGACGCCTGCGGATATCCTGCGCCGCTACTGCCAGCTGACCGGCTTTGCACCGACGCCGCCTGTGTGGAGCTTTGGGCTGTGGATGAGTCGCAACAGCTACGCCTCGTGGGATGTGGTACACGAGGTGGCCAACAATCTGCGCGAACACCGCATCCCGGCCGATGTACTGCACTTGGACACCTATTGGTTTGAGGAGGACTTTAACTGCGATCTGCGCTTCTCGCCCACACGTTTTCCCGAACCGCAGAGGCATATGGCGGAGCTCCGTCGGCAGGGATTCCGCGTCAGCCTCTGGCAGTACAACTTTGTGCCGCCGCGCGCGAACAATGCCAACTATCTGGAAGGAGTCAAGCGCGGCTACTTTGCCAAGGACCGCAAGGGGGATGTGTTCCGCCACTCGCCCCAGCTGGAGGGGATGTGGCTGGACGATGCCATTATTGACTTCTCAAACCCTGCGGCCGTTGAGTGGTACATCGCGCAAATAAAAGACCTGGTGCGCACAGGGGCGGCAACCATCAAGGTGGATTTTGGTGAGGGTATTCCGGAGGAGGCGGTGTACGCGCGCATTCCCGGGCATCGCTTCCACAACCTCTATGCGTTGGTCTACAGTGCTGCCATTGCTCAGGCGGTGCATGAGGTCACCGGCGAATGGATTATCTGGGCGCGGAGCGGCACCGCCGGCAGTCAGCGGTACCCCGTCCATTGGGGAGGGGACAGCCAGTGTAGCTTCTTCAGCCTTGCGGGTACGGTGCGCGCCGCGCTGAGCATGGGCCTCTCCGGTTTTCCCTTCTTCTCCCACGACATCGGGGGGTTCATCGGCAGGCCCACCCCTGAGCTCTACGTGCGCTGGGCACAATTTGGGCTCTTCTCCAGTCACGCGCGCTGTCATGGCCAGGGCAACGACAACCCGCGCGAACCCTGGAGTTTTGGTGAGGAGGCCGAAGAGATCTTTCGCCACTACGCGGTGCTCCGCTATCGGCTGCTGCCTTACATCTACGACCAGGCGCGGAAGTGTTCGGCCAGCGGCAAACCGATGGTCAGGGCGCTGATCATCGACTACCCCGAGGACCGGAACGTCTGGCATATCGAAGATCAGTACATGTTTGGGGATGCCTTTCTCATTGCCCCGGTACTGCGCCCCCTTGCCGAGACCAGCACCCGCACGCTCTATCTGCCCGCAGGTACCTGGTGGGACTATTGGAGCAAGCGGCCTATCCGCTCCCGGGGCGAGTGGATCACCAGGGAAGTGGAGTTGCGAACTATGCCCATCTACGTGAAAGCAGGCAGCCTCGTCCCGTACGGCGAAGAACGACAGCACACGGACAACAGGGTTGGGCCGGTGGTGGCCGTTGAGGCGTATGGAGGCGCTGACGGGCGCCTCGACTATGACGACGGAGAAAAGGCGGCCGTGTTCGTCTTCAGGAAAGGACGGGTGCAGGTGAGAGGTTTACGTCCAAGGCCCCAGGTGACCATCTATGGTGCCTAGTAAGGAGCATATGCGGGTTAGTGGCCTGTCCACGGCCGTTGCCGAGGCGGCGCAGAGAATTCGGCCACTGGTGCGCGTGACGCCTTTAGAGTACTCACCCACCCTGAGTGCGCAGGTGGGGTGTTCGCTTTTCTTGAAAATGGAGAACGTACAGGTGACCGGTTCGTTCAAGGCGCGTGGTGCGGTCAACAAGCTGCTCTGCCTGGGGCCGGAGGAGCGAGCGGCTGGGGTCGTGACTGCATCGACAGGCAACCACGGGTTGGCGGTCGCCTACGGCACGCAGCAACTGGGCATCAGAGGCACGATCTTTTTGCCGGAAAACGTCGCCCCGCACAAGATCGCTGCGCTCCGGCGCTACCCCGTAGAACTGCGCCTCTTTGGGACCGACTGCGCACTGACCGAGCAAGAGGCGCGCCGCCATGCCGAACGCACAGGCGCAGTGTACATCTCACCGTACAACGATGTGGACGTGGTGGCCGGCCAAGGAAGTGTGGCCGTGGAGTTGGAGCAGGAGCTTGGGCGGGTGGACTGGCTGTTCGTGGCCGTGGGCGGTGGTGGCCTGATTGCCGGCTGCGCTGCCTACTTGAAGGGGCGCGGGCAACAGACGCGAGTGGTGGGCTGCCTGCCGGCCAACTCCCCCACGATGTACGAATCCATCAAGGCTGGCCGCATTGTCGACGTGGCAGTACAGCCAACCCTTTCGGATGCGACTGCGGGTGGCATCGAGCCGGGCGCCATCACCTTTCCGCTGTGTCAGGAACTTGTTGACGACTGGGTGCTGGTGAGCGAGGAGCAGATCAAGGCGGCCATCCGCCTCATGTTTGAGGAACACCGCATGGTGATTGAAGGGGCTGCTGGGGTTGCCGTCGCTGGAGCTCTTGGCTACCTGCGGAAGGAACGTCCCGCCGGTGACACGAAGGGAGTGGCCATTCTGTGCGGAGGCAACATCGCCATTGAGCAGTTCAAGGAGTTGGTATGCTCCTGAGGATGCGGGCAATTGCGTTGGCTCTCCTGTTTCTGGGGACACACACGTTCGCCCGCCAAGAGGTCTTTCGGTTCGCCTGGTTCACAGACACGCACGTAGGAGCTGGGACTGGGGCCGAAGACTTGACGGCGGTGGTGCGCGACCTGAATGGCCGAGGCGACTGCCGCTTTGTGGTGGTCTCAGGCGACATCACCGAGATGGGCTCCACCGCCAGCCTCCGCCATGCCAAGCAGCTCCTCGACAGCCTGCTGGTCCCCTACTTCATCATCCCCGGCAACCACGACACCAAGTGGTCCGAGTCCGGATGCACCGCTTTCGGTTTGCTTTGGGGGAGCGAGAACTTTTCCTTTGCGTACGGGCCGTATCAGTTCATCGGTTTCCATCAGGGGCCGATCATGCGCATGGGGGATGGCCATGTGAGCCCAGAGACGCGCCGCTGGCTGGATTCGGTGCTGGTTGGTCTGCGAGAAGGAAGGCCGCTCATCGTGGTGACGCACTACCCCCTGGACGCCTCGGTGGACAACTGGTTTGAGCTTCTGGATCGACTGAAGAAGCACAACACGCAAGTGGTCTTGTGTGGGCACGGTCATCGCAACCGCAGTCTGGACTTTGAGGGGATCCCAGGCGTGATGAGTCGCGCCACCCTGCGTAACCACGGAGCCGCTGGATATACGATCGTCACAGTTGCGCGCGATAGCATGTACTTTGCCGAGGCCGTGGTAGGCAGAGACGAACTGCAGCAGTGGCACGCGATTGCACTCGGGCGCCGGCGCCAGGATGGGGATGTAGGAGGCTATCCACGGCCGGACCTCAGCAATGCTGCCTTCCCAGAGGTTCGCATGGTGTGGACCTGGGATGCCAATCGGACCATTGCTGCACCGCCGGCAGTGGCCCAAGGGCTTGTGGTGGTGGGTGACGGCAGCGGGAGGATCAACTGCCTGGAGCTGAGCACAGGTAGCCTGCGCTGGCAGTACCAGACCAGAGGGCCCGTGTGGGGATGCGCAGGATTGTCCGCCGGCAAGGTGGTCTGCGGCTCGGCTGATAGCCTGATCTACTGCCTTGGGCTGGAGGACGGCCGGCTCCGATGGCAGATGCACGTGGGCGCGCCGGTGGTGGCCGCCGTGCGGGTCGAAGACGGCATCGCTTACGTGGGTGACGGCCACGGGGCCATGCACGCTATTGAGGTGGAGTCAGGGGAGCTTCGCTGGACCTATCGAGGAGCAGAGGGGTTTGTGGAGACAAGGCCCCTGGTGTACGAGGGAAAGGTGATTTATGGCTCCTGGGATGGCCACCTCTATGCCGTGGACGCCGAGAAGGGTCTGGAGCTCTGGCGCTGGCGAGGGGAACGGGAGGGTCGGCTCTACGCGCCAGCTGCCTGCTGGCCTGTAGGCGCGGCGGGAAAGGTGTTCATCGTCGCTCCGGACCGACACATGACCGCCTTGGAAGCCGCATCGGGACGCGTACTCTGGCGAACCGGTCGTCACCAGGTGCGCGAGGCCATCGGCATATCCGAGGACGGCGGGCGGGTGTATGTGCGTTGTATGACCGATACGCTGGTCGCCATAGCCAGCGCCTCGCAGGCTCCGACGGAGGTGTGGGCCTCGCCTTGCGGCTACGGCTACGACATCGATCCCTCTATGCCGGTGGAAAAGGAGGGGTTGGTCTTTTTCGGGACCAAGAATGGCTACGTCTACGCCGTGGATGCCGCGACCGGGCAGCTGCGCGGGCGATACCGCCTCGGGGTAGCGCTCGTCAACACCGTGGCTGCGGTGGAGGGGCGTCGCTTGGTGGTCACCGACGCGGACGGCAGGGTTGCCTTGCTGGCGTGGTAAGAGCGACGAATCTTCTTATCCACCTTTTGGGTGGAGCCAGATGGAGTTGGGCTGAAATGGGAGTTGTGAACCTGGACGAGGGTGGAGTGCAATGACGAGGACTGCGGAAAAGGCAGTAGGGGTGTTTCATCCTTCACGGGCGCTTTATCGCTTCACCATTCTGGTGTTTGTGGCGTCTCTCTCATTCGGGAGCTACTTTGCTTATGACATCGTGGGTGCCATCGCCCCGTCGCTGATCGAGGACCTGGGGGCAGCCCGCGGCACAGTGGGCACAATGTACACGATGTATAGCGTGGCAGCAGTGCTGGCGGTGTTGGTGGGAGGTATGCTGGTTGACAGGCTGGGCACGCGCCGGGCCAGCATCATGTTTTCAACGCTGGTCTTCTTGGGAGCGGTTATCGTGTGGCAAGCGCGCAGTGTGCCGATCTTTTTCCTTGGGCGATTCCTGTTCGGCGCCGGCTCGGAACCGCTGATCGTCGCCCAAAGCGCCATCCTGGCACGTTGGTTTAAGAACAAGGAGCTGGCCCTCTCCTTCGGGTTGACCCTCACCGTCAGTCGCCTGGGGACGCTCTTTGCCTTCAACACCGGTGAGCTGATCAGCGGCTACTATGGCAGCTACCGCTATGCTCTGCTGGTGGCGGTGTTTGCCTGCGCCATCTCTTTGGTGGGAAATGTGTGCTATCTTATCATGGATAAACGCGGGGAGCGCATTCTGCACCTCAAGGACGAGGGCGCCGGCGAGCGGATCGTGCTGAGCGACATCAAGGAGTTCACGCCTTCTTTCTGGTACGTGACCCTCCTCTGCGTGACCTTCTACTCGGCCATCTTCCCGTTCACCGCCTTGTCCACCGACTTTTTCGTTGACAAGTGGGGCATCGCACGCTATGCCGAAGCCGGCGGTGGCTTTTTGCACCAGGTGTTCAACAACTTTCTGCACATGTTCAGTACGGCAGGAGGTATCTCTTCCATTATCATCTTTGCCTCCATGATCCTGGCCCCCCTTGCCGGGCAGTTGGTCGACAAAGTGGGGAGGCGGGCCACCTTGATGATCATCGGCTCCCTGCTCATGATCCCCGCGCACTTGTTGATGGGGTTGACACGCATCTATCCGGCGTACCCCATGGTGGCGCTCGGGGCTGCGTTTGTCCTGGTGCCGGCAGCAATGTGGCCCTCTGTGCCGCTCATCGTGCGCAAGGAGCGGGTGGGCACCGCTTTCGGCTTGATGACCGCCATCCAGAACATTGGCCTGGGGCTGTTCCCGCTGCTCAACGGGCTGCTGCGCGACCAGACCAAAAGCTACACCGCCAGCCTCCTCATGTTCGCCAGCTTGGGTGTGCTCGGTCTTGTCTTCGCGGTCCTTCTCAAGAAGGCAGACGCCCGCGAAGGATCCGGCTTGGAAAAGTCCCGGCGTTGAGCACTGGGCCATTGGCAAAGGCCACGAGGACAAGCTGACTATGGGAAGAGATGAAACTGTGGTTGTGGTGGGAGCAAGTCCGAAGCGCGATCGCTATTCAAACCAGGCGGTGCGATTGCTGCTGCAGCGCGGATATCGAGTAATACCAGTGCACCCTGTGCACAAGGAGGTCGAAGGTCTACCTGTCGTCGCGGATCTGACGCAGATCCTGCCCCGGGTGCACACGGTGACCATGTACGTGGGGTGCGAGAAAAGCCGCTCCCTCGGTGCTGCCCTCGTTGCCTTGCGGCCACAGCGGGTGATCTTCAACCCTGGTGCCGAGTGCGCGGAGTTAGAGCAGACCCTGGCCGCGCACGGTATCGCCTGCGTTCATGCGTGCACACTGGTGCTGCTGCGGTGTGGGGAGTTCTGAAGGTGCCATAAGGCAATCGTTCTTTAGCAAGGAGCTTTTGCAACAGGGGGGAGTTCGACGGCGCGGGGAACCGAGCCTTGAGGAGGTTAAAGACAAGCCCTATCCGGCGGCAGGCCACCAGACAGGATGCGAGCGCCGGTGCCACGAGAAGGTGCAAAAGAGAAATCGGGCAGCGGTAGAGCCAGCTTAGGCTTCGCCTTCGAGCGTAGTCCATAGTGCGTTGCTAATCAGCGGAGGTGCCTATGAGCGCCCTTGGCAACATCCTGTGGATTCTGCTGGGTGGTTTCCTTCTATTCTTGTGGTATCTACTCGGGGGACTTGTGCTCTGCCTCACCGTCGTGGGAATCCCTTTTGGCATCCAGTGCTTCAAGTTATCGCTGCTGGCATTGCTGCCATTCGGCAGGCGGGTGGAGAGCACCGAGAGGTTCTCCGGCTGCCTCGCAACGGTGATGAATGTAATTTGGCTTTTGGTGGCAGGCCTGGAAATTGCAACCATTCACCTGGTGCTGGCAGCCCTTTTTGCCATTACCATAGTGGGCTTGCCATTTGCGAAGCAGCATCTGAAGTTGGTGAACCTGGCTCTCGTGCCATTCGGAAGGCGCGTCGTGTAGGCTCAAACGGAGGGCGAGCACAATGCAAAGGCGAAGTAGCGGGCGACGAGAATTCTGGTCAATAGCGCTCCTTCTGCTGCTGGCGGTGGCGGCACACGGCGGCGAACGCAGGCCGCTCCGCTTCCCCGATATCCCGGGATTTGTGACCTTGCTCTGTGATTTCCATCTCCACACGGTGTTCTCGGATGGGGCGGTGTGGCCCACGGTGCGCGTGGAGGAAGCGTGGCGAGAAGGGCTGGATGCAATCGCGCTCACCGAGCACCTGGAGGCTCGCCACCACCGGGCGGAGGTCACCGGTTCAAGCAACACCTCCTTCGAGAAGGCGGTTGCGCGAGCGCAAGAGCTGGGGATCATCCTCATCAAGGGTGGCGAGATTACCCGCTCCATGCCGCCCGGTCACTTCAACGCCATCTTTGTAAAGGACGCCGACGCCCTGGCACTGGACGACTGGCGACAGGCCATCGGTGCGGCCGTCGCTCAGGGCGCGTTCGTGTTCTGGAACCACCCAGGATGGCGACAGCCGGGCACAATCCCCGTGTGGCACGATGAGCACAGCGAGCTTTACCAGAAAGGGTGGCTGCATGGCATCGAGGTGGTGAATTCGCGCGAGTACTACCCCGAGGTACAGGCATGGTGCGCGGAAAAGCATCTGACCTTGCTCGGCAACTCCGATGCCCACGATCCTACCACGTTGGAGTATGACTTTGCCGCGGGCGAGCATCGGCCCTTGACATTGGTCTTTGCCCGTCGGCGGACTGCAGAAGACATTGAGGCGGCTTTGCGGGCCAGACGAACCGTGGTCTACTGGGGAAACCTGCTCATCGGCGACGCCGCTTACCTGCAGGCCTTGTTTGCGCAGGGGGTGAAGGTCGTCAACGAGCCCGTGGCGATCGTCAGCGGGCGGTCGGCCGAGCTCCAGGTGCACAACAGCCTGCCAGTCAGCCTGGAACTGGTGGCCAGTGCCGACGACGGCAACCTGGCT
This sequence comes from bacterium, assembly GCA_037445575.1. Classification (GTDB taxonomy): domain Bacteria; phylum Zhuqueibacterota; class Zhuqueibacteria; order JANLFK01; family Oleimicrobiaceae; genus Oleimicrobium. Next base: position 10,118 of record JBBIKH010000086.1, read on the forward strand.
GTGCCGGATAAGGTCGTATTGCCCAGCGAGCGGACGGCCCTGATCCGCGTCCGCCTTCCCCAGAGCGGTCGCAAGGGGCTTGGCACCTTCCACCTTCACTATCGGGTGGAGAACATGCGAGTGGCGCCGGGCAAAGGGCTCGCGGTCTCCATCCCGGCCAAACTGAGGGTCGTTGAGCCTGCCCAGCGGTGAGGAGGACGTGGACGCGACCATCTACATCGTTGAAGACGACGCGGACATTGCCGAAATCCTGCGTCACAATTTGTCCCAGGAGGGTTTTGAGGTTGCCATCTTCGCCGATGGCAACGAGGCTTTGGACGCTATCCAGGAGCGGCCGCCCGACCTAGTGCTGTTGGACCTGATGCTCCCAGGCCGGAGTGGTCTGGAGATCGCACGGGTGCTCCGTCGCCAGGAAGAGACTGCGGCGCTGCCGATCATCATGATCACGGCCCGCAGCGAAGAGGCGGACGTCTTGCACGGTCTGGAGCAAGGGGCCGATGATTACATCACGAAGCCTTTTCGGCCGCGGGAGGTGGTGGCACGAGTCAAAGCCCTGCTGCGCCGCCATAGGCAGGGCGCCGACGAGGTCTTTGCCTGGGGGGAACTCCAGGTGAACTTTTCCCGGCACCGAGTCACGGCCGGCGGAAAGGAGATCGTGCTGACAGCCAAGGAGTTCCTTCTGCTTCGGGCCTTGATCATGGCCAGAGGACGGGTACTGTCGCGGCAGCAGCTGTTGGATCAGGTGTGGGGCTACGACTACTACGGCGACCAGCGGACCGTCGATGTGCACGTTCGGCGGTTGCGGCAAAAGCTTGGTCCTTGGGCACAACTGGTCGCCACGGTCAAGGGGTTCGGCTATCGCGCCAGGATTGAGGAGTAGACTGCAATGTTTAGGTCTCTGCGGGGGAAATTCGCTCTGGCAATGGCTACTGTTGCCCTGGGTGGTTTGGTAGCCTTTGACCTGGTGCTCTATCGCACGATCGGTGGCTACCTGCGCCAGCAGGCGGTGAGCGATTTGCAAAGAACCACGCAGTTGGCAGCACTCCTGGTGGAGGAGACCTGCAGAACAGCGGAGCCAAACAGCCAAGACCTTTGGGCGTTGAGCTATCGCCTTCGCGACATCGCGCGGGCGCGAGTTACCCTCATCACCACCAGCGGGGAGGTGCTGGTTGACTCTGATGCTGGTTCTGCAGGTGTGGCGAAGATGGACAACCACCTGTCGCGTCCGGAGGTCCAGGAGGCGGCTGAGAAGGGATGGGGATATAGCTATCGCGGCAGCGCCACCATGGGGAGGATGATCCACTACGCGGCAGCGAAAGTGGAGGTTGGGGATCCGCCAATTGGTTTTGTCCGTCTGGCCCGCTACGCCGAGCACGTCGACGCCGCCCTGAACTATCTGGTCGTTCTCATGGTTGGCGCCAACGTCTTTGCTCTGGCGGTGGCAATTGCTCTGGCGGCTCTACTCAGTGCTCTCGTCACCCGCCCTCTGCGGCAGATGGCCGATGCGTGCGGGGTGCTCCTGGAAGAGGGGAGGGAACCCCACCTGCCCATTCACCGCAAGGATGAGATTGGCCGGCTGGCCATGGCGCTCCACCATCTGGCCACGGGGCTACGCATCCGCCTGGGAGAGGTGGCTCAGGCGAAGGCACAGCTTCAAGATACCCTTGATCGCCTCGACTGCGGTGTCCTCGTGGTTGACGACCGTCGTCGAGTTCTCGCCGCAAACTCTGAAGTGTTCAGGTTGCTGGGACAGGAACCCTACTCCATTGAGGTACACGACCTTGTGGAACTGGTGCGCTCGGCTGAACTAGTGGCCAGCGTGACTCGCGTCTTGGCCAAAGGAGGGCGGGAGAGCGGCGAGATCACCGTACTCACGCCGGAACGTGCAGTTGCCGTGGGCTATATCGCCTCTGCGCTGGGGGAAGAGCAGACTCCGCCCCGAGGTGCCCTTGTCCAACTGCACGACCTCACAGAGCGCAAGAGACTTGAGTCGGTGCGGCGCGATTTTGTCGCTAACGCCTCGCACGAGCTCAAGACCCCCTTAGCTGCTATAGTGGGCTATACAGAAACCTTGCTGGCCGACTGGCGGAATTTGCCCGAAGAGCGGAGGGTGCGATACTTGCGCGGTATCCGTGAGCAGGCGCAAAGGCTGGAGTTCCTCACCAACGACCTACTCACACTGGCGGAGAGCGAAGAAGGGCAGAGCCTGACCCTCGTCCCATACCCGATCCGCAGGCTGCTTCGCGAGGTCTCTAAAGAGTTCGCGCCCAAAGCGGCGGCCAAGGGGATCAAACTACTTGTGAGCGCCGACCGGATGATCCAGGCGTTCCTTGACCCTGACCGTCTGTACCTCGTACTTGCCAATCTGGTGGACAATGCCATCAAGTACACAAATCAGGGAGGGCGTGTTGCCCTGAAGGCCGGAGCGTTCCCCTCCGGGGAGGTGGTTGTGGAGGTCTCTGATACCGGGATAGGGATTGACCCCAAATACCACCAGCGGATCTTCGAGCGCTTTTACCGCGTGGACAAGAGTAGATCGCGGGCTATGGGGGGGACCGGTCTGGGGCTCGCCATTGTGAAGCATATCGTCGAACAGCACGGCAGCCAGGTGCACGTGGAAAGCGAGCTCGGTAAAGGGAGCCGTTTCTGGTTCTCTCTTCGGGCTGCGCAGCGCTGAGTCGGCTGCTCGGGGTATAAAGGCCCTCACGTAAGAATCTGCGTTGCCTTGTCGATTTAACCCCGTCCTAACCCAGCCGTAACTTTCTCGTAACATTCGGTTGCTAAATTAGCCCCCGAAAAAGGACCGGTCCGCTGCCACGGAGATCTTCTCCGGCCCGTGGTGTAGGCAAGCGAACGAAAGGCTCCTAAAGGAGGGCGAGGCGATGAATGAAGACAAGCACTTGACGTGATCAACGCCTTAGGTAGAGTACCACTTACGAGTGAGGAGGAAAAGGCATGAAGGCAAGAAGCGCTATTTTGTTCGGGCTTGCTCTGTTCGGCTCAGCGACGGT
>JBBIKH010000087.1:0-599 GCA_037445575.1 bacterium
CGAATGACGGGATTCGAACCCGCGACAGCTGGCTTGGGAAGCCAGTGCTCTACCAGCTGAGCTACATTCGCCTCTCAAGTAAGTGGGGAAATTTTCAGCTATAAAGTTATAGAATTTTTTTCAAATGTCAAGAGGAAAATTTTCACTCGCGTGGTAGCGCCGCCAATAGGGCTTCTATTTCGCGCTCTGCATTGGCAAGCGCCCCCTCTTCGCTCAGCTCCACCCACTGCACGCGCGCGTCACGCCCAAACCAGGTCAGCTGCCGTTTGGCGTAGTTGCGAGTGTGCTGCTTGATCTGCGCGACCGCTTCCGGCAAAGACAACTCACCGCGCACAAAAGCCACCATCTCTTTGTACCCCACCGTGCGCAGGCTGTTCAGCTCGCCATCGTACCCCATTGCCAAGAGCTGACGGACCTCTTGCTCCAAGCCGTCGGCGATCATCTGATCAACCCGTTGCTCGATGCGTCTGTAGAGCTCTTGGCGCGGCCAGCGTAGCCCTATGAACAGCCAGCGGAAGGGGCGCTGCGGACGTTGCCCAAGCTGATGCACCGAGATGGGCACGCCCGTGCATTCAAAGACCTCCAACGCACGAATGATG
>JBBIKH010000087.1:609-11356 GCA_037445575.1 bacterium
ACGAGCCGCCGCCACCGGGTCGACTTTATTGAGCCGTTCCCAGAGCGCCATTGTGCCGATCCTCTTTGCCTCCTGGCGCAGTCGCTCGCGCAGCGCAGGGTCAGTGATCCTCGGCCCGAACAAGCCGTCAGTCAGCGCCTTGATGTAAAAGCCAGAACCACCCACGACCAAAGGGAGGCGGTTTCTGGCCAGCACTTCATCTATGGCCGCTGCCGCATCGCGTGCGTACTCGCCGGCGCTGTAGTACTCGTCCGGCAGGCGGATGTCCAACATGTGGTGGGGCACAAGAGCTCGCTCTTCAGGCGTGGGCTTGGCGGTGCCGATGTCCAAGAACTTGTAGACCTGGCGGGAATCAGCAGAGATGATCTCGGCCCCTAACCTTTGGGCAATGCGCAAGGCCACGGCGCTCTTGCCCGCGGCAGTCGGCCCCACGATCACCGGAATAGTTATCCTTGCAGGATCTGGCAGTTGCGCCACAGCACAGCCCTTCAACGGTTACCGTTGGAAACGTCGGGCGAGCTCATCCAGGGAGATGTTGACCACGGTGGGCCGCCCGTGTGGGCAGTAGTAGGGGTTCTCCGTGGCAAAAAGCTGGTCGATGAGCGCGTTCATAGCTTCCACCGACAGGCGTTCCCCCGCCCGGATGGCCGCATGGCACGCATAGGAACGGGCTACGCTTTCGCGCACCTCTATTCCGGAGCGCCGGTTCTGGCGGTATTCGTCGATCACCTCCACAAGAAGCCGCGCCTCATCTCGTCCACGATACCCGGATGGTACCCCTTCCACGACGACTGTCTGCCGGCCAAAGCTGCGGATCATGAAGCCGAGCATCTCTAAGAACGGGAGCATTTCCATCAACAGGTCAAAGTCCTCGGCTGACAGCTGCACGGTCGTGGGGAAGAGAAGCTGCTGGGAGGCCGGCCTGGAATTGCCCAAGCTCCGCATCGCCTGTTCGAACAGGATGCGCTCGTGCGCGGCGTGTTGGTCGATGATGACTAGGCCGCTTTTGATTTCCGAAATGATATAGGTGTCGTGGAATTGCCAGACGTTGGGGCGCTCCGTCCCAGAGGTTACCCCCCTCGGCGTCGCCAGCTCCGGAGTTTGGCCGATATCCTCTGACTGTTGGCCGCGCCCCTGGGGTTCCAAAGAAGCGGGGAAGAGCTCCATGGGCAGAGAGTGAGCTCTCCGCGTTTCTGGCACAAAGCCAGGGGAACTGCGGGGGTGTTCGGCCCGATCGGGCCGCTGGGTGAGGGCGCGGCGGACCGCTCCCCGCAAGAGTTCGTAGGCTATTTGCGCGTCGGCCAACTTGACCTCAGTCTTGGTGGGGTGCACGTTGACGTCGACCCGACTGGGATCGAGTTCCAGGAACAACACGTAGGAGGGAAACAGGCTTCCGGCCACCGTCTCACCGTAGCCGGCCATGACGGCGTGGTTCAGGGCACGATCGACCACATAGCGGCGGTTGAGAAAGAGGTACTGGTTGCCCCTGGATTTGCGTGCCTCCTCCGGCTTGCCCACCATGCCGTAGATGTGCAGCACAGAACCTTGGTCCTCCACGGGGAGCATCGCAGCAGCGGTCCTGTCGCCCAACACCGCGCCGATACGCTCAGCCAAGCTCGCAGGTTGCAGCGAAAAGACCTCCACGTCGCCGTTAATGAGGGAAAACCCCACCTCCGGGAAGGCCAGCGTAAACCGGCTCAGCACCGTGAGGATGTGGCGGTACTCGGTTTCGTCTGAGCGCAAGAATTTGCGTCGCGCAGGGGTGTTGTAGAACAGGTTCTTCACCGCCACTGAGGTGCCGCGGCGGAAGGCTTCCCTGCTCACCTCTGCGATGGTGCCCCCTTCGACCTTGACCACGGTGCTTTCGCCTGCTCCCTCCTCCGCGGTGCGCAACTCCACCCGCGCAACCGAAGCGATGCTGGCCAGTGCCTCACCGCGAAATCCCAAGGTCGTGATCTTCTCCAAGTCCGCGGCCGTGGCGATCTTGCTGGTGGCGTGCCGTTGGAACGCCAAGGGTGCGTCGTCGGCGCTCATGCCACATCCATCGTCGATTACCTGCACCAGCAACTTGCCGCCACCTTTGACGATGATGTCAATCTGCCGGGCCCCGGCGTCAAGCGCGTTCTCCACAAGCTCCTTGACCACCGAGGCAGGCCGGTCCACCACTTCACCTGCCGCAATCTTGTTCGCGACGTGCTCCGGAAGCACATGTATCCGGTTTGAAGGCATCACATTCTCACTTTGCTGGTCATTTGCCGAGGCAGGCAAAAATCTATCGAAATCGGCAGCCATTGTCAAGTACAATTTCCCATGGACATGGCGACCCTCCCAGGTGCCAGCCCGGGGCCTCGGTTCTCCGGGTTCGTAAGTGGAACTCTCACGACAGCAGGCGCTCCCCGAGGGGACATGGGCTAGCCGCTTGCTCCGCCCCGGTCCGTGTGCATGAAAAGCTCCACGCTGCCTCGGTGGTTCAAAGACCGCGAGCGGCCACCAATGTGGCTACTTGCCAGCCGAACCGGCGCCGCTCCACGGTAGCCCAACATTTTGCAGCTCCAGGCGCCAACCCCAGCCCATGCCACCTTGTCGGCCCTCCACTTTGGGCTGTGGTGTCTGTGCGAGCAGAGGAGTCCATTGGTAGCCACCCTTCAGCGTGAGATGTGGAAGAATCCAAGGGGACCTTCCCACAAGTGCGATATTCCCTCGAGCACCTGGGAAGGGCGGCGCCAGCACAGCCGCAGGGTCGGGCAAGAGGGCTGGCCGCAGTGAAGCCGTCCAACGACTCTGCAAGCTGTGTAACCTTTCTTGCTTTCGGCTCGTCTAAGGGGTGTAACAAACCGAAGAGATCAGGAGAGGAGCCACATGCGCGTGGTATGCTTAGAGTCGGTGGGCGTAATGAGCGCATTTTTCACGGGAACGGGCGTCTTGTCCGCGCAACCGGCGGGGCAGGGTGTGGCGGTGCCCCCGCGGGTGCTGCAAGCGGTGCGGGTCGTGGGGGAAAAGGTGCGCATCGACGGACGCCTTGATGATAATGTCTGGCAGTTGGCGCCGGTGGGGAGCGACTTTGTGCAGATGGAGCCGGATGAAGGCGCACCTGCCAGCGAACGCACAACGGTGCAGGTGGCCTACGATAATGAGCACCTCTACGTAGCCGTGCGCGCCTTTGACTCCGAACCGGACAAGATCCGCGGCCTGCTCACCCGCCGGGATGAGGAGTCGCCCTCCGATTGGATACTCATCGCCATCGATAGCTACGGTGACCATCGTACAGCCTTCCAGTTCGGCGTCAACCCGGCAGGCACGCGCAGTGACCTCTACCGCTCCGACGACGTGGAGGAAGATCTCAGCTGGGATGCGGTGTGGGATGTGGCGGTGAGCAGAGACTCTTTAGGGTGGGCTGCAGAGTTCTGCATCCCTTTTAGCCAGCTTCGCTTTCCCCAGGGGCATCACCGCTGGGGGTTCCAGGTGGGGCGCGTGATCAGCCGAAAGCAAGAGACCGACCTGTGGCGGCTCATCCCCCGCAATGCCAACAGCGTTGTGGCGCTCTTTGGGGAGATAGAGGGAATTAGCGACGTACCGCCGCCGCGGCGGTTGCAGGTGCTGCCTTACACGGTTGGGAGCCTGGAGCGGCGACCTGTCGAGCAGGGGGACCCCTTCTCCCGTGCTCGCAACTGGGCAGGCGCTGTCGGCGGCGACCTCAAGTACGGACTGTCGTCCAACCTTACACTCGATCTGACCATCAACCCCGATTTTGGCCAGGTGGAGGCCGACCCCTCAGAGTTTAACCTCACTGCTTATGAAAGTTACTTTGAAGAAAAGCGTCCCTTCTTCCTCGAAGGCAACAACATTTTCAACTTTGGAGTCGGCGTAGGGGATGGCGACATGGGGAACGAGACTCTATTCTACTCCCGGCGCATCGGGCGCGCCCCCCAACACTACCCAGATGTCTCTGATGACGGCCATGTTGACCTGCCGCGGCTTAGTACCATCCTTTTCGCAGGAAAGGTAACCGGCAAGACTCGTGCCGGCTGGTCCATCGGACTGCTGGAGGCGCTCACGGAGCGCGAGGTGGCACAGGTGGAGGACCAGGGAAGGCGTTATACGGAGACGGTGGAACCGCGCACCAACTACTTGGCCCTGCGCACCCAGAAGGACTTTCGCAAGGGGAGAACCACGTTGGGAGCGATGCTGACCAGCGTGGTGCGAGACATCGATTCCCCGGCTGTGCAGAGCCTCAACCGGCAGGCGTTGGCCGCAGGCCTCGATTTCAGCCACCGCTGGGGCCAGGATCGGTTCTTTCTGGAGGCAAAGGTGGCCGCCAGCCACATTCGCGGCCACCAAGAGGCTATCGCCGAGGCACAGACCGCTTCGGCGCGGTATTTCCAGCGGCCGGATGCGCGCCACGTGCGGTTTGACCCGACGCGCCGCTCCCTCTCGGGCTTTGCTGCTTCTTACGTGGCGGGCAAACTGGCGGGCGGGAACTGGTCATACGGAGCGGGGGGAGTGCTTCGCAGCCCCGGATTTGAAGTCAACGACATGGGCTTTCAGCGCGAGGCCGACTTTATCGTGAACTTTGCGTTCCTGGGCTATCGGTGGTACCGCCCCGGGAAGACGTTCCGTGACTATGGGTGGAATCTCAACTTGTGGCACGTGACCAATTTCGGAGGCGAACCTTTGGGGGTGGGAGGAAGCGCCAATTTCCACTGCCGCTTTCTCAACTATTGGCGCGCCAACATCGGGGTTAGTGGGCATGGGGCGCGGCTGTCCACTTCCAGCTTGCGGGGTGGGCCCGCCATCAGGGTACCTGCCGAGTTCTCGCTCTTTTCCCGCCTGTCTACGGATGAGCGAAAGACGCTTTCTGTGGAACTGAGCGCTGCCGTGTTCGGGGATCGGTATGGCACCCGTACCCTGCGCCTTATGCCCTCGGTCACGGTGCGCCCCAATGGGCGCATCCACTGCTCGTTCAGCTTCGGCATTGTGCCTTCGGTGGACGATCGCCAGTACGTGGACGAGGTCGCACAAGCCGATGGTACTGACTATGTCTTCGCTCGTCTCAAGCAGAATACTGCCTTTGTTACCACCAGGCTCAATTACACATTCACTCCGACGCTCAGTCTGCAATTCTACGGCATGCCTTTTTTGACGGCAGGCTCGTACTCCCGCTTTCGCAAAGTGGTGGCGCCGCGTGCAGCCGACTATGACGAGAGATACGCACCCCACGACTATGGAGACAACCCCAATTTCAACTTTCGGCAGTTCCGGAGCAACCTGGTGTTGCGTTGGGAATATCGTCCCGGCTCCACCCTGTTTGTGGTTTGGTCGCAAGGCCGCACAAGTTTTGATGACCATGGTGCCTTTTCGCTTGCTGAAGACGGGCGGGCGCTCTTTGACACACCTTCCGAAAACGTCTTCCTCATCAAAGTCAACCGGTGGTTTAACTTGTGACCCGTGCCCCAGCGTAACCTGCTGCGCGTGAGCCCCCCGCTTGCTTGGCCATCCGCGAAAAGCCGGAACTGCTGGTAAAGTAGAATTCCCGGGCTGCAAAGGCGGCGTTCTGCAGAGGTGGTGGTGGCGGACAAAAGGGGTGAGGTCTGCGCGCGGTGAAGCTCCAGGCGAAGATCGTCCTACTCTTGGCAGTGCTCATCTTCTTCTTCACGACGGTGGAGTACGGCATCCTCCGGTTGCGCATTGAGGGCTACCACCGAGCGGTGGAACGGGACTATGCCGAGGCTAATTTCCAGCACATGGTCGCATTGTTGCGGCAGGAGCAGCAGGAAGTGGCCGAAGTTGTTGGAGCGCTTGCAGACCATGAGCTTCCTTGGGGCGGGCCCATGCCGTCCGAGAGCCTTATCAGGCAGCTGACGGCGGGAGCGATGGGCAGAAGCCTCGGGCAACCCCCATTTGACTTCCTGGCTCTGTACGAGGGCGGCCGGCTCTCCTGGTGCTCCGTGGTGGACTCGGCCTCTGCACGTTGTGCGCGCGACATCGAGGCTGCGCTTGCTCCCCTTGGCACCCTTTTCGTCCAAGACAGTTCAGGCCTATTGAACTCGCCTTGTGGGCCGTTGGTGCTGGCTGGCGCGCCCTTGCCAGGCGGGGGCAGAGCAGTGGTCGCAGGTCGACGCTTGGAACGCCGAATCCTCCGTCTCTCGGCGTTACTGCAACGGGAGCTTACCTTTTTCGCGCCCGATAGCCTCACCCGCCGTCACGGTTTGCAGATTGAGCGTTCCGGCCCGCGGATGGTCACCGCGCGGGGGGTGCTCACCGACATCACCGGTGGGCCGGAAATGGGTCTTGCAGTTTCGAGCCCCAAGATGTTCCTTGCTCGCCAGGAGCGAACCCTCCTGCTCGCCCTCTCGACCAATACGATCGTCGGCCTGGCAGTGGCCTTCATTGTCATGGCCCTGTTGCAGAAGCTGGTTATCAAGCGCATCAATTCGCTGGTGGACCAGGTTTCGGCTATTCGCGCCACAGGCGACTTTGGGCTGAGGGTGCAGGTCTCTGGCAGCGACGAGGTCGGCACTCTGGCTGCTGCCTTCAATGAGGCCCTCAGCCGCCTGCATCAGATGGCCAAACGCATCGAAGAGTCCGAGCAGCGCTACGCCACCCTGGTGGAACAGTCCCGGGACGGTGTGGCGATCCTGGTGGATGGCAAGGTGCGATTCGCCAATCGCCGCCTTCTGGCAATGGCAGGATTCGAGAATCTGGAGCAATTGGCCAGCAACGGGCTTGCCTTTTTGCCCGTGGAGTTACGTGCGTTGGTGGATGCCGCAGCCCTCGGCCCTACTGAATTGGCAGCAGGATCCGTACCCGCGCGCTTGGCGACGGCGGGCGGACAGGAGATGGAAGTGGAGGTGGACTTGGTTCCGGGGACTTATGAGGGGCAACAGGCAGTCTTTCTCTACCTCCGCGACGTAAGCGAAAAGAAACGCATGGAGCGCCACCTCCAGCGCGTGGACAAACTCACTTCTTTGGGGCAGCTCTCCTCTGGGATTGCCCACGAGATCCGCACACCGCTTGGTAGCATCCAGCTTAACCTTGATCACCTGCTGCAGTGCACCGCCCTGACCGCTGAGCAGCGGCGGGTGCTGGAGAGCAGCATGGAGGCGGTCAACCGCATCTCCAGCATCGTGCAGCGCACCCTTGATTTTGCCCGTCCTGCCGAGCCAAGCTTTGAACCGACCGCGCTGGGGCAAGTGGTCGACAACGTGCTGAAGATGATGGCTACCAGTCTGCGGCGGGCGAATGTGACCGTCGTTCAGGAGTGGGAGAAGGACCTGCCGTTGGTGCAGGCGGACCGGTCGCAGCTGAGCCAGGTCTTTGTCAACATCGTACTCAATGCTGTGCAGGCGATGCCGCGAGGAGGGCGCCTGCGCATTTGGGGGATGCCGCGCAAGGTGGGGAACAACCTGGTGGTAGAGGTTGGTTTTGAAGACTCTGGGGTGGGCATTGCCCCAGAGAATCTGCGCCGGGTTTTTGACCCGTTCTTCACCACCAAGTACGAGGGGGTAGGGTTGGGGCTTTCGGTGGTGCATCGCATCGTGGAGTCGCATCGGGCCACGATTGATATCGCCAGTACCCCTGGAAAGGGGACCACCGTGTACATCCATTTTCCTGTGGCACAGCCGTAGCGAGGAAAAGATGGCCGACAATACGGGAAAGAGCAGAATTCGAGTGCTCGCTGTGGAGGACGACCCCCTGATGCGCGAGTCCATCATCACCGCACTGCAGAGCAAATTCAGCGTCAGTGGGGTGGAAAGCGGCGAGAAGGCGCTCAAATACATGGAACGTGAGCGCTGGGACATCCTGCTCATCGACATTGGCCTGCCCGGCATGGATGGGTTTGCCCTCCTGGAAAAAGTGCGCGCTAAATATGAGGACGTTCCCTGCATCATGATTACCGGCTACGGCCAGCCGGAGAACGTCGTGCGCGCAATGAAACTCGGGGCATACGATTACCTGACCAAACCTATCAGCAGGGATAACCTCTTTCACACGGTCGAAAAGGCCGCGGAACGCGTGGCTTTGAAGCAGGAGATCGAACAACTGCGGCGCGTGGAGGTGGAGCGCAACCGGCTGGACCACATCGTCTGCCAGAGCAAGGCCATGAAGGAGGTCATGGTCATGGTGGACACGCTCACGAAGGTCGCCGATGCGACGGTGCTCATCACCGGGGAGACCGGCACCGGTAAGGACCTCATCGCGCGCGCCATCCATTACCTTGGCCCACGCTTCCAATATCCGTTCGTGGTCGTCAACTGTGCGGCGATCCAGGAAAATCTGTGGGAGAGCGAACTTTTCGGCTATGAAAAGGGCACCTTTACCGGCGGCCTGGACAAGGGAAAGCCGGGCAAGTTCGAGTTGGCCCATCGTGGCACACTGTTCTTGGACGAGGTGGCAGAAACGCCGCTCAGCCACCAGGCCAAGCTTTTGCACGTGATCGAGAACCACGAGTTCTACCGCGTCGGTGGCACCGAGAAGATCCAGGTGGATGTGCAGATTATCGCTGCCACCAATCGGGACTTGCCGGCCGCCGTGCGCGAGGGGCGTTTTCGCCAGGATCTCTACTATCGCCTTAATGTCGCGCACATCGCCATCCCTCCTTTGCGCGAGCACAAGGAAGACATTCTCCCCCTGGCCAAGCTGTACCTCACCGAGTTCAACCGCAAGTTCAACAAGTCCTTCGTGCGCATCCCGGACAGTACGCGGCGTCTGCTGGAGGAGTACCATTGGCCGGGCAACGTGCGCGAGCTGCGCAACGTGATCGAGCGAGCCGTCCTGACCCATCAGGGAGAGGAGCTGCTTCCGGAATTCTTGGATTTTGTCCGCGCCGAGGAACGGCATGCCAACGGCAGGGCGTTCTCTCTACCTCAGGAAGGCATAGATCTGGAAGAGCTGGAAAAGCGTCTCCTCAAGGAGGCGTTGGAACGCGCTGGAGGGAACAAGGCGCAGGCTGCGCGCCTGTTAGGCATCACAAAGCCCACCTTTGTTTACCGCTTGGAGAAATACGGCCTCTCCTGAACCGTGTTGGTGAGGGCATCATTTCGTGCGGTGGCGAAGCAAATGATGCTCCCCGCGACCTTGATACACCTTCCTTTCTCTAGCTAACTCTCGCGAAATCAATAGCCCCTTTTTGTGGCACGCCGCTTGCAGACCTACGGGCGGAAGCCGATGAACCCCGCGCATCGACGGGTGGTGGTGAAGTGGAGGACGCGGGAGGCATTGCTCTGTGACAGCCGCAACCCTTCTCCGTGAACCAGAAGAACCATGAGCGGGAGGAGAGCAGCCAAGATGACCCGCGCGCCGCGTGGCAGGGATGGTAGGTGATGGTGTGGGGTGAGGTGTTGTGCCCCTCCGTGAGCGCGCAGCCGGGACCGCTGGACAGGGCGAAGGCGGATGACGGGTCGTGAGGTGAATGGCTATCGGCCGTATTGCGTGGTGGTGTGGTAGGGAGGTGCTTTCACGCCGGTAGCCGACCCTGAGCCAGCACGAGGTGTCCCTTTGGGGGCCACGGGTTGCGGCGGTCAATGCCCCGCAGGCCGTGTGAGGGACTGCCGAGAACGGGGCGGTGGTTACAATTTGAGGCTCACGGAGTGTGCGCCGTGTCCGGGAAGTGCGCAGTGATGGGTTGGGCGGAATGGACACGAGAGGCACACAGCAGGAGAGCAAGGTGCGCTTTTCCCCACGACACGAGGCCGGACCTGCGCAAGGTTCGGCCTCTTCTGTGCCGAAGGAAAGGGGACCAAACTGCTTGCAACGGGAGGAGTCCGCACCCATGGCTAATGTGAGGTGGTGGCGAGATCAGCGGGGCGGGGCGCTAGCAATTTCATGCCTTGCCCTTTTCATCTCCCTCCTGGTCTGCGGCCTAGCGACCGACGTCGGGGCAATCCTCGTCGCGCGCTCGCAGCTGCAGGCGGCAGCTGATGCCGCTGCCTTGGCCGGGGCAAGGGGCCTAATCAACGGGGAGCAGGTGGCCATCTCCTCGGCGGTCGAGGTCTTTGGCCGCAACCGGGTCCAGAATCGACCTTTGTCGTTGGCGGCAGGAGAGGTGTCATTTCCGGCGGCCACTCAGGTAGAAGTGCTGGTCACCAGGCCGGTGCAGCTCTACTTCCTGCAACTTGTCCGTCTGCACAGCGTGGAGGTGACGGCGCGAGCGTTGGCCGGCTATGGGAGCGCCCGCAAGGTGGCCGGACTCAAACCGTGGGCTGTCCCAGATCTTCACTGGCTCCCTGGCGACCTGGTGGTGCTCAAGTCTGGCACAATAGGAGATCCGCAAAGCTGGCGCTATCCAGTGTGCTTTCCCCCGATCAACAAAGGCTCGCCTGTTACAGGGGCGGCTGCCTACCAGGACGCCATCGTGAACGGCTCACCCGTGGCAGTGGAGATCGGTGACGAACTGCTGGTGGAGACGGGGGATATGGTTGGCCCCACCCATCAGGCGGTGGATCAGATCTTGGCCTTGGACCCTGACGCGTGGGTGGACGAGAGCGGCATCCACAATCCCCGCTACCCCGGCCACAGCAGCCCGCGCATCTGCAAAATCGCGCTTATCGATCCCAATGCCTTACCTGATCCGGGAAGGGGCTCTGTGAGGGTTGTCCGTTTTGGCGTCTTTTTCATCGAAGGCATACAGGGGCAGTCCTTGGTAGGGCGCTATATGCGCGCCGCAACCGTTGGCGAGATGGGGGACAGCCAGTCTGATCTGTTTTGTGTGAAGCTAATTTCCTGAGACTATAAAGTTGGGCGGAAGGCT
>JBBIKH010000087.1:11399-13115 GCA_037445575.1 bacterium
AGCGAAGGATTTGCTGCGGCACCGCATGAAATGATGCGCTGTTCCGGGTACTGGAGCGCGGGCAAAGGTAAGCTAACCTATAGTAAAAACAGATACGCTTCCAGGCTGTGCATTTTTGGCACAGCTGTTGCAAATAGGTGAGGCGAAGATGACGACAGGCCGCGTAGTGTGGTAGCGGTGATGGGTGGGGGACGGAGCGCGGCGGCAGTAGGTGGTGAGCTTGTGGAGGGCAAGAGGTGCAGCAGAGAGGTGAATACATGCGCGCGGGTACCCCTGGTCTCCGAGCACTGTCGGGTGGCGGTGGTTCGATGAAGGGTTTGCTCGGCGACCAGCGCGGGAACGCTCTTGCCCTTGCGACTGCAATGATGTTTGTGTTTTTGTGCTGTGCGGGGATGGCCATCGACCTGGGGTCGATCCTGTCCTCGCGCACGCAGCTGCAGTCGGCGGTGGATGCGGCGGCGTTGGCTGGGGCGCGCGGGCTCATCAGAAACACCGAAACCGCCATCTCCCACGCGATAGCGACTTTCGGGGCGAACAGGCTGCAGAACCGGTCACTGCAGCTCGCTCCTGGTGAGGTCTCGTTCCCAGCGGCAAATCGGGTCTCTGTCTCCGTCACGCGGCCTGTCAACCTCTTCTTTTTGCAGTTGGCCGGTTTACGACGGGTCAATATCTCCGCCCAGGCGACGGCCACGTGTGGCACCGTGCGCTCCACCTACGGGCTGAAGCCGTGGGCAGTGCCCGACCAGCACTGGCAGGTGGGCGACCGGGTGGTGTTGAAGACTGGGTCTCACGGACATGGTGGCGGCACGGGAAGCTGGCATTACCCGGTCTGTTTTCCGCCCATCAATCGCGGCTCACCGGTGCGCGGCGCAGATGCATATCGGAACAACATCATCAACGGGGCATCCTGTGAAGTGGAGATTGGCGATCGATTGCTGGTGGAGCCGGGCAACATGCAAGGGCCCACCAGCCAGGGCGTGAACAGCATTCTGTCGCTCGACCCCAACGCCTCTTGGGACGATGACCATGTGGAAGGGTCGGCGTATCCGGGCGACAGTAGCCCGCGCATCTGCAAAATCGCCTTGATCGATCCCAACGACGATCCGGGCAATGGCCGCGGTGAGGTGACGGTGATCCGCTTCGGGGTCTTTTTCCTGGAAGGGATGGACGGCCAAGACGTGGTTGGATACTACATGCGCGCCGCTACGCGAGGCGACTTCGGAGGCGGCGGTTCGGATCTCTTCGCCGTCAAGCTCGTCGAGTGAGGACTGCCGTGGCAGTGGTCGCGCATAGAGCGCTACGATGACCTAGGAACTCCCTCTCTACTGCTTCACACTCTCATTCCACATTCGCTGCAGGGCCGCTCTCCTGAAAAGGAAGGCGGCCTTTGCATTTCTGGCTAGGACGCACCGGAGGGGCTGGCTTTCCAGTGATCGGGCATTTTCCCCTTGCGAATGCCAAGGATATTGTTATATTTGTAACAAAACAACCCCACGCAAGACCGAGAAGGGAAACAGACCTTGCAGGAAGGGCCGGGGCGCGTGAGAAGGACATCGGCGGCCAGCAGGCAGAGTAGGAATGCCGGTTCTCGTGGTTTGGGGCTATGGCTTGCGCTCATGGTCAGCGCGGTGGCGGGGTGCGCGATGGTTGCTCCACTACCGCCGCGGCGTGCCGTAGTCAAGGATATCGGGTACCGCTCTGGCACCGTGAGCGTGG
>JBBIKH010000088.1:0-13083 GCA_037445575.1 bacterium
CTTTCAGGAGCTGGTGGCCAGTCGCGTCGTCTCCAGCTTTGAGACAGGGGCAAACATCGGCATCCAAAGTTCGATCCCTGTAGGGACGGCACTCGGCTCTTCCACTGCCCTGGTCTGTGCGGCTGCCCTCGGCATCATGCACCTTTTCCACCTGGAAATGCCGACGATAGAGATCCCCTCCCTCTGCTATCGGGCGGAGAGACGCGTGTGGGGTACGAACGCGAGCATTGCCGATCACCTGACGGTCTGCCTGTGCAGTGCAAACGAGATACTGGCCATCCGCTGCCAGCCGGGGGAAATCATCCAGCGCGTGCCAGTGCCGAAGGAGACCCGGTTTGTGGGCCTGAACACCATGATCGGCGGAAAAGGGGACGACGAGCGCTACCTCCAAACGAAAGTTGCGGCCTGCATGGGAACCAAGATCATCGTCAAACACCTGCGCAAGACAGAGCGGCACACCCAGACGTTCGGTGGCTATCTTTGCAACATCCCCGTGGCCGACTTTGCGTCCTATCGGCGATTGCTTCCTGCCAAGATCACCGGCAAGCAGTTCCGGGCAGCACACGGTACCCTCCAGGAGTACGGCCTGACAATCTGCCCTTCCACCACGTATCGAGTTCGAAGTTGCACAGAGCATTTGGTGATGGAGCATCGGCGTGCCGAACAGATGTTGGCCCTGCTCACCGACGTAGAGGGGGAACTGGACGAAAGGATGGCGCGCGTTGGCCGATTGATGTATGACTCGCACGAGAGTTCGCGCCGCGACTGCAACCTCTCCAATCAGGAAGCCGACCTCCTGGTGAGCCTCGTAAAAGAGCGCGGACCGGAGCATGGACTGTACGGCGCAAGGGCCACCGGGCGTCGCGCCGGCGGCACCGTGGCGGTGGCTGCTGCGGTCGACAGTGACTACGAGCTCCGGAATGTGCTTGCGCAGTACCACGACGCCACCGGCATCCAGGGCCGCCTCCCCACCGGTTCATCGCCGGGCGCCCTCTTGGGCTCGGTCACCACGGCGCAGTTTTCGTGAGATCGAACCTGTGGCCACCCGTCGCTCCAATCAACCGCACAATTGAAGGCACGACATGACCGTGGACGCGTTTTTCCGGAATGGGTTTTTCGCCATCTTTAGCCTACTGACTGTGATGCGCCTATACTACCGAGCCAAGGCGGGGTTGCTGCGCAATCGCCCCCCTCTGCGCGCAGAAGGAAATCTTGTGCTGGCCGCGCGTGTGCTCTTCGGGGCGCCTCTGATCGCGGCAACGGTTTGGTACGGCATTGATCCCCAGAGTGCATCCTGGATGGCCGTCCACCTCCCTTTGGGCATGCGCCTGACAGGGCTGGTGCTGGGACTGGCAGCGCTCACGTCGTTGTGGGCGGTACATCGCGCGCTTGGTGACAATTTCACCACCTCTGTGGTGCCAAAAGCGCACCACACACTGGTGCAGAGCGGCCCTTACCGATGGATCAGGCACCCCATGTACAGCTCCTATCTGGTGCTGTTTCTTGCCGCTTTTTTGGTGTCGGAGAACGCCGTCATCGGCCTATCGGGTACTGCCATCATCCTCTCTCTGATGACGTTGCGCCTCCGTAAGGAAGAAGCGCTGCTCATCGAACGATTTGGCGATCGCTACCGCCACTACATGCAAACCACAAGAAAGTTTTTCCCCTCCGTCGATCCGCGCTGGTACACGCGGTGCGCGGCCTTTCGGGAAAGGCAAGCGCCGGTGGTGGAGGTTCACCCCCGCGAGGCGACTGTTCTCGCGCGAAGCAATAGACTGACCGACAATGCTTGAGGGACGGAGGATAATAGTCACTGGGGCCTCGGGGTTGATCGGCAGAGCACTGTGTGCTCACCTCGCGCAGCAAGGGTATGAGGTTGTGGCCCTCAGCCGCTCGCCGGCGAACTTCCCCGACCTGGGCCCAGGCGTGGAGGTGGTCGGATGGAACGCCCGCGACTCCCTCGGCCTCTCTCCCGTCGTTGAGGGCGCTAACGGGATTGTGCATTTGGCAGGCGAAAACCTCGCTACGGGGCGATGGACAAGAACGAAGAAGGTCCGTATTTTGGAGAGCCGCCTCACCAGCGGCAAGGCGCTCGCGGAGGCGCTCACCCGACTCGACCGCAGGCCAGAGGTTTTTGTCCAGGCCTCTGCGGTGGGCTATTACCCGGCTGGTGTCCGGGAGCCTCTTTCCGAAGATGCAGCCCCAGGGGCAGGTTTCTTGTCCGACCTGGTGCTACAGTGGGAACATTCGACCGCACAGGTTGAAGAGCTTGGGATCAGGCGAGTCATCGTCCGCTCTGCACTGGTGCTGTCCAGGGCAGGGGGCGTTCTGAAGAAGCTGCTGCTCACCTTTCGCCTGGGCATCGGCGGCCACTTTGGTTCCGGTGAGCAGCCCTTTCCTTGGATCACCCTTGATGATGAAGTCGCGGCCATCGCCTTCCTTTTGCGGCAAAAAGCAGCATCAGGACCGTATAATCTGGCTGCACCGGAAATGGTCACCATGCGGGAGTTTTGCCGCATGTTAGGCAAAGTAATGCGCAGACCAAGCTGGTTCCATGTGCCTGCCCCTGTGCTGCGCGTGTTTTTCGGGCAGATGGCCGATGATGTCCTGTTGACCGGGAGCTGGGTTAGCCCATGGCGACTTCTGGACTTGGGCTTTACGTTCCGGTACGGGGAGCTCGGCGTTGCCCTGCAGCATCTGCTCGAGAGGCGACCCGACGTGAGCTGCGAGGGAGGATCCTGAGGTGGGTTCCCCGTCCAATCGCCAGTCCACCGTGTGTACGGTGCTGCGTCGCCATGGTGGCCCCGAGGTGGTCATTGCCCCTGGGGAGCCGGTAGTGATTATCGGTGAAAAGATCAATCCCACCGGTAAGAAGCAGTTCGCCGCGGAGTTGCGACGTGGTGAGCTGGCCAGGGTCCGCCAGTGGACCCGCGAGCAGACATCTGCCGGCGCCGGAGTCATCGACGTAAATGTGGGGACCGACGGCGTCGACGAAGTGGCACTGTTGGCTGCGGCCGTGCGTGCCGCCATGGAGAGCACCGATTTGCCATTGTCCATCGACACCGGCAACCCGAAGGCGATGGAGGCGGCGCTGGCCGTCTACCAGGGCAAGGCCATCCTCAACTCCACCACCGGTGAACGACGCGCTCTGGAGGCAGTCCTGCCGCTGGCCGTTCGTTATGGAGCGGCGGTCATTGGCCTCTGCTACGACGAAGAGGGCATTAGCCCCGACCCGATGCGCCGGCTGGCAGTGGCGGAAAAGATCGTCAACCACGCGGTCGCGGCCGGGATGCAGCTCGATGACGTGATCCTCGATCCGCTCGCCGTGCCGGTTGCCACCGACACCCGGGCAGCGGCGGTGACTATAGAGACGGTGCGATTGATCAGGCAACACCTGGGCACCAACATCACGCTGGGGGTGAGCAATACTTCTTTTGGGCTTCCGGATCGGCTTGCCATCAACCTTGCTATGCTCGTCATCGCGATCGCCGCAGGAGTCACCTGTCCCATAACCGACCCCACACGCCCCGAAGTGATGAAAGCGGTGCTGGCGTGCGATCTCTTGGCCGGCCGCGACGAAATGGCCACCCGCTGGCTCGGTTACTTTCGGCGTAGCACCCAGGGAGAACATAGCGGCAATGAGCCGCAATGACGAGAGCAGGCTGCCGGGAGCGGCTCCACGTAAGCAAGCACCTCAGACCAAACCGCACGCATGGCGGCAAGGTGGTGCCAAGGTGAACGCGGCGCCGCTGGCACGGGTTGGCCGAAGCAAAGCAACAGCAGAGACAAGAGCAGAGGGTATGAAGATAGGATATTTGAATGGGGAGCGGTTCAAACGAGCGATTCTGGCCGGCTCCCACTTTGTGATCCGTGCCCAGCGCGAGCTCAACGAAATCAACGTCTTTCCCGTGGCCGATGCAGACACCGGCACCAACATGGCGAGCACCATGTGGTCGGTCGCTGAGGCGGTGGCACAATGCGACGGCCATTCCGTCGCCGATGTGGGCAAGGTAGTGGCCGAGTCGGCGCTCAATGGGGCACGGGGCAATTCCGGGGCGATCCTGGCCCAGTTTTTCGAAGGGCTGCGCCAGGAGCTACGGGGCAAGCTACGGGTGTCCGCGCACGCCTTTGGCAAAGCAGCCTTGCGGGCAGCCGAGCGAGCGCGGGAGGCCATCGCTAATCCTCGGGAAGGCACCATCATTACCGTGATGCGGGACTGGGCCACCCACTTCCACCGACAGTCCGCTACCAAGAGGGACTTTGCCGAACTGCTGCGCGAGTCTTTGGGCGAAGCCCGCCGCTCCCTTGCCGAGACGCCAAAGCAGCTGGACGTGCTCGCGCGCGCCGGGGTAGTAGACGCCGGGGCGCAGGGTTTCGTCCGCCTCTTGGAGGGGATTGTCGACTTTATCGAGACAGGACGAATTCGCGGTGCGGCGCTCCGCCGTCGGGTAAGAACGCGCCTCCGCCTGCCCCGCCGCCAGGAGCCGCAAGAGTCCACGTACCCCTTCTGCACCGAATGTCTGCTGCTGGAAGCGCGGGTGGGGCGCCGTCGCCTCAGGACTTTGCTTGAGAAGATGGGCGACTCCCTCATCGTGGCCGGGCGGCGCGCCAAGATGCGCGTGCACCTGCACACAGATGAGCCGCAGCGGGCCCTGGCGCTCTTGCGCAGGTACGGTGAGGTCTCAGCGGTCAAGGTAGACGACATGCGCGCCCAACAGCAGGACGTCACGCAGCGCCAGCCGCGCACGGGCATCGCCGTGGTCACCGACAGCTCCTGCGATCTGCCCAAGGACTTCCTCGACGAACACCAGGTCTTTATGGTGCCGCTCACGGTCCGTTTCGGGGAGGCCTCCTACTTGGACAAGGTGGAACTGGAACCCGAGGCGTTCTACCGTCAGCTGCTCGCCTCGAACGTCCATCCCACCACCTCGCAGCCGGCCCCAGGGGACTTTGTGCGCGTCTACCGCCGGGCCCTCGCCAGGTTCCGATCTGTGGTGGCGGTGCACCTTTCTGGAGCGCTGAGCGGCACGCTGCAGGCGGCCAAGATCGCAGCGCAGCAGTGCCCAAAAGGGAAGGTGCACGTCGTCGACGGAAAATGCGCCTCAATCGCCTTGGGACTGGTGGTGGAGCAAGCGGGGGAGGCGATACGTCAGGGGCTTGACGCCGAAGAGGTGGTGCAGCGGGTGCTGCAGGCAGCGGCCAATGTGCGCATCTTCGTGGCGGTACCGACGCTCCGCTATCTCATGCGCAGCGGTCGCGTGGGCTGGCTCAAGGGTGGGGTTGGCACACTGCTGGGGATCAAGCCAGTGATCAGCCTCGACCGCGAGGGCGCCGCCGTCGAGGTGGCCAAAACCCTCGGCGGCAAGATGGCCCTGAAGAGAGTGCTCAAGCTGGCCCTCAGGCACGCGCGGCAGTACCCTGCACCTCGCTTTGCCGTGGCGCACTCGCATGCGCCGGAGTTGGGACAGTGGCTCGCTGCCCAGCTTGAGGCGGCAACCGGGCAGCGAGGCATATGGGTTCTAGACGCCGCCCCCGCGCTTGGCGCGCACGTAGGTCCGGGGGCGGCCGGGGTCGCCGTGCTGGGGATGAAGAGCACCTGATACGTTTCCGGGAGTGAACACAATCATGTACCGTCTATTGTTGACAAACGTCCTGAGTTCCATGGCGGGGTCAATACCTACCAGCATAATCGACAGCAAGCTCTTTCGTGGCATCGACATCCGTGACTTTGGTAGCGGCAATGCCGGCGCCACGAACGTCCTGCGCGTCTTGGGGTGGAAGCTGGCGCTGGTGGTCATGGTGGTGGACGTGGCCAAGGGCTTCGTTGCGGCGTATTTCATCGCCCCTCTTGCTTTTGCGGCTTTTCCGTCACACCCCGCTCTGGTTCAGATCCTGGCCGGGGCAAGTGCAGTGGTGGGACACATCTACACTGTGTTCGCCGGCTTTCGAGGGGGAAAAGGTGTTGGCACCGGGGCAGGCGTTATGTTGGCCCTGTATCCGCTCCCTACGCTCATCTGCGTGGCGGTATTTCTGACAGTGGCCTTTAGCACCCGCTACGTATCGCTGGCCTCGCTGACCGCGGTGACCCTGTTGCCGCTGCTGCTTGTCCTGCTCAAGTTCCTGTTTCATCAGCCCCTTGATTTCTACCTTTTGCTGTTCGCCATACTCGTGGCAGGGCTGATCGTGTTTGCTCACCGCAGCAACATCCGCAGACTCCTCGCCGGTACGGAAAACCGCTTCGGGCGCGCTCGCCAAGGAGCTTCTGCGTGAGACGGCAGAACCCCAAGCTGTGTTGGGCACCGCAGAAGTGACCCCTTTGGCCACACTATGGCAGCCGCCAAGATGGACAGACGTGAAGCTCTGCTTCATGTGCCACCTTGGCCCCATCGTGCCTGCTTAGCAGCCGCTCCCCTTCGCTTACAGGATCCACAGGTCCGGGGAGGAGAGGAAAGGTACAGGTGAGACTTATATTTCTTGGCACAGGGGCTTCGGTACCTATGCCGAACAGGGCACTGCCTGCGATGGCGCTGCTGCACGAAGGAGCCATCACGCTCTTTGACTGCGGGGAGGGAACGCAGTTCCAGATGCTGCGCGCGGGGCTTTCGGCGCACAAGATTTCCTGCATTTGCATCTCCCATCTGCACGGAGACCACCTGTTTGGCCTTCCGGGGCTCTTGGCCTCACAGACTCTCATGTCACGCACAAGCCCTTTGCACATCATCGGCCCCTCAGGTCTTGGGGAGTATCTGCACCTCTGCCAGCGCTTGACCGGTACATCGCCATCGTTCGCGTTAAGGATCACGGAGTTTGCGCCAGGTCAAGAACCCATGCGGGTGCGGTTGCGAAAAGCCACCCTCGAGGCACGGCCGTTGGAGCACACCTCTTTCTGTCTGGGCTTCCGTTTTGTGGAAGACGACCGCCCCGGCAAATTTGACGTCAGTGCGGCGGCACGCCTTGGCATCCCGGCTGGACCGCAGCGGGCGGCGTTGGTGCGGGGCGAGGCGATCCGTTTGCCAGATGGCCGCCTGGTAGAACCGGAAGCAGTTGTTGGCCCGCCACGGCCGGGCCGAAAGCTTGCCTACTGCGTTGATACCCGTCCCTGTCCTTCTGCCCTCCAGCTTGCCGACGGGGCGGATGTGCTCATCCACGATGCCACCTTTGCCGCTGACGAGGAAGAGCGCGCGGTGGAGACCGGACACTCCACAGCGCGACAAGCAGCCGAGATTGCCGCACAGGCACGCGTCCGGAGCCTTTTCCTCACACACATCAGCGCGCGTTATGTGAACGATGTCGCCCCTCTTGCGAAGGAGAGTCAGGCGGTCTTTCCGGGTGCAGTGGTAACTTATGACCTCATGACCGTGGAAGTCGCCGGGAGGGAATGACGTGCTCCGTGCCACGCCTTCGCACCAACACCCGTTACGCCTGATGTGGGCCCTGGTGCTCATCGGCCTCATCGCAGTCTCCTCTGCCGCCATTCTCATCAAGCTTTGCGCTGCACCACCCTTCGCCATCGCGGCCTATCGATTGACCATCGCCGCGGTGGTGTTCGTAGCAGCCACCCTGCTGCGGGAGGGATCCCCTCTGCGCCCGTTTTCTTGCCCACAACTGGTCATAGCCCTCGCCTCTGGCGGCTTTCTGGCGCTGCACTTCGCCACCTGGATTTCCTCGCTGCGTTACACCTCGGTTGCCAGTTCGGTGGTCCTTGTACAGACGGCACCGATCTTTGTCGCCCTCGGCTCGTACCTTGTGCTCCGCGAGCCACCACGGCCGCTGATGCTGGTGGGCATCGCGCTCGCGATGCTTGGGGGCCTTGTGATCGCCGGCCACGACCGTACCTCGGGCCAGGACCCGCTGCGTGGGGATGTGCTGGCGCTTGCCGGTGCCATTGGGGCAGCCGGCTACTGGCTGGCCGGCAGGCGACTGCGCGCCACCATCGGCATCCTGCCGTACGCTGCCGTAGTTTACTCGACCGCTGCCGTTCTGCTCACCTCACTCGCTCTTTGCACCGGCACACCCCTTTGGCCCTATCCAAACCGCACGCTTTTGCTCTTGTTGCTCATCGGCGTGGTGCCTCAGGTAATTGGCCACACCAGCTTCAACTATGGCTTGCGTTTCCTTTCGGCCTCGGTGGTATCCGTGCTGGTGCTTGGCGAGCCGGTCGGGGCCACGCTGCTGGCCTACTTTATCCTGGGCGAACCCGTTTCCGCAACAAAAGCGATCGGCGGTATCGCCATCTTGCTGGGAGTGTACCTCACTGCCCGGGCAGAAAGCACCGCTAAGCCAGGCGAGGGAGGGTCGTGAGAAACCGTTTGAAAATATCAGAGTGCGGTCGTATATTTGCACACCAAGTGAGCCCAACACCCACATCACTATGCGGCAGGATATCATGCCTAACACCTTTCATGTGATCGTATGCCGGGACCAAGGGCATTTACCGTGGCCCGAGGCCCGACAGTTGTTGTCGCCGGAAGTCGTACTGCACCAAGCCGTCTCCTCCTCGGAACTCGTTTCGAGCATCAACGAGGGCGGCTTGGCTTTGGTGATAGCTCAGGCGCAGGAGATTGCCGCTCCAGGGGTGGTAGAGGTGCTCCGCAAAGGCTGGCAGGAGGAACGACTTCTTCTGGCGCTCGTGGGGAACAGCCTGGAACCTGGTGTGGATCCACAGCTGGTCTTTGACCTTCTGGAGCCCCATGCTACACCCATGCGCCTGGCGCGAGTAGTGGAGAACGCCCGTTCGCACCTCCTTCTCCGCCGAGAACTGCGGGCACTGTCTTCGCAGCTGGAAGAGCAGGCGCAAGACCTCCATGAGCTCAACCAGATCGGCATCGCCCTCTCTTCGGAGCGCGACCTGGATGTGCTTCTGGAGATGATCCTGCGCAAGAGCAGGGAAATCACCTCCGCTGACGCCGGCAGCCTCTACCTGGTGGAACAGATCCCGGGCGCGACGATCGACGAGCGCAACCCTCTGGCCAGCAAGCAGCTGCGTTTCAAGCTCTCTCACAACGACTCGTTGCAGATCAGCTACAACGAGTTCGTCATGCCCATCGAGAAGCGCAGCATTGCCGGCTACGTTGCTCTCACCGGCGCCCCGCTCAACATCGAAGACGCCTATCAGCTGCCGGAAAACGCAGAGTTCAGCCACAATCGCAGCTTCGACCTCAGCACCGGCTACCGCACCAAGTCGATTCTTGGCATTCCCATGCGCACCCACAAGGGCGAGGTCATCGGCGTGCTGCAGCTGATCAATCGCAAGCGGCATTGGGAGGCCAAGCTGACCACCCCGGAGGCCATTGCGGAGGAGATCCTCCCCTTCGACGACAAGTGCGTCCACTTGGCCTCCTCCTTGGCCAGCCAGGCGGCCGTAGCCATCGAGAACACCCGTCTGTATCAGGAGATCAAGGAGCTGTTCGAAGGATTTGTGCGCGCTTCCGTGCTCGCCATCGAACAGCGAGATCCCACCACCTACGGCCATTCCGAGCGAGTAGCCACACTCTCGGTGGGAATCGCGGAAGTGGTCGACCGCGTGACCACGGGTCCTTACCGCGATGTACGCTTTTCGCGGGATCAGATCCAGCAGATCAAGTACGCAGGCCTGCTGCACGATTTTGGCAAGATCGGCGTGCGCGAGCACGTGCTCGTCAAGGCCAAAAAGCTCTACCCGGCACAGCTGGACATTATCAAGGGGAGATTTCGGTACCTCAAGCGCGCCCTCCAGCAGCACTACACGGCCGAGAAAGTAAAGTACTTTCTGACTTCCACGCGCGAGGAGGCTCTTCGGGCGTCCGAGCATTTAGACCAGGAGTTTGCCCGCCGCCTCCGAGAATTGGACGAGTACCTGGAGTTCATCATCCGCGCAAACGAGCCCACGGTTTTGCAGCAGGGCGGCTTTGAGAAGCTCCTGGAAATTGCCCAGCTGTCGTACGAGGAGGATGGCGAGCGCATCCGCTACCTCGAAGAGGAAGAGGTCAAGCTCCTCTCCATCACCAAGGGGAGCTTAAGCGACGAAGAGCGGGCGGAAATCGAATCCCACGTCACCCACACCTACAATTTCCTCAGCAAGATCCCTTGGACCTCGGAGCTCAAGCCGGTGCCCGAGATCGCCTACGCGCACCACGAAAAGCTGGACGGCAGCGGCTATCCGCGCCGCCTCTCGGCGCGGGAAATACCTTTGCCCTCCAGGATGATGGCAATTGCCGACATCTATGATGCGCTCACGGCCTGGGACCGGCCGTACAAGAAAGCGGTGCCGCCGGAGAAGGCACTCGACATCCTCAACGCAGAGGCGCGCGCCGGCCTTTTGGACGCCGAGCTGCTGCGCCTGTTCATCGAAGCGGAGATCTATCGGCAGGTCTCAAGACCGCAAGCGTCGCCGTGAGGTGACGCCGCGCAAGGGGGAACAGAGCACGGGAGGTGGACGTGAAAAAGCGCTTCGCGCAGTGGTGGCAGTTGCTTGCCGTAATCGCAGTGGGGGCAATTTGGCCTGGGGTACTCCGTGCAGGAGGGGGGAAGCCAACAGGCCTCCCGGACCTGGACGTCACTTTTATCAGCCGCACGCCGCGCTATCCCCGCCTGGTGGTCTGCTACCACCCCCGTGCCGATGGATTGGTGGGCGACGTTCGCCCCTACCTGACCGCAGAGGAACAAGCGAAGAAGCGCTGGCCGGCCCCCGGGGATACCGTCACTTTCGCGGCGCACGTTAAGAATCACGGCGATGTCGCTGTGAAAGGTTACTCCTGCCTTTGGGCAATCGATGGCCAGGTTGTAGCCACCCTGCAAGGCGGCCCACTCCAGCCGGAGGAGGAGGCGGTGTTCAAATTCACCTGGCGCTGGCAGGATGGTCCGCACACCGTCTCTTTTCAGGCTGACCCCCAGGATGTGGTCCCCGAAATCAGCCAACGCAACAACCACCTCACCGACCGGACGGACGCACTCAGCTTCCACTTCCATGTGGAACGCACCCTGTACGAGTACTTTCGCACCGTCAAGAACTCCTGGGGAACTTACTCATGGGAGGACTGGGCGCAGAGCCAGGTGGCGTTGATGAACGACCTATTTCGCGCTGCGATCTATCCCACTACCCCCAACGGCGTGCTCGAGCGTGTTCGGCTCGACATGATCACCATCCATCCAGATGGCGAACTGGATCCGGAAGGGACTCACGCGCCCGAGGATTTGGAATGGGACGGACGCTGGGGGTTCAAGGCCACCTACTTACACGACCAGTTCTATGAGAAGAATCCGTGGGCGATCGCCCACGAGTGGTCGCTCATCCACGAGCTCGGGCACCAGATCGGGCGCATTGATCTCTACTGCCTGGATGTCACTGCCCAGCAAAACCTGGTCACCAACCAGCCGTATCGCTCCAAATACCGTGACTGTCTGATGCACACGGGCATCTACCTGCCCCAGGAAGAGGTGCACTTTTTCTGCGAGCACACGGCAGCCTCTTTGAACCGCGACAAGGGCGTGCGCCGAGGGCATTTTGGGGAATACCTACTTGATCTCCCGGCGGAAAATGAACTTCTGGTACTGGACGCGGAATATCGCCCTTTGTGCGGGGCAACCGTATCCGTGTTTCGGCCGGAGCCGCTGGGGTACACCGAAAAGCGGATCAGGCCGGAGCCCGCGCTGGCTGGCCGCACAGACCGCGCTGGGCTCTTTCCTCTGGGTGCCAATCCTTTTGGGGAGATCAACAACTGGGGTACTAACGGCGTACTTTTGGTCAAGGTGGAAAAAGGAAAGCAGGCCTGCTACCGCTGGTTGGAAATCTGTGACTTTAACCTGGAGTACTGGCGTGGCAACCATGACAAGGCCGTGTATACGATTTTCACCGATCTGCGTTAAGCTGAGCCTGCAAGGCGTGGTGGGCAGGCTGCGCCTCCCTGCAACGCGGGTTCTTGTCGTTGTGGTGGGCGCTGTGCTTCTGGCGGTGGGTACCACCTGGGCACAGGACGTCACAGCATTGCAGCGCACGCTTGCAGCCCGGCGGGCCAGCTGGACTGCCTCCTCCAACTGGGTGACAGAGCTCTCCACGGCCGATCAACAGGCCCTCTGCGGCACCTCCCTCGAAGCGCCGGACCCGACCGCTGCCACACTGCTGGACCTGCCGCGCATCGCCGACCTGCCGCCAGTATTTGACTGGCGCGACAACGGCGGCAACTGGGTCAGCCCGGTGCGGAATCAAGGCGCCTGTGGCAGCTGTTGGGACTTTTCAGCAGTGGCGCAGATCGAGTCCTGGTGGATGATCCACCGTTCGGCCCCCACGCCGCCACCGGACCTCTCGGAACAGTTCGTGCTCTCCTGTGCAGGGGTTGGCTCCTGCTCAGGCGGTGACATCGGCGGCGTTCTGGAATTCGCCCGCACCACCGGTATTCCCACCGAAAAATGTATGCCCTACCGAGCCGACGACAAAGTGCCGTGTAACGAGGCGTGCAAAGATTGGGCCTCCCAGGCGGTGCGGATCCCGGGCTGGGGGTACATAACCTTGGAAGAAGCCCTCACCCAGAACATCAAAGCCGCGGTGTTCCGCCATCCGGTCTCTGCTCACTTCACGGTGTACGAAGATTTTCCCGCTTATGCTGGCGGCGTGTACGAGCACGTGTCAGGCAAAGAATTGGGCGGACACGGCATCCTCATTGTCGGATGGAACGACTATGAGCAGAGCTGGATTTGCAAGAACAGCTGGGGGCCGGATTGGGGGGACCGAGGCTTTTTCCGCATCAAGTGGGGAAACTGTGGCATGGGGCGTTACATGCCCTTCATCTGGGACACCGTCACCGGTAACGCCTTGGCTGTTTCGCCGGCCCGGTTGGAGGTGGTCTTGCTGCCAGGCGACTCCACCACCGCCAGCGTGACCCTCACCAACGCCGGGCGCACTCCTCTGGAGTATTCGGCCATCGACTACCAGATACCGGTGATGTTCCACCCCAGCCCCTTCATGGCCTATGACACGTCGAGCTGGTGGTGCGGCGATTCGGCCATCAAAGGCTACGAGAACCACTGGCTGCAATACCTGGAAACGCCTCCCCTGGACCTTTCTCATGCCTCTTCGCCACGCCTCAGCTGGAGGGGGATGTGGGCAGT
>JBBIKH010000089.1:0-3661 GCA_037445575.1 bacterium
AGGACACGTGCGTAGTTGACGTCGCACACTACTTCTTGGACTTTACCCAGAAGGAGTCGTGCGGCAAATGTTCTCCCTGCCGCGTAGGCTCCCGGCACCTGGTGGAGATTCTGGAACGGATCGTTGCCGGCAAGGGTGAGCCCGAGGACCTTACCCGCCTGGAAGTGCTGGGCGAGACGGTCAAGCGCGGCTCCCTGTGCGGCCTTGGCCAGACCGCGCCGAACCCGGTGCTCACTACGTTGCGCTACTTCCGGGGCGAGTATTTAGCGCACGTGGCCGAAAAGTACTGCCCGGCCACGGTATGTCGCGAGCTGGTGGAGTATCGCGTCATCCCGGAAAAGTGTACCGGCTGTCAACGCTGCGTGAGCGTGTGTCCCACCGGGGCCATAACCGGGCCCCGGGCCGAGCCGCACAACCTTGATCCCAGCAAGTGCATCAAGTGCCGGGCCTGCTACGAGATCTGCCGGTTTGATGCCATCGCCGGCGACGCCATTGTCATAAGGTCAAGACGGAAGAGGATGGATGAGCAGACGCAGCAGTAACAGGGCGACTGTTCGCCTCCGCATTGATCAGCAGCTGGTGGAGGTGAATGCCGGCCTGACAATCCTTGAGGCGGCGCATGCCGTCGGCCTCTACATCCCAACGCTCTGCGCCCATGAACAGCTGTTGCCCTTCGGCGGCTGCCGGCTGTGTGTGGTGGAAGTGGACGGCATGCGTGGCTTTCCCACTGCCTGCACTACGCCGGTGGAGGAGGGGATGGTTGTGAGAACCCACACGGCGCAATTGCAACAGATGCGCGGGGAGATCCTCCGTCTCATCCTGAGCGAGCACCCCTCAAGCTGCTTGGTCTGCGATGAGCGCGACGAGTGCCGAGACTACATGGGCACCATCCGCAAGGCCGGTGTGACCACGGGCTGCCGCTACTGCCCCAACGACCGCCAGTGCGAACTGCAGGAGCTGGTGGAGCGCCTGGGCATCACCGAGATCGGTTACCCTGTGTACTATCGCGGGCTGCCGGTGGAGAAAGAAGACCCCTTTTACGACCGGGACTATAACCTGTGCGTGTTGTGCGGTCGATGCGTCAGAGTCTGTCAGGAGATTCGCTTGGCCAACACCATTTCCTTCACTCAGCGAGGGCGACACACGGTGATTGGGCCGGCATTCCACCGCACGCACCTGCAGGCTGGGTGTGAGTTCTGCGGCGCCTGCGTGGAGGTCTGTCCGACCGGCGCCTTGGCTGAGAAGTCGACGTTGTGGGAGGGCAGCGCCGAGCGCCAAGTGAGCACCACCTGCCCTCTGTGCGGACTGGGCTGCCAGCTGCGGCTGGAAGTTAAGCAAGGGGAGGTCATTGGGAGCCTGCCCGACAGGGACCCCTTGGGCAACGATGGCCAGCTCTGCGTGAAAGGGCGCTTCTGCGTGGCGGAGCTGGTCACTACCCGTCACCGCGCCAGAACACCGGCCCTCCGACGAAATGGTGCCTATGTCGAGGTGGACTGGGAACGTGCCTTGCGCGAAGTGGGCGCACGCCTGAGCGCATGCCGGCCTGAGGAGTTCGGCATGGTGGTTTCGGCCGACCACACCAGCGAGGATCTCTATGTGGCCTTTCGATTTGCACGTGAGGTAATGGACTCATGCCAGGTGGACAGTCCTGCCAGGTGGTATTACGGCCCTTCGTTAGGGGCATATTTGGGGTTGTTCGCGCGGGCAGCACCCTTGGCAGCGGTCCGGCGGGCTGGAGTCCTGGTGTGCGTAGGGCTCGATACGCGCTTTGCGCTGTCGGTCGTGGGGGTGGAGCTGCGCCGCGCCATGCGCCGTGGGGCGCACATCATCACTGTGAATGCGGGAGAACACAACCTCTCGCTGGTGGCAGACCTTTGGCTGCGGCCGCACCCTGGCGCAGAGGCGGAGACGCTGCTGCAGCTGGCCCGGCTACTCGGCGGGCCCGCGAAGGGCCACCGACGCGAGGCTGATGTGGGCGCAGAGCTGCAAAAGGCGGCATCGCTGCTCCATCGTGCCTCGCGACCGGTCATCCTGCTGGGGCCGGAGTTCGTGCAGAACCCTGCTTCCTCACGCATCGTCGAAGCAGTGCAAGAGCTGGCCGAGGCGTGCGGAGCGGCGGTCATGGCGTTACCCATCTGCAGCAACTTTTTGGGCGCCATGCTGCTCGGCGGCTGGATCGAAAAGGTAGTTGACCCGCAAGAAGCGAGGGGCAGCCAGGCCGGTGCCTCTTCTGCCCACGGAAAAGGGGAGCGTGGCCAACCCCTGCTCCTTGACCTAAATGCTCTTGCCGGACAACGGCTGAAGGTCCTCTACCTAGTCGGCGAGTGTGTGACAGATCCGCATCGTTTTGCAGAGTTCGTGGTCTACCAGAACTGCTATCCCCCAGGGCCCGACTGTGACGCAGACGTAGTTCTGCCCTCCGCAGCGTTTAGCGAGGTGGACGGTACCTTCCTGAGTGGCGACGGCAGGGTGCATCGAGTGCGGGCGGCGGTGCCCCCTCCTGGAGAAGCCCTGCCCGATTGGCGTATTTTCTCCCGCCTGGCGGAAACGATGGGCAGGCCGGACTTTTCCTACAGGCGAGTGCGCCAGGTGCAGGCGGAAATGGCCGCTCGTCCGGAATGCGCGGCGCTCACGGCACGCTCGGCCAGGGGGCAACGCTGGAAGGCGAGTCACGAGGCCTTGTCTGCCCTTCCCCAGGCAATCGGTCGGCCACTTGGCTCCGCAGCGGATTCGCTGCGGGTGCAGCCGTACTTGTGCCCTCACGCCTATCGTGGCTTTCCGCTGGGCACCTTTGTGGAGGGGGCACGGGTGATCTTCCCACAGGGGACCGCCTTCTTCCACCCGGAGGATGCCGCCACGTACCGGTTGGGCGATGGGGACCACGTGCTGCTGTCCGGGGACGGTTGGCAGTGGATGGGGCGCGCTCGCCTCCGCGAGGCCCAACCGCCAGGAGTGGTAAGCGTCGAGACCGGGTGGGGCGAACTTGTCGCAATGCTGCCAGGCCCTGTCAAGGTGAGGAAGAGCCATGCCTGAGCTTGTTGCTGCCCGCATGCTGGTGCCCAATATCCACGAACTGGAAATCCATGCTCCTCACGTCGCGCGGGGGATGCAACCAGGGCAATTTGTGATCGTGCGCGCCGAAGAGGAGGGGGAGCGAATCCCGCTTTCGGTCTGCGACTGGGATGTCCAGCAGGGCACCGTGACTCTGGTCTTCATGAACGTGGGGGAAACAACCAACGTGCTTGCCAGCTTGCGCCCTGGAGCCGTTCTGCCGACCGTGGTGGGACCCTTGGGCAAGCCGACGGAGATCGATCGGTTCGGCACCGTCGTGTGCGTGGGCGGATGTTACGGAATCGGCAGCATCTACCCTATTGCCCGCGCCCTCAAGCAGGCGGGGAACCGCGTCCTTGTGGTCATCGAGGCGCGGAGTAGCTTTCTCCTGTACTGGGAGGAGCGGCTGCGGGCGGTGGCCGACGAGCTGCAGGTGATCACGCGCGACGGCAGCAAGGGGCTGCGCGGCCATGTAGGCCGCCTTGCGGAAATCATTGTTGGCGCGCAGCCCGTCGACCGCCTCATCGTCAATGGCTGCACATTTCTACTCAAGC
Source organism: bacterium (assembly GCA_037445575.1). Lineage (GTDB taxonomy): Bacteria > Zhuqueibacterota > Zhuqueibacteria > JANLFK01 > Oleimicrobiaceae > Oleimicrobium. The sequence continues at coordinate 3,606 of JBBIKH010000089.1, forward strand.
GCACTGCCGATGTGAGCCGACCATTTGCCGTCAGGACCGTGGTCAGTCTCAATCCG
>JBBIKH010000089.1:3671-13076 GCA_037445575.1 bacterium
TCATACTATAGTTAGTTTAAATCCTATAATGGTTGACGGCACTGGAATGTGTGGCGTCTGCCGGGTCACCGTCGGCAAGAGCACGCGCTTTGCCTGTGTCGACGGCCCAGACTTTGACGGACATGAGGTCGACTGGGCTGAGCTCTTGCAACGGCGCAAGCAGTACCTGCGGGAGGAGGCCTTGGCCTTCCGGAGCAGCCGCGCGCAACGGACTGAGAGCTGTCAGGAACACCACCATGGCTGAGCCGAGCAAGAAGAAGCTTGACCTGCGACGCAGGGAGATGCCCAAGCAGCCGGTAGAGGTGCGTCGGCGCAACTTCAACGAGGTGGCACTTGGCTACTCGGCGGAGACCGCCGTGGAGGAGGCGGAGCGGTGTCTGAACTGCCCGCGGCCCGGGTGCGTAGCCGGCTGTCCGGTGGAGATCGACATTCCTGCCTTCATCCAAGCAATCGCCGCCAGGGAGTTTGCGGAAGGCATACGAATCATCAAGGAAAAGAACTGCCTGCCGGCCATTTGCGGACGCGTCTGCCCGCAGGAGGAGCAGTGCGAGGAGGCGTGCCTGCTGAAGAAGCGAGGGGGGCAGATTGCCATCGGCAGGCTGGAGCGCTTTCTGGCCGATTGGGAGGCAGCGCAGGGCGAGGTGCAGCTGCCCCAGCTGCCACCGCCGACCGGCCGCGCCGTGGCCGTGGTGGGCGGCGGACCGGCAGGATTGACCGTTGCCGGCGACCTGATCAAGCTGGGGCATCGGGTCACCATCTTCGAAGCGCTGCACAAAATGGGTGGGGTGCTGGTCTACGGCATCCCGGAGTTTCGACTGCCTAAAGCCATCGTGCACCGCGAGGTCGACTACCTGCGTCGCCTCGGGGTGGAGATCATCACCGACTTTGTCGTGGGCAAGACCCGCACAGTCGACAGCCTGCTGGAAGAGTACGACGCGGTATTCATCGGTTCGGGGGCCGGGCTCCCTTGGTTCATGAACATCCCCGGCGAGAACCTCAACGGCATCTACTCTGCCAACGAGTATCTGACGCGCATGAACCTCATGAAGGGGTTTCAGTTCCCCGACTATCCCACCCCCATCAAGGAGCACAAGCGCGTGGCGGTCATCGGTGGGGGCAATGTGGCCATGGACTGCGCCCGTACCGCCTTGCGCCTTGGCGCGGAGGTGCGCATCGTCTATCGGCGCTCGCGCGAAGAGTTGCCGGCGCGCGAAGAGGAGATCGAGAACGCCGAGGAAGAGGGGGTCATCTTCGACTTTCTGACCCTGCCGGTCCGTTACTTGGGAGACTCCCAGGGCTGGGTCAAGGAGATGGAGTGCCTGAAGATGAAGCTGGGCGAACCAGACGCCTCCGGGCGCCGCCGCCCCATCCCTATCGAGGGCTCGGAGTACCGCCTGCCGGTGGACGCCGTCATCTGTGCTATCGGCAACAGCCCTAACCCCTTGATTGCGGCCACAACTCCTGGCCTGGAAGTGGGAAAGAACGGCAACATTGTGGTGGACGAGGCTACCGGCAAGACCTCCCGCGAGCGCATCTGGGCCGGTGGCGACGTGGTAACCGGTGCGGCCACGGTGATCCTGGCGATGGGAGCAGGCCGCAAAGCAGCGCGCTCCATCCACGAGTACCTTTGCTCGCGGTAGCTGGCCAACCGCTTTTGCGCTCGACAGGCTCTACCCCCATGCGTGCACACGACCGCCGGGCACCAGTCCGCACCCCGGCCAGAGGTAGCCGGACAGGCGCAGGGCGAGTGCTGGATGGGGCGTTTTCGGCTCCGGCCCGCGCCCAAGCGCAGCCCAACTCGGGGCATCACCCACGTGCCGATCCACTCAGCGAGCACCGCCGATGGCGACATTGTCAGCATATCTACCTCGAGGCAAGCCGCGGCTCCTTCTGCTCCGCTGCCATCTGCAACCCGAAGGAAAAAAACAGGGCATTGCCCGTCTATCATTGCTTCCGGCGCGTAGGGCGAGCAGCCTCGCCTGCAACTCGATGCGCTCTGCGCGAGGGTAGGTTTGCGCGATGGCGGGTACGCCCGCAAGGGAAAGAGGAGCAGCCGCCGCGGCTTTCGGGTTGTGAAGAGGAGGGCGAGGTGGATGCCTCGCCCTCTGTGGTTAGGTGGTATGGCTGTCGGAGGGTTCAGAAGGGCAGATCCAAACCCATCCCCAGCGCTAAAGTTTCGGTGACCTTGGGCAACACACGTTCTAGGGGCTCGTCGGTTTTTTCGGTAAATGCCTTGAGGGCGACCGAGGCCAACGAAGAGCGCAGGCCGATGCGCAGCCAGCTGGGCTGCGTGCCGATTGACAACCAACGGGCAATGGGCAGGCGCACAGCAAGGCCTGCTCCTACGTGGCTGACCACGCGGAACGGTGCAAAGTCCTCGCTTCCCGTCTGCAACGCGTCCGCCCTTTGCAATACCCCAGCATTGAGACGCACCGGAAGCAGCGGTAGGGGGATGTCCACATAGGCGCCCAGGTAGGCCGAGCTCAGATCGGGAAAGTCCTCTGCCATTTCCACGCCTCCAAACACCCCAAGGAAGAATAGGTGTACGCCGGCAGCCAGAGAGTGGTAGCCTCCCAGATGCACATCCCCTTCGCTGCGGTAGACGACGCTGTCCTTGGCGAAATTGGCCACGTCTAAGCTCGCCTGCCCGATCAGCTGGGGCCGATTATCCCACCGCAGACTGGCCCCTGACAAGCGGACGTACGCGGGCTCCCCTGCGGTGCGAATCGTGGTCAGCTCGTACTCGCCATGGAGCGTGGTGGGAAAGCCACGTGTGTAGGAGACTCCCACCGACAACGGGCCCAGGGCGAGCAGTGCCCCTGCCGACGCCGCAAAGCGGTCCCCGCGGAGGTCAAGCTTGTAGTGGGCAAACAGGGGATCGTCCTCCAGACTGAATTGCCCTTGCAGGGTTCCCCACCATGGCTGATTGGTAAGGGGGTCAATGCCCATGGGGGTGCCGGTCACCGCGCCACGCGCAGAGATGTGGCTCCGGAATTGCGCCGGTCGGTTGCTGGTGGATAGACGGTAGTAGGTCAGGCCAACACCCAGCGTGAGGGGCCGGCGCGTGTAGGAGAGCGCCGCCGCCACCGGCAACGCGGCCACATAGAGTTCGGCTGGTCCCCCGACAAAAGAGGCATTGACGGTGGTGCGAATGTCCCACTGCACCGGGATCTCCTCCACCGGCAGATCAGGGATCATCGCCCGGGTGATAGGCGTCTGTACCTGAAAATGGGTCTCAAGTTGCAGGTCACCATGCGCCTCCAGGGTGATACCGCCGCGCCGCGGTTGGAAGAACGCCAGGCCGAAGCGCCAGCGCCGATACTGCTGCGCCAACCCCACACCGGCAAGCCCACCCATCTCCTTCAGTCCCAAAGAGGTCTCCACGTCCAGGGTGCCGTAGACGTCGGAGCTGTCGCTCACCCGCACGGTGAAGCGGCCGTCTGCGCTTTCCGGCAGCCCGAAGGCCACCGCTGCCTGACGCCCGTTGACCGTGTGCAACGCCGCCGGGTTGGCCATAATGCCCAAGGCCCCCTGACCCCGTGCGGGGCTGAGGTAGCCGGGATTGAGGAACATCAAACATGCCTCCGGCACGGTGCCTTGGTAGGAGCCGGTGGCCTGCTGAGCTGAGGTCGGCCCTGCCCACAGCGTCGTCAGTAGGCAGAGAGCTACCACCAGTTCCCACCACCCCCGAGTGAGTGTGACCGGCTGTGTGCCCATAGTTTCCTCCTCGCACAAAAGGTCCGATTCCACCCTCCGGCTGGGTCAGCAAACGTCCGCCGAACGGTCAAAGACTGTCCATATGCTGGCCGGCTGTTGTCCAACCGGCTGCGCCTCGCCACTTCGCCTCTGGACGGCCATAGGCGCAAATGGTTGATCACCATGCACGCCGAAGGAGCCCTGGGAAGACCGCCTTCGGCAGCAACTCCCCGTGCAAGGACAATGCCGAGATCTGCGCGAATGTACTTCTTTTACCCCACGCATAGCCTGTTGTTCCGCTGCCTGAGACGATTGCCGCGTGCAAAAAGGACCCGCCCCGACCCAAAGAAAAGCGCCTCCTGCCGCTCTCGGAAGCCTGAAAAGCGATGCACATACGGCTGGCTAAGGACCTTGCGACTCAAAACCGACCCACCCTGAGGGGCAAGCTGGCGCCCACGCTGCAGAATGCTCGTACCCTCAGACCGTGGGCGGACAGATGGTCGTGAAGTCGGAATGAAAAAGTGCTTGACTCCCCGCCTGTAAATCGCTATCTTGCACCAGATCTTGAGAGCGACGCACAAAGTACGGAGGTGGCTATGAAACAGATCATGACCCTGGTACTCCTGTTGGCCTTGGTGGCAAGCGGCAGTGCCCAGGTGTCTGCGCCGCGCAAGGTGTTCATCTCCGTGGACATGGAGGGCATCAGCGGCGTGGTCAATTGGGAAGAGGTGGACCGAAACGGCAAAGACTATGACTACTTCCGTCGGTTGATGACCAAAGAGGCGAGCGCAGCCGTGGAGGGGGCCGTAGCCGCGGGCGCTACGGAGATCATCGTGCGCGACTCGCACGGCTCCGCGCGCAACATCCTGCCGGAGGAGCTGCACCCGGCGGCCCGTCTGCTGCGGGACTGGTCCGGCGGATTCAAAGGGATGATGGAGGGGATCGACGAAACCTTCGCCGCGGTCATTTTCGTCGGCTACCACGCCAAAGCCGGCACCCCTCACGCCACCTTGGAACACACCATGAGCGGCACCGTCACCGACCTGGCCATCAATGGGCTTTCCCTGCCGGAAGCCGGATTCAACGCCCTCATCGCGGGCTACTACAATGTGCCGGTGGTCTTTGTGGCGGGCGATCAGGCGATCTGCACTCAGCTGATGCAACTCCTGGGCAATGTGGAGACGGTGGCAGTCAAAGAGGGCATCGGCAATGCTGCCCTCTGCCTGCATCCGGAAGTGGCACGGGACAGGATCCGCCAGGGCGTCACGCGTGCCCTGCAAAACCTGGCCCTCTACAAACCCTTCAAGCTCAAGCCGCCCTATACCATGGTTTTGAAGCTGAAGCGGGAGGAGTTGGTACACGAAAAGTCGCTCTATCCGGGCGCCAAACGCACGGGCGACTGGGAGCTGACCTTCACCAGCAACGACCTCTTCGAGGTGGTGAAGGCGTTCAACTGGATGCACTGAGCCAGGCGTCTCGCAGGACCCAGCACACTCTTGGCGCAGCAGCCAGGCCCTGGGGGGCACATGTGACTCCAACCTTTGGCGATGGTTAGTGCCAGTTTGCGCCCCTAAATGGTGCGCGATGGGATCTCCGCCGTTGGAGGTGCGAACGTCGTAACAGTCAAACTTCGACATTCTTCTCCGGATGCGCTGCCATTGGTACAGCAGCCACCTGTGGATGTCGAGGAGCATGGCAACCTTGCCGCCTTGATCGGCGAGCGTGTTGTTGCCGATGTCTTCGCTCGCACATTGTCTTTCATAGAGCTCGGCATGCACTTGTCGCGATGGGCAACCAGAAACCAGCTTGCCCTTCTGTCCGATGCCCTGGCAGAAGCCGGGGTGGGGTTGCCGTGGATCGCCTCGTGGACGAAGCCAGATCTCCCGGGTGGGATGATTGACGAACACCAACCGTACTGTGCGCGGGCGATGTAGAAGTGCGTTGCGCCTCATGCGCGGCGATGGGCCACTCCCTCCGCCTGGCGCCGCCAGAGGGACCGCCGACATCGTCTGAACTTCCCCATTTTTTGCATGCCCCTCCCACGAGCAAAGGCTCCCGCATGTCTGGGAGGCGCCGGCAGTTTCAATGTGGCGCATGCGATAGACCAAGGGCTCGCACGTTTCCTTTGACCACCAGTAGCTTCTTTCTTGCCAGAAATAACCTCGCACCATCGCCGGGATCGAACGCCTCCATTTGGTAGAAGTAGATCCCTTGGGGCAGGTGGGTCCCGTCGCACCAGGCGAAGTGTTCTCCCTGGACAAGCAGCTCGCTCACCATTGTGCTTACTTCTCTGCCCAGTGCGTCGAAAAGGGTAAGCCTTGCCTGTGCCGGCCGGGGGAGGGAGAAGCGGATCAACGTGCGACCTGCACACGGGTTGGGATAGTTCTGCGCCAACCAGAAAGAGGCAGGAGAGGCCTGCGCCTCCGGATCGAGCCCACCTGAGGTTCGGTATTCGTATGCACCTATGTCCGGGTGGAGGTCCCGCGGGAGGCCTTCTAGGTCAACGGCAAGGCCGCCAAGAGAGGTGCCACTGTCGATGGCCGGGCTTCCCGCAAGGAGGTGATAGTCGCCCGGGGTGCCCCATGCAGGATGCACAAAGCACGGGTCGCCGCAGAGGTTGCCCTGGCCCAGCGAGGCAATGTTCCCGCAGGTGTAGGTCAAGTAGCACTCGGTCAGAAATCTATAACTTTGTGGCAGGTGAAACAGGTTGTGCTCGGCCAACAAGGTGGTGGCGGGAGCAACAAAGATGGGTGACCCGGGGCCGCGGGCACTGAAGATGGTATTGCGGATAGTGACGTAGGCCGGGACGTTGGGATTGTCATATTGGATGTGCATCAAGTAGTTCTGGCCAAGGGCATCATCCACGGTGACATTGACGATGTCAAAGCGGGCATTGGCATGTTCCTCGGGCGCAATGACGATGGCCGACCAGGGCGTGATCTCCGCGTTGCCGTCACCGCGTCCGTAGATGAGGGTGTTCTCAATGCGGCTGCCGTCTCCCCACAGTTTGACCCCGTCACAGGAGTTATTCGCCACGACGCAGCGGCGGATGGTGGTGTTGGCGGCCTTGGAGTCCAGGCCGTCGCCGTAATTGTGCTCGGCGACGGTCTCCTCAATCAGGATCGGCCCTAGGGCTGGTTCGATGCCAAAGCCGTCGGGCCGGTCGTAGGGGCGGTCCGAGCCATCCCCGCCCTGATAGTAGTGGCCGCTCCACGAAAGGGTGCAGCCGCCGATGACGACATTGCGCCAGCCACCGTGCTCGCCGGCCGGCCCACCCAAAGCGCCGAAACCGCAGTACTCGATCCGGCAATTGCGAATCTGCAGGTCCTCCACGTCCTGGATGTTCATACCAAACTCGTCCAGGTGATGAATGAAAAGACCCTGGAGGATGATGTGCGCTGAGGGCGCGCCAAGGATTTCCACCCCCTCTCGGAACCAGGCAGCCTCGCCGGTGGCCTGGTCGTCGTGTGTGATCTCTAGATTCTCGATGCACACATATTGGACGCCAGCAAGGTTGATAGCGGTGAGTAGATTATCCCGACCGGCCAGAATAGGACGATGTCCTTTCTCACCACGGATGGTGATCCAGGCATCGGCTCTGCCGGAGGGCGGCGTGATAATGTCGGCGTCATATTCGCTCAAGACGTAGCGGCCCCCCAAAATGAGCAACGTGTCACCGGGCTGCAACTGCCGTGAGCCGTAACTGGGAGTCGCCCATGGGCGTTCGAACGTCCCGGGATTGTTGTTGTCGCCCGAAGGGCCCACGTAGTAGATGGCAGCCTTGCTGGTCGCAAAGGTCAGCGCAAAAAACATACCTAGAGCGACTTTTGCTTTCATGGCACACCTCCTGTGGCTAAGGAGCGGGGCCCAAGAATTGCAAGCAGACGCGCCCGCGTGCTGCCTGTGGCGGTGACAAGCACTGTCCGTATGGGCGAGCGTCCACGCGCCTGCTCTCTCACCTCAAGCGCTGCTCTCATCGCTGCCAAAACCGGACACCGCAGCGGCGGAAGCCACAGCCTCGCAAGGCATACCCTGCGGTGATATCACTTGGTAACCTGCAGCCGAGCGTTGGGCAGAATGATCCGTGCCGCCGCACGAAAAGGGACGCCGGCGGCAGGTGGCGACCGGTATTGGCCCGAGGGGGCCAGGCGGGACCCTCAGGCCACACGCTCGCGAGACGCCGCCGCCGGCAATTGCTCTTGCCTTACCTCAGCAGCGTCAGCTTACGAGTCTGCACAAACGCCCCGGCCTGCAGCCGACAAAAATAAATGCCGCTGGTCAAACCACGACCATCCCACCTGCGGCTATACCTCCCCGCCGGCAGCTCCTCATCAAGTAGCACCGCCGCCTCTCGGCCCAGAGCATTAAAGACTTCCAGGGGCACATGCGCACTCAGACAGAGAAAAACAATTTGATGCGTCCAAAGCTAAAGTCCTTGACCTCGCCGAAATACCTCCCATACTCTCATAAGAGACTTCATCCAAGCGATCTTACCTCTCATGAACGTTTCTTTTTCTTCATAAGAGTGCAGATCCACAATATCAAAGCAACCTTGCTTTCACGGATCAGATATTCTACGGTTTCCTTTTCGTTTTCCAACATGATGGCAGGGGACATGCAAACAACCGCCTCCTTGAAAGCCTGACGGTTAAACTTCTTCTCTACTCAGACGGTGCAATTTGCCCCGCAGAGCCGGTGCATAATCCTTTCAGACCCCCCAACAACAGACCCCAGTCTTCTCGAAGCCCGCCCTGCAGCAAGCCAGGGAAGACTGGGGTCTGTCGGCTTTCTTCATTTGACAACCAACATTTTGATCGCCTTCCGCCACTCTCCTGCTTTCATGGCGCATAAGTATACCCCGGTGGACACCGGACGGTGATACCGGTCGCGTCCGTCCCACTGCAGCACATGTATGCCTGCCGGCCGCTGATCGTCCAACAGAGTGGCCACTTCCTGCCCCAGAATGTTGTACACCCGCACGGTCACATGCACCGCCTTCGGCAGGGTGTACCGAATGCGGGTAATCGCGTTGAACGGATTGGGGTAGTTCTGCGACAGCCAAAAAGAAGTGGGAACCCCTGAACCAGGATGCACCGCGGTAGCCCCCGTAGCCGGGTTCATCCAGATACTGATGGTGCCCGCACTAATGCTCGCTGCATCCACTAGATTGTCGTTGTTCAGGTCGGCCAGGACAAATGTACCAGGCGTCCAGGTGGTGCGGTAAAGCATGCGGCAGGAAAACCGGCCCGTGCCGTCGTTCTCTCACACCTCGAACCCCTGCGACCCGCTTGCTACCAGGTCCATATATCCGTCGCCGCTAAAGTCCCATACACCCAAGCCGTTCAATGAAACCGAATACGCTTGCCCCGTGCGAAAGAGCCCATTGCCCCAATTTTTCAGCACGTTCACCGCACCCAAGGCCACTATCACTAGCTCGGGTAGGGTGTCGCCGTCCAGATCGGCAGCCGCAATGGAGGATGGCTAGTGCCCGGCGACGTAGCGCACCTGGGCCGGGAAGGTGCCGTCCCCTTGATTGACCAGGATAGACACGTCGTCGCCGTAATAATCTGCCACGGCCAGGTCGGGGCTGCCGTCCCCGTTGAGGTCGGATGCCGCAACGGCACGTGGCCCGTCCCCGGCGGGGAAGGGCGAGCCGGAGGTACCCAAGGGCGGCTCGATCTTCTCAAACTACTGCCCGATCACGCCGTA
>JBBIKH010000090.1:0-225 GCA_037445575.1 bacterium
AGAAAAGAGGCTGGCCCGCGCAAGACCTCGATGCGCTGGACCCCGTCTCTGACGAACTCGTCGGCGATCGTACAGCCCATCAGCCCCATAAAGTCCGGACGACCGTTCCGCAAGATGAGCACATGAGTATCGGCGGTACCCCCCCACCCGCGGGGGGGGCTCTTGGCCGCCGCGCGGGCCGCCCCCCCCGGCCCCCCGACCCCCCCCGGGGGGACCGGGCGGGGG
>JBBIKH010000090.1:235-1220 GCA_037445575.1 bacterium
CGTGCAGGCTGGGCACATGGGTCTGCACGACGTCCAGCACTGCAGCTGTGGGGGCAAGCACAAGCTTTGCATCATCAATGACGGTGATGCTGGCAGCCAGGTCCCGCTGCGCCTCCCTCACTTTGGTGGCGGTCACCACCACCGGATTGAACCGGTACCTAACCGAATCGGTTGAGGTTGCCTCATCGGCAATTACGCGTGTGCCCACAAGCCCCATGCCCCACGCCAGCACGAGAACGCTCATCCTTCGCATCTGCACCTCCTCGTTGCCATGCACTCCTGTTCGACCAGCGTACCATGCACTTCCTGATGCAAACCGTCTCAGGAACCACCTACTTCAGCTCACGGCCGGTCGTGGTGGTGACCAGCTTGCCGTGCTTTACCCCCCTCGTGCCGATAAGCTGATCAGCAATCGCGCGCACTACCCTGGCCTCACCTCGTACGGCGAGCACCTCCAGACAGTTGTCGTGATCCAGGTGCACATGCATGGTGGAGATAATCTCATGGGTAAAGTTGTGCTGCAGTTCCATCAGGCGTTCGGGCAATTCCCGGAGGTGGTGATCGTAGATCAGGGTAATGGTACCCACTCGGTCGCCGCTCTCCTTTTCCCACTCCCGTTGCACAAGAGCATCACGAATAAGGTCACGGATGGCTTCGGAGCGATTGCTATAACCCTTCTCCTCGACCATCTTGTCGAAACGCTCGAGTAGCTCCTCGTCCAACGATATGCCGAACCTAGTTAACATTTTCTCTATGCCCTCCGTCGTGTTACGTTTGCGAGAAATGTAACACAGCACCACCAGAAAAGCAAGCGAAATTTTAGATCGGCGTGTGCTTGCCAACAAGTTGTCATGGCGCCTGGCCCCTTCGGGCGGTCTGCGGCCGGCAAAAGCGATGCCCGGGTGTGCTGAGACCTGACTTACTGCAGGATGGCCGTTGAACCGCGGTGGGGCACTGCCGCCACGGCCCCTGTGCGTTGCCGGCT
>JBBIKH010000090.1:1235-13057 GCA_037445575.1 bacterium
CGACCGACAGGACCAGGAGGATGAAGAGCGGCAGAGGCGGTGGCCGCAGGCAGGTGTGCCTATGGGAGCTCTAGACCCGATAGGTCAACCCATTGTCCGCGTCTGGCTAAGGGTGAGGTGCCGTCCAGCCTTAGCGTACAGTCGCGGCACGTCGGGCTCTGGCCACAACTCTTTCGCACGACCACAAGATGGGTGAGAACTACGCGGTTCCGAAACGCGGTGACGGGGCCGCACGGGTGTGGGAAACCAGTCACGTGCATCTGCGATTGCGGCCGAGTCGGAAGGACCTGCGCGGAAAAAAGATACCAGGGTCACCCTCCGACGGCAAGCCGGGTGGTCGCCGCTGGGGAAGTTCTACCCCACCCGTCGTTCGCTCACCTCGCAGAAGATCTTTATCACCGCAGCGGTATCGGACAGGTCGGCTAGAAGAAAGTCAGGGCGGGCCCTGGCCAACTCCTCGGTGGAGTTGCCACCAGTAGCGACCGCCAGCGCCACGGCGCCGTGGGGCCGCGCACAGTCGATGTCACGCGTGGTATCTCCCACGACCACCACGTCTTGCGGCCTCACTGCCACTCCGGTCACTTGCTGCATGCGGGCCATAGCGAAGGGCAAGAGACGGTCGCGCTCCTCGGCGTCATCGGCAAAGGCACCCAGCCGGAAATAGCCGTCGATGCCAAAGTGATGCAGTTTGGCATAGGCGCCTTCTCTCCAATTGCCGGTCAGCAGACCCAGGGTAATAAAGCCCAACTCGCGCAGTGCCTCCAGCACCGCAGGGATGCCGGGTAGGAGACGCTTGTTGGGCACGGGACGCTGCAGTTCTGGTCCCAACAGCTCTAGGTAGCGCTTCCGGAAGGCTTCCACCAGCTCTGCCTTCCAAGGGATGCCCTGCTTGTGCAAGGCCTCGCGCACAATCTCCGGGTCAGTGCGCCCGGCCATTGCCACGTCCGCGAAGCCGTTGTCGCGGCCGAATACGTCGCGAAAGGCGGCGATCATTGCGCGCTTGCCGGCTCCCCCCGAATGGAGCAAGGTGCCATCGATGTCGAACAGGGCGAGCAGATGTCTACGGGACGCCACCTTCCTACTCCTCCGGTAAGGAGATGACCTCGCCTCGATCGGCAGCATCGAGGGCAGCCAGGATGAGCTCAAGGTCGTGGTAGGTCTGAGCCGGCGAGGCTACAGGAAGCGTGCCAGTGGCAACAGCATCGTAGAAGGCGAGCCATTGGTTCCGATAGCCTCCATCGAACGGCTCCCAGCGGAGGTGGTGCCGCCTCCGTTTGCCCGCCGGCTGCACCCACAGTTCGCCGTAACCGATTTCGAGCGTGCCCTTGGTGCCTAACACGGTGGTCCTCACCGACCAGGGCCCCGCGCTGGTGGCGGTGTAAGAGGCCGAGTAGTGCCCGATCGCGCCGGTCCTGAAGAGGAGGTTAACGCAGACGTTATCGACTCCTCCGAAGTGCGGACTTTGCCTGCGGGCGAAGGCATGGACTCGCGCCACCTCGCCACCCAGGAGGCGAAGCTGCGCCATGTGGTGCACCCCCGCATCCGTGACGAAACCGCCACGATGGGCCGGAACAATGCGCCAACCGGTGGCGCCAGAACCCGTCTCTGGGTCAATCATCACTGTCACATCCATGCGCACCTGGAAGACCTCGCCGAGCTCCCCACTCGCGATGAGCTCCTTGGCGCGTTGCAGGTCCTCCCGATAATAGAACTGCTCGGCAATCTGCACCACAACGCCGTACTGTCCGGGCAGATGAATCATCTTCCGCCCTTGGGCAAGATTCACCGCCACCGGTTTCTCGCACATCACGTGCTTGCCCGCCTTGGCACAGTCCAGGCTGATGGGATAGTTGAGTGCAATGGGTACAGCCACAAGGACCGCCTCCACATCGGCCTCTGCCAACATCTGGCGGTGGTCGAGGTAGTACCGCGAAAGTCCCACCAAGCGAGCGAATTCAGACGCTTTCTCCTCGCCCCGGTTGCACACCGCCGTAACCTGGAACAGATCAGGGAGTTGCTTTAGCACCGGCCAGTGCAGATTGCGGCTGGCAAGCCCGGTGCCAATGATGCCCAATTTGATGGGCGGACGGTGGGCTTTGCCAGTCTGCTTTGGAGCCGTGCCCATCGTCCCCTCACCTCTGCATCGCCTCGTCACACGCCTCCTTTATGGCGCGGAGACGCTTGTCGCGGTCACGCACGAACCGCTCGATGCCCTTCAGCAGCCACTCTGGCGAAATGTGGGCCTCGTCGCACACCTCCGCCACCGTCCCGCCCGTGCGCCACCGGTTGTCCCAGTCCGCAGAGAGGGCGTACTCCACCGCCACGCGATGCGCGATCCAGTCATACATCCCCCGGCGAGCGGCGTTGGTGATCACTGTGGAATCCAACCACTCGCTTGCGGAGACCACGGCCTCCCGATAGGCAGCAGGCTGCAGGCGGAAGAGCTCCGGACTGATAGCCGCAACGATCTTGACATTTAGTTTCTCACGAGTCAAATCGGGCAGGATCTTGAGAATGTTGGCCGTGGTACTCGTTCCCTGGACGAAGATGGTGCCACCCACTTTCTGCCCTGGCACGTAGTCGCGCAGCACATACGCCCCTTTGGCGGCCTCAAAGTGCGAGGGGATGCCCAGTGCTTCCCGATCCGGGATCTCGATGGGCGGCCTCGTCAGGTGCAGAGCGATGATATGCACGTCCGTGGCCAGAGCCGCTCCGATGACCACCGGTACCTCGTTGTGCTCCCATGGGTAGACATTGATCACCTGGCCTTCGGGGAAAAGCTGCGTGACTCCAGGGGCAAAGATGCCGAAATGAGTGCGCGAATCGTCTGCCGTCTCTGGCCCAGAATGACCGACCACCCAGAGCACCTTGCCGATCTTGAGCTCACAGTCCTGCACCAGCTGGCTTAGCAGGCGCAACGGCCCGTACTTCAGATAGACAAAAGAGCCGTAAGTGGAACAGGCACCATAGAAGCCGTTGAACTCCGCAAAGGGATCGCGCGCCAGATTCACGCAGGCCAGCCCCGCGCAGATGCCGGCATTGGCAAATTCCGTGATGGCCTGGGGCAACAGCACTCCCTCGAGATTCGATTCGCGGTTGTACACGCCAAAACCGGCAAAGTCGCCCCACTTTTTAGCAAAGCCAGCGATGTTGGTGGACTCTGCCAAGTCAGCGGACATGGCGATGAAGAGCGGGCGGCCATACTTCTTGTAGGCGTAGGCGTTCGCCCAGGCCCCATACTTGGCCAGGGCGGCGCGATTGGGGAGCTTTTCGCCGGGCTTGGCAAACATCTCCGCCGGGAAGTTGCGGTAATCGGTGAACACGGGGTCAACAGTTGGATTCTGGTCGAACCGATAGCGCAGCGATGGTTTCTCCTCTGGGATGGCATCGCCGAGCTCCACCAGGCGATCGGCCACATAGTCCACGAGGTCCGGGTTCTGGTCATAGACCTCCATGACGTGGCGCAGGTTGCGGCGCGTCTGTTCCCGCTGCTCTTCCGCAGTGGCAGGCGCAGGTTTGCCAAAGCCCTCGAACTGGATGCCGTAGCGTTCCATGAACTCCTTTCGCCACTGCCAAAAGGTATCGCTATTCATGGGCGTGTGGGGCATGCCATGCGACTTGTTGTCGAAGATACCATAGCCCCGGCCCTTACGGGTCTTGAACCAGGCAGCATTGGGCACCTTCTGGGGGTTGTCACCATAAACAAGCTCCAGTATGGTCCTGGTCACCGGCCCCCACTCCATCCCTTGCTCCGTGCCTACCACGCGCCAACCGTGCGCAGCGAACCACTCTTGTGGTGTGCCGTGCACAATGGAGCTGATGCGGTGGTCGTCTATGCCAAAGTCGTTCCAGTCGATTAGGTAGTAAAGGTTGTTGAGTCCAAGGCCGTATGCGGAGTTTTGCGTTTCGTGGGCAGCTCCGGGGGTTAGACCCCCGTCGCCTTCCATGGCGAACACGCGCACATCCTCGGCGCCGGCCAGTTTAAGCGCCAGCGCCTGGCCGGCTGCCACCGGCGACCCATGTCCAGAGGGACCAGTATTGAACTTGAAAAAGAGCGTCTTGCCGGCCATCTCCGCGTGACCTGGCAGCCCTCCGCGCCGCCGCAAGGTGAGCAGGTCCTCGTAAAAGACGGCCCGCTTGTCGGCCTCCGGAATGAGGTAGCGCCTATCCTTCGTGCGCTCGTACTTGCGCCGCAGGGCCTCGTTCAAAACCGCCAGCGTGGCGTAGACCAACGGGTTCGTGTGACCGGCCACCAGAATGAAGCGATCAGCAAAGCGTTTCTCCGGATGACGAGGATCCCAGCGCATGACACCGCTCAGGAGCGTTACCACGAGAGCATGCACTTTGGAGCGCGACCCCCCTGGGTGACCGCTCTGGCGCAGATTGAGCATAAAGTCAATGCACTGGTCGATCATGTCTTTTATCTTTTCCCAATAAGCAAACTCAGTCTGCAGCTGTTCATAACTCTTTGCCGTTCCGCACCCTGCCATGATGCTCTCCCTACCTTAGTGATGGCCTCATGTGCTCCTGTTCTCCGCGTTGCAACGTGCAAATATACGAAAAAGAAGAAGGAAAAGACAAACAGTTTCGCCTCGCACGCCCTCACGCCGGAGCTAGTGGCTACCTGTCGGGCGTACCGATGGGCACTACCGTCCACGCGCGCACCGGCTTCCCATGCAACATAGCCGGCTGCCAGCGGAGAAGTCGTACGGCCCGCCACCACCTCTTGCGCATCTCCGGGCTCACTGCCGGGGCTAGCCTGATTTCCTCGGCCTGGCCCTTTTCGTTGACCAGGACCGTGAGCGTGACGCCGGCAAGGAGTTTCACTTCCTCCGGGGTAAATACCCGGCCGAGCGCGGCCTGCAACGCCTCGTTACCCTTGGCCAGCTGTGGCGGCGTATCGTAAAGGCTCGGCTCCGGCCTAGAAAACCCCGCGCTCACCGGCACCCGCTTGTCCTGCCCGTAGTCCAGATCGCTAAGATGCAGACTCTGGGCGAAGAGCTGCCGGAGAAGGAGATAGCCTGGGTCGTCTCCCACCTTGATCGTCCCAGCGGTAGGTTTCTGCTGGCTGCGAAGAGAGAGATAGCGGTCCACCAGCGCGCGGTAACACTCAGGGTCAGCCTGTGTTTGTTCCCCGGCTACGGCTAGCATAAAGATCATGCCCACCTTGCCTACCGCAGCCAATGATTCGAGTTCTCCTTCGTCGCTCTGCTCCCCCACCCGGCGGGCAACAACCACCACCTCCTCCGGCCGGCAGAGCACCTGCAGGGGGGGTATCAAGTCCTGACCCTGGAAATCTGCCCCCAGGGCCACGGTGAGCAGATTGTCCAGCGGGGCGGACATGCCACCGAACCACCACACGCGGAATTCCCCGCCCTCGCCCACATCGAAAAAAGACGGCTGGGCTCCGCTCACTTCCTCGCTATAGACTTCTACCACCGTCTGCAGGTCGAGGAAATCCACACTCTCCAAACGAAACAGCTCCTTGAGCCACCCTGCCATATCAGGCTTGTCCCCTTGCTGCCGGGGCACCACCATGATCGTGGGCTCATGCTCTACACCCGGGAAGGCCGAAGCGGCCAGGCCCTCGTATCCGGCAAGCACCCATACCCGGAAAAAGGTCACCCTTGCCTCTGACTTTGCCGCTCCAGGGGAAAAGAAGCCAGCAATCAAGGCAGCAGCCAGCACACCTCGCGCCCAATACTTCATTTCCTCATTCTCCGCGACTCCCCATGTGCATCACCCAGGAACACCGCACAACTTTGCACCCGAGCCTTCGTATCGATCCTCCTGCAAAAAGTATGGCTGATTAGCCGTCCGCGCTCAGCGGCATTTCGTAGATGCGATAGCGGCGCACCAGCTGTAAACCTAGCTTGATGATCGCGTCCTTCATCGCATAGTTGTCCTCCAGCACATAGTTTGCCTCCAGCCGAGCACCACGGGGTTTCAATGCCTGGTAGGTCTTCACATAGAGGAGGGTGTCGATGCCGCGCCGCTGATATTCGGGGACGATTCCCAAAGCCCACATCCGATAACTCTTCACCTTCTTGAGGCCAAAGACCAGCTTAAAGATCCCAAATGGAAACAGCCGCCCGTTGAGGCCGCGCAGCAGCTCATTCACATCAGGAAAAGCGATGGAAAAGCCAATGGGCTTGCCATCGGCCTCGGCGACAAAGACCACCGTCGGGTCAAGGATCAGCTTGAGGCTCCGGGCCATATCAGCTGCCTCCGCATCGGTCACCGGAGCGTAGCCCCAATTGTGGGCTAAAGAGCGATTGGCCAGATCGACGATGATCTTCACTTCCCGCGCCAGTTCTTTCATGTTCACGGTCCGTACCCGCACGCGGTGCCGCTCCTGAATGCGCTGCAAGTGGCGGACAAAGCGCTCCGGCAGTTCATAGCCGCTTGCTGCGTCGCCGCGATATACCTCCAGGTCCTTAACCTTGCGCAAGCCAAAGGATTCCATGTGCCGATTGTAGTAGGGCGGATTGTACGGTGACATGACCGCCGGCGGATAGTCGAAGCCTTGGACAATAAAGCCCCAGTTTTGGGATTCAAAGCTTATGGGGCCGCGCATGGCAGTCATGCCCTGTGCCTGCAACCAGTCCCTTGCTGCGCCCAGCAGGGCGTGGGCCACGTCGTAGCGATCGATGCATTCATAGGAGCCGAAGAAACCTATCGCGCTCCCCCAGTAGTCGTTGGCATGGCGGTCCACGAAGGCAGCTACTCGCCCCACCGCCGTGCCACCTTCGCTCGCCAAGAAGAGCACATAGTCGCAGTGGAGCAGCATCGCGTTGCTCTGGGGGCGAAAGAGCTTACGTTGCTCGCTGCGCAGGGGAGGTACCCAATAGGGGTCTCCCCGGTAAAGGCGGTACGGCAAGGAGACAAACTCCTTTTCATCCCGTCGAGAATGGACCTGTCTGATTTCCATACGTCCTCCCAGCCATCACAACGCTTCTGGTTTCGAGGCAAGACCCAGCTCCCACCCCCCTTTTGAGCGCCATCAGGCCGACGGCAGGTTCGGAGAGGCCCCGCCCTCTCCTCACTAGGGCCGCAGAGAGCCACAACCTGCCTCTTCCTGCTCCAATCCGCAGGCTGTCGGTGCTGCCTCTACCCCAAGCCTCCGGGCCCGCCCCACCCTGTGGACTACTTGCGTACGGCCGCCAGTGCGCGATCCAGGTCCGATACCTCCAGGATTACAGTGCCCTTGCTCTGCCCTGGGTTCATGGTGCCGTAGCAGTATTCGATGTTGAGGCCCGCTTCGCCCATGGTGAGGCCCAACTTCGCCAGCTCGCCGGGCTTGTTGTCTAATTCTGCCACGAGCACATCCCGTTCCTCCGCCTGGTAGCCCGCCGCGCGGAGCAGCTCCACCGCCTTCTTGCTATCGGACACGTGCAGCCTTGCCGTGCCGCCGAATGCCCCGATCGCCTCAATGTTGATCTCGTGCTTCGCCAACTCCTGGCACAGCCGCCCCATTACGCCAAGCCTGCTCTCGACTCTGACAAACACGCTCTTGACCTTGCGCATCGCTTTCTCCCAATCTGTCACTTTGCCCTTCCCGTTGCGGCGCTCACGCCGGCAGAGTAGGATGTTTGAGATGGAACTCGGTGGCGTCCTGATAGGCCTTGGCCACTGTCAGGAGCTTTGCTTCCTCGAACAACCTGCCCACGAAGGTGATGCTGGTGGGGGAGCCTTTCTCGGTGAAACCGTTTGGCACCACCACGGCCGGATGGCCAGTCAGATTTGTGAGCAGCAGATTGTTGCCGCCAAAGGAGGGGGCCACATACACATCCACCTTGTCCATCACTTTTCCCATCTCCTGCATGAGGAGCATCCGCACACGATTGGCTTGGATGTACTCCACGGCCGGGATGAGGCGCGACTGCCTAAACACGTTGGGCCAGGCGTTCTTGACCTGGCGCACCATCAACTCGTCGCGGCCACTGCGCGTGAGTTCGTCAAAGGCGGCTGCCGCTTCCGCACTGAGAATGAACTCCAACGCCTCCACCGGGAGATTGGGCAGCTCCATGGGCACCAGATGGATGCCCAACGAGCGCAATGTGTCCAGCACTGCCAGGTCGCGGGCCTTCGCCGCCTCATCGCGGCGAGGATCGGCAAACAGGCTCTCAACAAAGCCCACGCGCAGCTTGCGCACATCAGCTCGCGCTTCCCAAACAAACGGCACGTCCACCACGGTCAGGTCTTTACCATCCGGGCCGTGGATTGCTTCGAGCACCAGGGCGCAGTCCTCCACGCAGCGGCAGATCGGGCCAAGCTTGTCCATGCTCCAGCTCAAAGCCATGGCCCCAAAGCGGCTTACGCGACCGAAAGTGGGGCGCAGACCTGTCGCGCCACACCGCGAACATGGGGAAACGATCGAGCCGTAGGTCTCGCTGCCAATGGAGAAGGCAACCAAGCCGGCAGCAGTGGCCGCGGCAGGCCCCGCCGAGGAACCGCTGGAGCCCTGTTCGAGGTTCCATGGATTCTTGGTCTGGCCACCATACCAGACGTCGCCCCAGGCGAGCTCGCCCAGGGTAAGCTTGGCCACCAGGACGGCACCGGCCTGGTCCAAGCGCTGAACAACCGTCGCGTCATAGTCCAAGACTTGATCCTTATAAGGCGCCGACCCCCAGGTAGTCTTGTAGCCGCGGGTGGCCAGAAGATCCTTAGCCCCCCAGGGCAGCCCATGCAGCGGGCCGCGATACTTGCCGCGGGCGATCTCCTCGTCAGCCTTATGTGCCTGCGCCATGGCCCGCTCTTCGGTCAAAGTGATAACACACTTCAGCTGTGGGTCGTAGCGGCGCAACCGCTCCAGGTACATCTCCGTGAGCTCGCGCGAGCTCACCTTTAGCTTGCGCACGAGCTCGCTGAGGTACACCACAGGCCAGAAAGCGACCTCTTCCAGGCGAGCCGGCAACGGTGGCACCTCCACATGACTCCTTCTCCGCCTCCCCTTGCTCGCCTCCACCGCTACCCCTGGGGGAACAGGATTGAACTGCAACGCCGGGGGCACGCTGTTGTCCAGCGGGATGGCTCGAAGCTTCTCATAGGACTCAAGGTTCTCGTTCACACCGTCCATCATCAGCTCGCGCTCCGGGTCGCTGAACTGCACCCCAATCACCCCTTGGGCGCCTCTGGCCATCTCTTTGCCAACCCGCCGCGCACGCTCCTGTTGCCACAACCGCCATGTAGCCGGGGCAAAAAGCCCCAACAGCCCGCCGAGCGCAGAGAGTCCCGCGAATTGCCGCCTGGTCATTGCGGGCCTGTCGCCCTTCAGCTTCCGTGCAGAAGGTCCCATAAGTGCCAAGATCCTCCCAATGAATGTCCGTCCGTTGCCGATTGGCTCAATGCCGACTTGTCTCTTGCCCTGCCGTCGCTCAACCTCTTGTCCCAGGCCGGGCCATTCCCGCAAACTAAGCCTTCCCTGCAGCGCCTGTCCACTGGCTGCTGGCAGTACTCTTTTCTCACCCTTTCAAGCCGGTCAAGGTTATGCCTCTGACGAAGTACCGCTGCGCAACGAAAAAGATCACCACAATGGGGAGCATCACGCACACTGCCGCCGCCATCTGATAGGGCCATTTGGTGACGTGCATGTTGTGGAAAAAGGCAATGCCTACCTCAACTGGCCGCATGTCCATCTGCGTGGTGACGATCAAGGACCAGAGGAAATCCCGCCACACGGCCATGAAGGAAAAGATGCCCAGGGTAGCCAGCGCGGGTTTGGACAGGGGTAAGGCAATGCGCCAATAGATATGAAAGGTGGAGGCGCCATCGATGCGCGCCGCATCTTCGAGATCCCGGGGGAGCGTCAAGAAGAATTGCCGGAGCAGGAAAATGCCCCACACGCTGCTCGCAAAGTAGAGGATGAGACCCTGATAGGTGTTGACCCAACCGAAGGCATCCACGATGAGGAACGCAGGGATTATGGTGACGATGACCGGGATCATCATCGTGGCCAGGTAGAGGCCAAAGATCCGATCGCGACCCCGAAAATGGAGCCGGGCGAACGCAAAGGCCGCCATGGAACAGACCAACAATTGCAACGCCACCGCACCCACACTCATCACCACCGAATTGAGGAAAAAGCGCCCAAAGGGGAGCAGGGTCAATGCTTCCCGATAGTTGGACCACAGGAACCTCTTGGGCCATAACTTCGGCGGATATTGGCTGACCTCCAGCTCGTTCATGAAGGAGGTCATCACCATCCATATGAAGGGAAGGAGCATGGACAAGGCAAGGGCCAGCAGCACGCCGTACACAAAGGCGCGCCCTGCAAATCGCACAATTCTGATCTTTATCTTTCGCTCCATCATTAGGCCTGTTCCACCTCTCCCGGCGGCCTCTCCGTCACGCTATGAGTTGCTTCCTTCAACCAGGCCACTCGCTGCCCCACACATTGGCACGTGGGCACCTCGTGCAGCGTCAGCAGCCTGGCCAGCTGGCCAGTACCTCGACTCTGCCGGCCCGCGCGCTGTGGGATCCGACTCTCGCCGCCAAACGCTCGCCTCCCCGAGCCCCAGCGAGCTGGCTCGTTCTCTTTCGGGTTCGCAAAAAGACCGTGATGGCATCATCCTCTCCGGTAGAGTTTGGTGCGAGGCCGCGCGTCCTCGTGTCCGAGGTTGGTGTCCCCCGGTAGGTCAACTGTACTCCACACGCCGCCCCACCAAACGGAACTGAATGACAGTGATGACCAGAATCAGAGCGAAAAGCACCCAGGCCATTGCCGAGGCGCGCCCCATACGCAGATATTCCCAGGCGTTCTGGTAGATGTGGTAGACCACCACGTCGGTGGCCCGCGCGGGGCCTCCCTGAGTCATCACCCACACGGAAGTGAAAACTTGAAAAGAGCCAATAATCGCTGTAACAAGAATGAAGAAGGTCGTAGGCTTCAGCAGGGGCAGCGTCACCCGCCGGAAGCGCTGCCAGGCATTGGCGCCATCGATGATCGCCGCCTCGTAGAGAAAGTCCGGTATCCCCTGCAGGCCGGCAAGGAAGATCACCATCTGGTAGCCGATCTGCATCCAGATTGTCATGATCATAAGGGAAATAAGCGCCGTATTCGGGCTGCTCAACCCACTCCATGTGCCGAGCCCCAGCAACCGGAGCAGGTAGTTGATCAAGCCGAACTGGGGCTCATACAGCCACTGCCACACCATGGCAATCGCCACGAACGACGACACGCTGGGCAGGAAGTACAAGGTGCGCAGCAGGTTCACCCCCTTGATCCGTTGGTTCATCATGATGGCCACTGCCAAAGAGATAGTCATCGCCACCGGCACCTGCAGCGTGTATAGGGCCGTGTTCTTGAGCGCGTTCAGAAAGAGCCGGTCAGTGAAGATGGATTTGTAGTTGCTCAACCCAACGAAGGGTTTCGTGGGCATGATCACGTCCCAGCGATGCACGCTCAGGTAGAGGGAAAAGAGCAGCGGCGTCAGTACAAACACCAACAGGTGGGCGAATGACGGCAACAGGAAGGAATACCCCTCCAGCGTAGAGCGACGCTGGCCGGTACGACACAAGATCAGGTTGAGCAAAGCCACAAGCAACGAGCCCAGGCCCACCAGGAGCAAGAAGCGGAGCACAAAGCCGCGTTCTGATCCGGGCACAGCCACTGTCGTCGGCGTCTCACGTGCCTCCGCAAATTCCTGATCGATCTTGCGGGCTGCGTCTGTGAGCATGTCGTGCAGGTCCCAGCCACGGTAAAGCACCAGGTCCACTGCGTCCTTGACCAACTCCTCCACGCGGCGGAATTGCTCCACCACCGTACCCCATGGTTGCCGGCAATAGGGGACCTCGTCCAAGAATACCTGCTCCAAGCCAAA
>JBBIKH010000091.1:0-13049 GCA_037445575.1 bacterium
AATTGCCGACCGCTACCGACTGTTCGTCGCCCTGCAGTACTGCGCCAAGCCGATCGTGACCGGCACGTTTGCGATCGACGGCTTTCCCGTCATGCAGGAGATGCTGATTGCTGTGCGCGGCAGCCAGGAGGAGCTGCGGCGGAAGCCGCTGGCCATCTTCGATTGTTGCCCCTCGCCGCCTCTGAAATGGAGCAGGCTCACCTGCCAATGTCTGATCGAATGCGCGCGCGCTGGTGTGCCTGCCGAGCTGGTGTCAATGCCCTTGACCGGGGCCACTGCTCCCGCAACGCTGCTGGGTGCGTTGGTGCAACACACCGCCGAGACGTTGAGCGGCATAGTCATCCACCAGGTAGCGGCCCCCGGCGCGCCGATCATCTACGGGGGCTCGCCCGCCGCCATGGACATGCGCACCGGCACCACTCCCATGGGTGCCATTGAGACCATGATGATCGATATGGCCTATGCGGCCGTGGGCAAACGTTTCGGTCTGCCCACCCATGCCTACATGGCCCTCAGCGATGCAAAGGTGGTGGACGCGCAAGCAGGGATGGAAACAGCCATGGGCGCGGTGTTGGCCGCCTTGGCCGGGATCAACGTCGTCTCCGGCCCGGGGATGCTTGACTTTGAAAGCTGCCAAAGCTTGGAAAAACTGGTCATCGACAACGACATCTGTGGTGCAGCCCTGCGGCTGGTTGACGGCTTGCGCGTGCGCACCCCGCGCTTGGCCGAGGACCTCTACGGCGCTATCTACGAAGGCGACCACTTCTTGACCTCCCCCTCAACCCTGGAATGGTTCCGTAGCGAAGTGAGTTCTCCCAGCGAGGCCATCGACCGCGACAACTACCAGACGCGACAGGCCAAAGGAGAAATCAGCGCCGGCGAACGGGCCCACCGCCTGGTGCAGCAGCTGCTCTCCACCCCGCCCTCACCTGGCCTGCCCCAGGACGTAGCAGGGGAACTCCATCGCATCATGCGGCAAGAAGCCCGTCGTCACGGCTTGGATCGTCTGCCCGCTCTTCCTTAGCCTGGAGGGATAGAGCTATGAGACCCTACTCCACTCTTGCAGTGGCATTGCTAGCCGCAGTGGCACTGCTGGTGGCATCATCTGGCAGGGAGAATCCCGTCCCGGCTGCGCAGGCACACCTGCGTGGCCTGAAGGACACAGTGGGCTTTTCCTACACCGCCGAGCAGATCGAGCAAATAGTTCGCTCGGCCGAAGCGCTCGAGCGCGAGAGAATGCTGGCCAACGATCTCCGTCTCAATCTGGACAGCGACAGCCGCTGGGTTGCAGCCATCTGTCCCCACGACGACCATCTCCTGGCCGGACGGGTGTACGTGCATGTGTTCCAGCACCTGCGGGCGCCCCGGGTGGTCCTCTTCGGCGTAGCGCACAAGGCAAGTGACTATGGCCTGCACGATCAGCTCATCTTCGACTCATTCACTGCCTGGCGTGCTCCCTACGGGCCGGTCCCTGTGTCCCCATTGCGGCAGGAGCTCATCGCCCAGCTCCCCAGCACCTCCTATGTGATCAATGACGAGTTCCAGGCCCTGGAACACTCAGTGGAGGGGATTATCCCCTTCCTGCAGCACTATGTGCGGGATGTGGAAATCGTCTCGATCCTCGTACCGCCCATGGACTGGCAGCGCATTGACCAGCTGTCAGCAGAATTGGCGCGAGCCCTGGCCACCGCGATTCGCCGTCACAAATGGGTTCTGGGCAGAGATATCGCCTTCATCTGTTCCAATGATGGCGACCACTACGGCGATCAGGACTGGGGTGGGCGGAACATGGCGCCATTTGGGGCCGACCTGTGCGGGCATCGCATCCAGACAGCGGTGGATAGCCTTCTGGCATTGTCCACCCTCGCGGGGCCGCTAGCTGCCCCCAAGCTGGAATCGTTTTGTCGGCAGGTCTGGAGCGAGGACGATATCCGCAACTACAAGATCCGCTGGTGTGGCAGGTTCGCCGTGCCCTTCGGTTTAGAGACCGTGCGCAAAACGGTGGCCGCACTGCGTCTGTCCCCCCTGCATGGCTACCTCCTCCGCTACGATACGAGCTATCGACTGAGCACGCTCCCCTTGCCGGACATCGGGCTCGGCACCACCGCGCCGTACCACATTCGCCATTGGGTCGGCTACAGCGCCATTGGCTACCGGTGAGCGCCGGGTTGAGGGGACGATGAAGAGCGTTCTCATTCTGGAGCCTTATGCCGGTGACTCCCACCTGCAGTTGGTGAACGGCATGCAGCGGTGGCTCCCCTTCTCGTTTCACGTGATGACCATGCCGGCGCGCAAATGGAAATGGCGGATGCGCGGGGCGGCGCTCCACTTTGCCGGCCTGTTGGCCTTCGCAGAACCGGCGGAGGTGCTCTTCTGTTCGTCCCTGCTCAGTCTCACCGACCTGTTGGCCTTGGGTCCTTCCTGGCTGCGAGATGCGCGCAAGGTGGTCTATTTCCATGAGAATCAGTTCGTCTACCCCCATCGACTTTACAAGGAGTGGGACTTTCATTTCGCCCTCACCAATTTGACCACCGCCCTGGCTGCAGACGCGGTCGTGTTCAACAGTCGCTTCAATCGCGACTCGATGCTGGGGGCGGTACCAAAGCTCCTGAAAAAGTTCCCTGACTTTCGTCCCCCTGGCGCAGAGGAGCGCATCGCCGAGAAAAGTCACGTGCTCCCGGTGCCGCTGGACCCCGGCGAGTTTCTGCCCTCCCAGCCCAAGGAGGGGGCGGCGTGCATCATCTGGAACCACCGCTGGGAGCACGATAAGGACCCCGAAGCGTTCTTCGCCGCATTGTTCGCCTTGCAGCGCCGAGGGGTTCCTTTCTCCCTGTGCGTGCTTGGGCAGCAGTTCAAAGAATGCCTGCAGGTGTTTGAGCTGGCACGCGAAAAGCTGGCAGCACAGATTGTGCATTGGGGCTACGCCGCATCGCGGGCGGAGTACCTTCGCATCCTTGCGAAGGGCGATATCGTGGTGTCCACTGCCTTGCAGGAATTTTTCGGGGTGGCGGTGCTCGAGGCTGTGCGCGCAGGCTGTTTTCCCCTTGTCCCGAACCGCCTCGTCTACCCGGAGCTTTATCCCTCGGCGTGCCTGTATGAAGAGGGTGCACTTGCGGACCAGCTCGCCTGGGCGTGCGAACATGTGGCGGAACTACGAACGCAGGATTTCAGCTGTCTGGCTCGCCCGTTCGACTGGCCGTACTGGGTGAGCGCCTATTGCGACGTGCTGCAAGGATCGTGAAGTTCAGTTTGGAAAGGAAGGCGACTATGAGCTCCCCGTTGGTCGTGCGCCTCAAGGTGCGCACTTACGAACTTGACTCCTTTGGGCATGTGAACAATGCCAATTTCCTGCACTACCTGGAATTCGCCCGTGGCGAGTTCATGGCCCTGAAGGGAATGGGTTTCGCGCACTTTGCGGAGTGGGGAGCTCGGCCCGTAGTGGCACGCGCCTGGGTGGACTTTCGCACTCCGGCTCTTGCCGACGACCTGCTCCGCATCGAGGGCCGCATCACCAACTGGGGCCGTGTGCGCTTTACCCTGGCGTACAGCATTTACAACGAAAGCAGGGACCGCCTCTGCGCCGAAGCAGAGACGGTGATGGCTTCTGTCAACGCCCAAGGCAAGCCCGTGCCCATTCCGGCGCCCTTCCGGGAGGCTTTCGCATGAGCAACCGCCGCAAGGCAAGGAGGCATCATGGCTGAGACGGTTCTGGAACGGTTTCTCCGCTACGTCCGCTACGACACCCAGTCCTCTGAAGACTCTGCGACTTTCCCCAGCACAGAGAAGCAAAAGGAGTTGGCTAGTGTCCTCGTCCAAGAGCTGCGCCAGATTGGCTTGACCGCCCGCATGGACGAGCACGGCTATGTGTGGGGAGAGCTGCCGGGCACAAGTGCGCGCCACATTCCCACTATCGGCTTCATCGCCCACCTTGACACTTCCCCAGACGTGTCCGGCGCAGGGGTGAAGCCCGTTATCCACCACAAGTACCGAGGTGGGGATATAGTGCTGCCGGGGGAGCCACAGGTCACCATTCGCGCTGCCGACAATCCGGCCCTGGCCCAGCAGATCGGCAACGACATCGTCACCTCGGACGGCACCACCCTGCTCGGCGCAGATGACAAGGCAGGCATTGCGGAGATCCTCACGGCTCTGGAATACCTGACCACCCATCCGGAGATCGAACATGGGCCGATCAAGGTGGCAATTACCCCGGACGAAGAGGTCGGCCAGGGGACCAAGTTCTTTGACGTACAGGCCTTTGGCGCTGACTATGCCTACACCGTGGACGGCGAGACTGTGGGAGAGATCGAGAACGAGACCTTTTGTGCCGACACGGTGGTGATTACCATCCACGGCGTGAACGTGCACCCCGGCTACGCCAAGGGCAAGCTGGTCAATGCCATCAAGATCGCCGCCGAGCTCTTGGAGCAGCTGCCCAAGGATCACCTGTCGCCCGAGACCACAGCAGGACGCGAAGGGTACGTTCATCCCAATAACATTACCGGCGGCGTGGAGCAGACGGTGATCAAGTTCTTGATCCGCGACTTTACGGTAGAGGGGCTGAAGGCACATGAGGAGCTGCTGCGCTCCCTGGCCGAGAACGTGGTGGCCTCCCACCCACCGGCCCGACTCACCTTCGCGGTGGAGGAATCCTACCGCAACATGAAGTACAAGTTGGATGAAGACCCGAAGGTTGTGGACTATGCGCTGGAGGCGGTGCGACGCGTGGGGCTTGCGCCAAAGCTCAGTCTGATCCGCGGCGGCACCGACGGGGCGCGCCTCTGCTACCAGGGGCTGCTCACCCCCAACATCTTCACCGGCGGTCACAATTTCCACTCCCGGCAGGAGTGGATCTCGGTACAGGACATGGAGAAAGCGGTGGCAGTGTTGGTGGAGCTGGTGCGCGTCTGGGCGGAGAGGGAGGCCAAAGCCTAAGCGAGTGCACGAAGGCGGAGCCATGAACAGGGAGGTGCAAAAAGACCGAGCGTCCGAGCTGGACAGACGACAGGCGACTAGGACAGGCGCTGTGCAGCTCGTCGTGCTGGCGATGGTGGCCTGCGTGAGCTGGCGTGGGGCGTGGTGCCAAGGGCGACAGGGGCGTCCCGACACGGTCTCCTACCGGCTGCCCGCGGTTGTGGTCACTGCAAGCCGACACGAACAGGACCCTCTCCTCACCAGCATGCCGGTGGCCGTGGTGGACCGGAGGACGCTCGTGCAAAGTCTGCCCGCCACCGTGGGCGAAGTGCTCACCCTCACGCCAGGGGTAGCTCTCTCCTCCACCGGTCCTTGGAGCCAGCAGCCGGTGATTCGCGGTCTCAAGGGCGGACAGGTGCTCACCCTGATCAACGGCCAACGCCTGGACGTGCTCCGTTCCTACGGGCAGCACGCGCCCTTGCTGGATTTGGGGCAGGTGGAGCGAATCGAGGTGGTGCGTGGGCCACAATCGGTGCTCTACGGCTCCGATGCCGTAGGCGGGGTAGTTAACTACCTCACCCTACCGGCCTTCGCGGCCAGCAGGCAGCCAACGGTGCGAACACGCGCCTTTGTGCGGCTGAGCTCCGCTGATGAGCAGCAGGCGGCAGGGCTTTCCGTGTCCCTGCGCCTTTCGCAGGTAAATGCCAGACTGCGCCTGGGCGCACGCCGCGCCCACCAACTGCGCACCCCCCGCGGACTATTGCCCAACAGCCAGTACCGGGCAGGCGATGCGGACTTTGACCTCGCCTACCAGCCACATCCGGCCTACCTTCTTCGCTGGGGGATCTCAACCTTGCGCTCCTCGGACGTGGGGATCCCCACGTCGCCGTATGCGGAGCACGCCCGGTTCCGCCTTTACGAGCGGACGGTGGTCAGCTTAGGGGCCGAGCGACGACCGCATGGCTCGCGCCCCCTCACCTTACGCCTGGATGCCCACTACCAGTGGGGAACCCGGGACTTTGAAGCCCTGCTCCACGTGCCCCGAGGTGCGCAGCGGCTCGATCAGCAGCTGGAGGCACACCGCGCGGTGCGCTCTTTTGGCGCCACGCTGCTGGCGAGCACCTTGCTGCGAGGCCGCCACCTCTTCAGCGCCGGCGCCGATCTGTTCGGCGAAATGGATGACACCAGGCGCACCGCCGTCTCGCGCCTGTACGACGGCAAGGGGACGCTCCTCAAAGAGACGGTGGACCGCATCCCGCCTACGCCGCCGGCGCAGCGTTGGGGTGTAGGGCTGTTCGCCAGCGACGAGTTTGCGCCGGTGCAAGCGCTTCTTCTCAGTCTGGGGGTGCGCGCAGACCACCTTGAGAGCGCCGCTGAGGGAACGGCTGGCACGCTCGTGAGCCGCGATTTGCTCCGTCGCGAACAAAGTCTAAGCGGCCACGTGGGAGCAAGCCTTGCTCTGTTTGAAGGACTGCGCCTCTTTGTTAACCTCGGGCGCGCCTTCAAAGCGCCTGCTCTCCAAGAGCGCTTCTTCAAAGGGGTGGGCCAGCTGGGGTTCGTGGTGGGCGACCCCGACCTGCACCCAGAGAGAAGCCTCAACATCGACGCGGGGTGCAAGTGGCGGACCGAGGCGTTCCGCGGCGAGGTAGCCCTGTTTCGCAATGAGGTCCAGAACCTTATCGTCCTCAAGCGTGTGACTGTTGCTCCTGACACCTTCCGATACGCCAACGTCGGCCGGGCCGTGCTGCACGGCGCCGAGGTTGAGACCGAGGGAAGGCTCGTCGGCCCGCTATGGGCGCAGGTGCAAGCCGCCTACGTCCTTGGCACGGACCGGGCAAGCGGTCAACCGTTGCCGCAAATCCCTCCTCTTAACGCCCGCATCGCCTTGCGGGCGCAAGCTGGTTCCGGCCGCTGGTGGGCGCAGCTCAGCAGTCGCCTGGTCGCCGACCAGGAGCGCGTCGCCCCCAATGAGCTTTCCACCCCAGGTTACGTGCTGTGGGACGCCGGGGTCGGCTATCGCCTCCGCAGCGGGGCAACGCCCATCGAAGTCACAGTCAACGTCACCAACCTCTTCGACCGCAGCTACCGCGACCACCTCTCCACCGTGACCTGGTGGGTAGGTCCTGGCAGGAATGTAGTTGTGGGCGTGAGCTGGGAGCCCAAGGATTGACGTCAGCAGCGCGATGAGACCGGCGCCGCTAAGGAATGGCACAAGCAGAAAGCCGGCGCGAGTCGACATCAGCTCCCCGGCAAGGTCAGCGTCCTGCGCGCAGGCCGGCACCGCTAGCAAGGATTCACAATCACTGCCTACCGCCTGCTCCGAGAGCACCTCGTTGCCGCATCACCTCGGCCATGGCGATCGCGGCGGCGTGGCTGAGGGCCAGCGACCCCACCTCTCCCGCGATGGGGATGCGCACCATGCCATCACATTGGCGCCTCACCGTGGCGGATAGACCCCGTTTTTCCCCGCCAACCGCCACGATGACCGGCCCGGTCAGATCCACCTCGTAAATGGTGCGCCGGGCACCAGCCACACACCCCCATAGCTGCAAGCCGAGTCTCTTTAGCCGCGGCATGTCCCGCTCCGCTTCGCTGATCAAACCAATGAGCATGCGCTCAAAGGCTCCGGAGGAGGCCCGTGCGACTGCAGTGGCGTCAAAGTCCCAGAGGTGCTTCTTGAGCAGCACGGCGTCAATTCCCAGCGCCTCGGCAGAACGGAGGGTAAAACCGAGATTTTGGCTGTCGTCAATTCCGTCTAAAAGCAGCAGGGCCGGCGGGTGGGTGAGCTGGGCCAAACGCTCGATGAGGGCCTCCAGGGAAAGGGGCAACTTCGGAGTAGCCAGGGCCACGACGCCACCGTGGGTTTTGCCGTGGGTCATGGCATCGATCTCTGCAGCAGGCGCAAATTTGACCGGCACCCCTTGCTCTTCCGCCATCCGCAGAATGTCGGCCACCCGTGTTG
The DNA here is from genome assembly GCA_037445575.1 of bacterium. GTDB lineage: Bacteria > Zhuqueibacterota > Zhuqueibacteria > JANLFK01 > Oleimicrobiaceae > Oleimicrobium. Next base: position 7,877 of record JBBIKH010000091.1, read on the forward strand.
GGTGGATTCCTGTGCGCACCACAATGAGCCGCACGCGCCGCTGCCGTGCCGCCAACGCCGCCTGCACGCAAATGCGCCCTTCAATGAGCTCCAACGGCCTCTCCTTTCACACCCGTCCGGACAAGACAGACGCAGCCCTCCCACCCCTCTCGCACCATAAATGCCTTGTCAATAGTCCACTCCCTTCACACGACTTTGACCGTGAGGACCTCCACAGGCGACAACGCGCCCCGCCCCTGTCCATTGACCCACACAGACTTCTTGCCCTCACGCTCCAGCAGGTCCGCAACCCGGGCCTCCTCCAGGCCAAGCGCCGAACGCACCGTCGCCACAGCGCGCTGGCCGGCGGACTCGTACAGGCGCACGACGAGGCTGTTGTCGTCCTCGCTCTTCTTCATCGTGTCAAGGATCACGGAAGGGGCGCCGGACAAGGCCAAAAAGCTCTGCTGCTCCGGAAGAGGCCCACGCTGCCGCCCTTTACGGACCACCAGCAGTGGCGCGTTCAGCTCATAGGCGGCCTGCACCGTCTTCCCAGACCGCCAATCCCCGACATGTGGCCATAGGGCGTAAACGAAACGGTGCAGGCCTTCGTCGGTTTGCGCCCCGTAGAGCACGCCGTATTGGCAGCTCTGGGGATCTGGGGCATAGCAGTTCTTTAGCAGGGTCAGCCGGAGCACGTTGTCGCGCACGTCGTAGCCGTACTTGCAATCGTTGAGCAAGCTCACGCCGTATCCGCCGTCAGAGAGATCTGCCCAGCGTTGCGCCGGCACTTCGAAGCGGGCCTGCTCCCAAGAAGTATTCCGTCGCGTGGAGCGACTGATGGCCGCAAACTGGATCTCGTAGGTGGAGCGCTCGGCCATTACCCTCACGGGAAAGGCCACCTTGAGCAAGGTGCGAGGTTCGTGCCAATCCACCACCGTGTCAAAGTCCACGCGGCGCAGGTCGCGATACAAGATCACGTCCTGCTGCACCAAGGAGCGACTGCTGCCGAGCCGCACCCGGGCGATGGCACATACTGGCCCAACCGTTATCTTGGCCGCCCCTTTAGTCCGCAGGAGCCGGAGCGGATGCGCCTCATAGTCCGGGGAGATCTCCCACGCTTCCCAGAAATGGGGATAGTCCAGGAACATCTGCAGGACGTTTCCCCGTTCGCCTGCTGCCAACACCTCTTGCGAATACTCTTTGTCCAGCAGGCGTAGCAGCTCGCCACGCTCGTTCAACCTGGCCACAAAGTGCGGGGTGACGATGTTGCTCCCCTCCACTTGGCAGGACGCCTCGCCCGGCGCAGGGCGCCCAGGCACGAGGCGAAAGGTGGTGTAACCGCACGCCGGCACATCCGGGGCAACGAACAGCACCTGCTCCTTTCCATCCACGCGCCGCACACGCTGGTACGGGACCGACCTGCCGGAGAGGTCCTCGATCCTAAACGACGGCGGCAGGCCTTCCACCGGCAGGGCGACCACATCGGTGCGTGTCCATCCCAAGGTGTTGAACACCAAGAGGTTATCCCCACCGCGGGCGTCCACCAACTCGGAGATAGCCTGCAGCGCCCTGTCTCGTGCCCGGCCTGCCACTTCCCGCACAAAGGCATAGTCGGCCATGGCATCCTGATAGACTTCCGGGATGGAGCTGCCCGGGAGGATATCGTGGAACTGGTTGCGCAGCACCCGCTCCCAGCACTGCTGCAGCTCCTCTGCCGGATAGGATGAGCCAAGGCGCAAGGCGATGGAGGAGAGCAGCTCCGCATCGCGCAGCAAGAGCTCGCACTTGCGGTTCTCCCGTTTGATAGCGCCATGCGTGGAGTAGGTGCCGCGATGTCCCTCCAGGTAAAGCTCGTCCGCCCACACGGGAAGTTCGCGGCTCGTTTTCCTTGCGGTAGCGAAAAACTGGCGCACACTGCCCTGGGTGAGCGTCGGGTGTCCAGGGGCGTGGGTGAGCCTGCGCTGATGCTCCAGCTGCTCCCGCGTGGGCCCGCCTCCGCCGTCGCCATGACCGAAGGACAGGATGACGTCCCTGGCGGCATCGCGCTGCCGAAAACTCTCCCAAGTCTCTCGCAAAGCGGCCGCGTCCAGCCCTGCACTGTAGGCCTGACGGTGAAAACACAGATGCGCCAGCACCCGCGAGCCATCAACTCCTTGCCACCAGAAGGTGCTATGAGGAAACGGGTTGGTGTACAACCAGCCGATCTTGGCGGTGTAGAAGTAGTCGATGCCGGCTTTTTTCAGCAATTGGGGTAACGCCCACGAGTAGCCGAACACGTCTGGTAGCCAGAGCACCTGTGAGGGTGCTCCGAACTCGCGCATCAAGAAGCGCTGCCCGTAAAGGAGCTGTCGCACCAGAGCCTCGCCGCTGGGGATGTTGCAATCGGCCTCCACCCACATCCCTCCTGTGGGCTCCCATTGGCCGGTCCGCACCTTGTCCACCAGCCGCTGGTACAGGGTCGGGTAGGCGTCTCTGACAAAGGCGTACAGCTGCGGCTGGCTCTGCACAAAATGGTAGTGCGGGTACTCGTCCATGAGCGCTAAGGCGGTGGCAAAGGTGCGCGCACTTTTGCGCTTGACTTCCTTGATGCGCCACAACCAAGCCACATCGATGTGCGCGTGCCCGACAGGCCACACGCGACCGTAGCAACGGGAGGTCATCTTGTTCCAAGCACGGCGCATATGCCTCCCGGCTCTGGCCACGGCGGCAAAGTACTGCGCGCTGCCTGGTTCGCGTGGGTCCACCAGGCGCATAGTCTCCTCAAGAAGCGAGACAAGCCGCTGGTAGTCCTCTGAGCCCCTGGTCAAACCGGACAGCACGTCCAGCGCCACTTTCAAGTCGAAGTAGAGGCGCCATGCCTCCGGCCGCACCTGCCGCAGTTCGGCATGGCGAAAGATGCATTTCTCGGAGGTGAGGCCAGCATAGGCCTCGACGGCCAACGCCCATCGTTCCCCACCTTGCGCCTGGGAAACAAGCAAGTGCTCGCGGTGATTGGCGTCAATCCCCTGCTTCGGCAGGCCGTCCACAAAAAGCAGGGATTCGTCGATGTCCAAATAAAGCTGCACCGGGCTGCCTCGCCAGCCTCCAGGAACCTCTACCTCTGTGAAGAACCACGCTGTCTGGTCATAACCGCCCCATGGCGCAGGCAGTTTAATTTCCTGACACTCCTCTGCCTTAACGCAATTCAACTGCTCCGGCGCCATCTCGCCAACCCAAACGCGCCAGCGAGATAGAGGCAACCTTGCCGCCCACAGATGTTGCCCCAACTCGATGACAAAGCGCAGAACCGATTCCACGTCTCCTCCCAAGTTCGTTCCGATGCGATGGCCAAATATAGCAACAAATCGCGGCAAATGCAAGCCACCGCACACCTCAGCGACAAACCCCTTGCATGCCTCAGGCAAAAAAGCTATATTGCGAGCAGAACCAGTAAGGAGCCCCAAATGCCTGAACGCCTGCTCATCCGAAACTGTCGCCTGTACGATGCGCCAGAGGACAGCCCTCTTGTGGATGTGCTCATTGAAGGCGGTCGCATCGCCGAAATAGGAGAAAGGCTGCCGCCGGACCGAGGCACGCAGCTGCTGGACGCCGGGGGGTGGCTGCTCGCGCCTGGTTTCATTGACGTACACATCCAGGGAGCCGGCGGCGCGGACGTGTTGGACGGCACGCCGGAAGCACTGGCCCCCATCGCTTCCACCCTGCCGCGCTTTGGCACCACCAGCTTCCTTGCAACCACCGCCGAGCACTATGATAAACCCAACCGACATCTGCACGTGGCGGCCGATTTGGTAGGCAAGGACCTTGGCGGCGCACACCTGGTGGGCATTCACCTCGAGGGACCGTTTATCAACAAGGAAAAGCGCGGAGGGATGAGCCCAAGCTGCATCGGGCCCCCCTCGGCAAAAACGCTCCAGGAGATTTTCCAGCTCACCGGCGACGGGTTGAAAATGATGACTATTGCCCCTGAACTGGAGGGCGCGCTCCCCATCATTGCGCAGCTGGCAGAGGTCGGGGTTGTCGCCTCCTTTGGCCACTCCGCTGCTACGTACGAGCAGACAGCCCGCGCGATCGCCGCCGGCATACGTCATGTCACCCATCTGTTCAACGCCATGGCCCCGTTTCATCATCGGGAGCCTGGACCTCTGGCGGCCATTGTGGAGCACGAGCACGTCACCGCGCAACTGATCGCCGACGGGGTGCACGTGCATCCGGCGGCACTGCGCATGGCCTGGCGGCTGCTCGGCCCTCAGCGTCTGATCGCCATCACCGACGGCATCCAGGCCATCGGCTTGCCGGAGGGCAGATATGTGTACAACGGCAGGGAGTACGAATCCCGAGACGGCACGGCCCGCTACTTGGACGGCACACTGATCGGCACTGCCATCGGCCTGGACACGTTTGTTCGTCGACTACGACAGTTTTGCGGCTGCTCCCTGCGCCAGGCAATCGACACCGCCACGCGCAACCCCGCCCTGCTGCTCGGTTTGGCGCACAAAGGCTCCCTCGATGTGGGCTGCGATGCGGACCTGGTACTGTTGGACCACACCGGCGAAGTGCAGGTGACCTTGGTGGCGGGCACCACCCGCTACCGGAGGGACGAGTGGTGGCCGCAAATCGCTCCTGGCCCACCGAAGGCGGGACGATAGCCTGGCGAGGTTGCGAGGGAAGGCCCCGGCAGGACCGTGAAGCGCCCACGGGCGTGGGGCTCAAAGCACTGCGTTTCCCAGTTCAGCACCAAAGCCTGGGGCTGTTGAGGGCGAATACCTGAGTGTGCCTCGGAGGGTTTCAGCCACGGTGCCGCCTGGGCGCATGCCGTATCGTGCCGGAATCGCGTCGATCGCTTGAGCAGGGCCGACCTCACGGACGTGCTCCGCGAGAATGCCAGACGGGCAACAGTGCCGGGATGGAACCTCCGCAATCCAGGCTGCCAGACCTGCGTGAGAGGGATGATAGGGTTGGGCCCGGCCCCTGCACCGGCCGGGAAAGTTTCTCTTGATTTTTTGCGATGCGGCTTTTATATTTGAATTCGACGGCGATCAACTGAAGCCTGAGCCGAGCTTGCCCTGCTCGCGCCGAAGGGGAACCAGGGTGTCGGCGATGTACGGACATAGAACCGCCCATAAAGGGCGAAAAGAGTTGCTACCTGCCCCCCCCCACAAGGGAGGTGTCACGGGCGGCAGGTTGTAGCAAG
>JBBIKH010000092.1:0-12956 GCA_037445575.1 bacterium
GGGGAGTTCGCTGTTTTTGGCCCCTGCTACCGCCACCGCGTTTGCTTTGGGCAGGACGGGACAAGAGGGGACAGCCTACCAGTTCGGGGCCCTCGCCTGGGCACGTCGTCTCGGCAGAAACCTCGCCGTGGGCACTAATGTAACAGTTCTGACCAAAGGGGCGGAGTCGTGGCCCACGGCAGGGGTAGGGCTTTTGTGGCGCCCGTTGTCTTCCCCGAATGCCGGCGTTGCCCGGAGCAACTATACGGTTGCCCTCAGCCTACACAATATCCCGTTGGTATTGGGCGACATCGACCACCAGCTGCGCATGGGGGTAGCCTATCACCCCGGCGGCTTCGTGCCCGCATTGCACCTGGCACACCACATCCAGCGCGGCGCTGAATCCAGCCACTTGGGCATTGAGTGGAACCCTTACGGAACAATCCGCCTGCAAAGCGGCATTCAGTATCGGAAGGAGCTCACGTGGGGCGTCGGCGCAGCACTGCAATGGCACAATCTGGATCTGGCCTTTGCTTATGCCGCCCAGGAAAAGAGGGTGCTCGCCTCGATCTCCGTGCGCATCGGCGAAGACGCGCAAACGCTCGCCGTTCGTCACTACCAGAGGTCCACACGCGCGCTGGATGGCGGCAACGTGCGTCAGGCCGCGCGCGATCTGCAGATTGCCATCTCCTATGGCCTCGCGGAACCAGAAGCGGTGCAATTGGCCGACAGTCTCAAGAGATTGATCCACACGCAAGACTGGACCATCGATTCGCTGATGCAGGCGGGGCAGAGGCTGGAGGAGAAAGGATGGCTGCTCAACGCCATGGTCAGCTATTTGAAGGTGCTGCAGCTTAATCCATCCCACTCGGTTGCCCTGCACCGGATTCAGGCCATCAGGCCACGCGTCAACGTCTACGTCGACCAGCTCTACAACAGCGGGGTGGAAAGCTTTGCCAGGAACGACCTGGACAAAGCCAAGGAGATTTTTACCACTATCCTGCTTGTGCAGGAGGACCACCAGGGGGCACGTTCTTACCTGGACAGATTGCAAGCGATGAATCGCGAGCGTGCGCGTGAACACTACTTGCGCGGCCACGCCTTGTTCGGCGACGGCAAGCTCCGCGAAGCTAAGCAGGAGCTGGAGCAGGCGCTCGTTTACGACCCGGACCATGCTGGAGCCCAACGTCTGTTGCAGGACGTGCAGACCGAGCTGGCCAACCAGCAGCGGCAGGTGGCGTCCCTGCTTGCCGACGCGGTGCGGGCGGAACGATACCAAGAGTACTTCCGCGCCTACACCAAATACCGGCAGGCGTTGGCCCTTGCCCCCGACAACCAGTCCGCTGCGCTGGGGGTCAAGCGACTGACGCCACGCATGGAGGAGCACATTGCCGCCCGCCTGGCCGCCGGTACCGCCGCCTTCCGCCGCAGCGACTATGCCGAGGCGCGGCGACTGCTGGGACAGGTACTCCAGCTTGCCCCTCAACACCAGGAGGCCGCCCGCTACCTGCAGCTCAGCCAGCAAGCCATCGACCGTAACGCGGAGGAGGCTTATACGCGCGGCATGACCTACTTCGAGGCACGGGATTATGCCGCGGCGCTGGACGAGTTTGGGAAGGCCTTGTCCTACAAGCCCGACCACGCGGGCGCCCTCACTATGCGTAAGAAAGTGGGCGACCTGCTTGGCGCCCAGAAGATAGTGGACCAAGCGCAGCAAGCCATGCGCAAAGGCAACTGGGCTGAGGCCCTGCGCCTGTTCGGACAAGTGTTGGAAACCGACCCGACTCACGCCGTCGCTCGTAAGGGGCTTAAGGAGTGTCAGGAACGCATGACCAGCCTCACCGAGGACTATTTCAACCGGGGCATGGCGCTGTACGCGGAAGAGGACTATGCCGCTGCCATCGAGCTATGGAACAAAGTCCTGGAAATCAATCCGAACCATAGCGGGGCACGTGAGTATAAAAAGAGAGCCCAGGAGCAGCTCAAAGCCTTGGAGTCCATCCCCGTTCCCCGCTAAGGGGAGACGGGCAGGGGAGTACGGGAGCCTATGAGGCGGCATTCCGGAGGCGCGCGCCTGTGGGGCCTGCTCACGGTTGCAGACCGCGTGCTCATCGCGGCACTGGTGCTGGTGAGCGCGGCGAGCTTTGCGGCGGTGAACCGGTTGCGATCGACTGGCCAGACAGTCGTCGTGGAAGCCGACAACCGCGAGATCTATCGAGGTCCCTTGCGCGAACCGCGCCGGCTGGTAGTGCATGGACCGGTGGGCGCCACGGTGGTCGAGATCTCCCAGGGGGCCGCATGGGTGAGCTCCTCGGACTGCCATCTCCACATCTGTGTGCGCACCGGCAAGATTACCCAGGCCGGCTGGGTGATTGTGTGTGTGCCCAACCGCGTGGTGGTGAGGATTGAAGGCCATCGGCACAATCGATTCGATGTCATCGTCGGCTAAGGCACAGCGGCCTACGACTGGCAGCAGGAGAATTGTCTACTGCGCCCTGCTGGTGGCTGCAGGCCTGGTGCTGTTCCTATTCGAGAGCCTGATCCCGCGCCCCCTGCCGTGGATGAAACCCGGTCTGGCCAATGCTGCTGGCCTCGTGGCCCTCTATCTGTTCGGCGCGCGCGAAGCCGCAGCCGTGACGTTGCTTCGGGTGGTGGTAGGCGCCCTGATCCTCGGCACGCTATTCAATCCGTCGTTTTTCCTATCATTGGGAGGTGGCGTGACCGCCGTCATCGCCATGACTGTAGTCAGGCACTTTGGGCAAGAGTTCTTCAGCATCGTCGGCGTCAGCGTGTGTGGCGCCGCCGGCCACAACCTTGCGCAGCTCTCCTTGGCCTATGCCCTCATTGTGCGCCGGGCTGAACTCTTCTTCCTGCTGCCCGCAATGATTCTGACGGCACTATTCACCGGCGTGGTGGTGGGTTTGCTTGCACATCTGATGCTCACCAGCGGCCTGCGTGCATGGAGAGGAAAACCGTGAACGCTGAAACTGTCTTTTCGGCGGAGCTCATCTCCCGGTTGCGAAACGCGCGGTCGGTGACAGTGCTCACCGGCGCGGGCGTCTCTGCTGAAAGCGGCGTGCCCACCTTCCGGGGCCCGGACGGCCTTTGGAAAAAGTTCCGGCCCGAGGAGCTGGCCACGTTCGAGGCCTTCCAGCGCAACCCAACGCTGGTGTGGGAGTGGTACCAGTACCGGCGCTCCATCATCCGCGACATCCAACCCAACCCCGGGCACTTTGCCTTGGCCGAGTTGGAAGCAATGGTGCCCGACTTTGCCCTGATCACCCAGAACGTGGATGGGCTTCACCGCCGCGCCGGCAGCCGGAATGTGTTCGAGCTCCACGGCAATATCATGCGCAACCGGTGCACGCAGTGTGGCGTCACAGTCGCCGATGTGGAAGTGACGCAGGAGTCGGGCCTGCCACGGTGCGAGTGCGGGGGCCTCTTTCGCCCTGACGTGGTGTGGTTTGGCGAAATGCTGCCCCAGGCCGTCTGGGAGCAAGCAGTGGCTGCCACCAGTCGGGCTGAAGTCTTCCTCACCATCGGCACCTCGGCCGTCGTGTATCCTGCGGCTTCGCTTCCCATGGAGGCGAAGGCGCACGGAGCCTATGTGGTCGAGATCAACTTCGAGCCCACTCCCCTCAGCGCCGTTGTCCACGAGGCAATCAGGGGCAAGTCCGGCGAGATCTTGCCGCAGCTCATCACACGCTTGAAAGAAGGGTAGGTGAGGCGATGCGTTCCATCCTCCCGAAGGCAACAAGCCGCAACCCAGAGGTAGTAGCCGGCATCAGGGCGTTCCTTCGGCGCCGAAGTCAATGTGCATGCCTGGCGCTTGCCGCGGCGTTGGTCCTTAGCAGCTGCGCCTACTACAACACGTTCTACAATGCCGAACAGGCATTCAAAGCGGCTGAAAGGGAGCGCAAAAACAGAAAGGGCGGTACACCCACCAGCCAGGAAACCGCCTCCTACAACAAGGCGATTGAAAAGGCCTCCAAGGTCTTGGAGCTCTACAGCACCAGCAAGTATGTGGATGACGCCCTGCTCATGGTGGGCAAATGTACGTACTATCAGGAACAGTATGCCAAAGCCGAACGCAAATTTGATGAGCTCCTCACCCTTTTCCCCGAGAGCCCTCTGGTCGAGGAGGCGCTCCTTTGGCGGGCCCGGGCGCGCATCGGGCAGAATCAGCTGGTGCAGGCGGCTGCCGATTGCCGCCAACTAATCGCCACGGCCAAGAACGCCAAGATTCGTGATGAGGCGCAGTACCTGATGGCCGAGATCGACTTTGCCCGCCAGGACTACCGAGCGGCCGCAGACAAGTTCAGCCAAAGCGCAGAGCGAATCAGCGACCGCGAAATGCGCAGCACTGCGTACGCAAGGTTGGGAGAGTGTTACCTCAAGCTCAAAGAGTACCTCCCTGCGGCGCGCGCCTTTCAGGCAGCCGCCAAGCATTCACTCATCGACACCAGGCGCTACGAAGCCACCCTGAACATGGGACGGGCCTTGCGCGAGGCCGGGGAAATCCGCGAGGCCGAGAGGGTGTTCCTCCGCATGATCAATGACCAGTTGGCCAAGCAGTACTGGCCCGACGCAAAGCTGGAAATGGCCGGCTGCCTGGTGCGCGAGGGCCTGATTGATGAAGCCATGGACAGCTACGAGGCCCTGATCAAGGATCATTCCCGGACGGAGGCGGCGGCGCGCGCCCATTATGCTCTGGCTACCCTCTACGAGACCCACTTTAGCGACTACATGAAGGCGCGCGAGCACTATGACCAGGTCAAGACAGAAGCGCCGCGCTGCGAGCTCGTGCCCGATGCCAACAGGCGCGTCGCCGACGTGGAGCGCCTGCTTCGCCTGCAAGCGACGATTGCGGAATTGACGGGCAAGAGCTTTGCGGTCGACTCGGTCCAGCAGGCCAATGCCCCGGCGCAGGCCGACACGGTGCGTCCCGAGATGCGCGATCTCATGGCGCTGACACCAGAGGCAGGACCTGATACCTCGCTGGCGGTCTTTATCCGCGGAGCCACTCCCCAGCCAGCTGCCCAGCCCGCCAAGAAGGCCATCACGCCCTACACCGGGATGGGGCTGGTCACCGCCCACCTCCAGCTGGCAGAGCTTTTCTACTTTCAACTCGCCCGTTCTGACTCTGCTTTGGCGCACTACTGGGCAGCCTACTATGCCGACCCCGACAGCAGTTCGGCGGCCCAGGCGCTCTACCCCATCGCCTACATCTTGCGAACTGTGCACCAGGACACGGCCCGCGCCGACTCGTTGTTGCGGGTGATCGTGGAACGCTTCCCCGATCTGCCGCAGGCGGAAGGGGCCAGGCGTGCACTTGGCCTGCCCAGGCCACCTGACCAGGAGTCCCTGGCTGCCACGCTGTTCTGGCGCGCCGACAGCCTCCTCTGGGAAGCACAAGCCCCTGATAGCGCTTTGGCGCTCTTCGCGTCTGTGCGCACGCGGTATCCGGAGAGCGACTACGCCCCGCGCGCCCTCTACGCCATCGCCTGGGTGCTGGAGCAGAGACTGCACGACAATGAGCGCGCCCTTGAGGCCTATAAGCAGCTCCTCGCCTCTTACCCCGACTCGCCGCAAGGCAAAGCAGCCAAGCGTAAACTGGACGCCCACGCGCGCGAGGCGGAAAAGTTGGAGCGACTGGCACAAGCAGCAGCCCGCCCCGATTCCACCTCGACAGCACCCACACCTCCACTAAGCCCCACCGTCCCCGAGCAGGAGGAGCGAGAGCCTATCCCTGAGGAGCTGGGGCCGACGGCAGTGCCGGATACCTCGGCCGCCGAGCCACCTGCGCCTGGACCCAAACGGTGACGACCCAGTCATGCCCGCCCTGCACGTGTGTACCATAGCCAAAAATGAGCAAGTGAGCGAGACTGTCTTCCGGTTGACCCTGCATGCCGGCGAGCTGGCGCTCCAGTCAGCTCCGGGGCAGTTTGTGAACATTCGGGTGCAGGATGGCCCGGTCCCCCTTTGGCGCCGCCCGCTAAGCGTCTACGCGGTCGACAGGCAGGCAGGTTCCTTGCGCCTGCTCTTCGAAGTACGCGGAGCAGGAACCCGCATGCTGGCGGCGCGCCAGGTTGGCACCGCCCTGGACCTCCTTGGGCCCCTGGGTTCGACGTTTGCGCCCCCGCCGCCAGCTGCGCAGCCCATCCTGGTTGCCGGCGGCCTGGGCATCGCCCCCCTGCACTTTTGGGCGCAAGAGCTGACGCAGGCTGGGCGGCACCCCCTGCTGCTGTTCGGGGCCCGCACCGCCGCGGGCCTGTGCGCCATGGACGACCTCCGGCAACTGCCCGCGGAGCTACGCCTGGCTACGGAAGATGGTACGCAGGGAGCCAAGGGCCTGGTCACCGACCTGCTTGAAGAGGAACTTGCAACGCGACAGCCAGAAGAAATGGCAGTGTACGCGTGCGGCCCTGTAGCAATGCTCCGAGCGGTGATGCGCCTCTGCACCAGCAGGGGTGTGTGGGGACAGATCTGCCTGGAGACTCTTATGGCCTGTGGCTTCGGCGCCTGCATGGGGTGCGCGGTCCCAGCCCGTGGCCCTTCCCCTCAGGCCAGCTACAAACTGGTGTGCAAGGACGGCCCTGTGTTCGAAATGGCGGAGATCGATCTTGAGCACTGATCTCACGGTGACGGTTGGCCCATTGACCCTGAAGAACCCGGTGCTTGTGGCCTCTGGCACCTTCGGCTACGGGGAAGAATTTGCCCCGTTCTTAGACCTCAACCGTTTGGGCGGCATAGTCACCAAGACCATCACCTTAGAACCACGCGCCGGGAATCCGCCCCCACGCATCGCCGAGACCACCGCCGGCATGCTCAACTCCATCGGCCTCGCTAACGTGGGAGTGGAGGTGTTTGTCAAAGACAAGCTCCCCTACCTGCAGCAATTCTCCACCGCCATCATCGTCAACGTCGCCGGTCGCACCACCGACGAGTTTGCCATGGTGGTGCGCCGCCTTGAGGAGTCCGGCCTCCGCATCGACGCCTACGAGCTCAACTACTCTTGCCCCAACGTCAAGGAGGGGGGTATGGCATTCAGCGCCAGCCCCCAAGTGGCATATGCTGTCACCCGCGACCTCCGCAAGGAGACACGGCGGCCTCTGATCGCGAAACTGACCCCCAATGTCACCCGCATCGCCGAGATCGCCCAGGCTGTAGCAGATGCTGGGGCCGATGCAGTGTCGGCCATCAACACGCTGGTGGGCATGGCAGTGGATTACCGCACCCGTAGGCCGAAGCTGGCCACCGTAGTTGGGGGGCTCTCCGGCCCAGCCATCAAGCCGGTGGCGCTGGCCAAAGTGTGGGAGATAAAAAAGGCGGTAAACATCCCGATCATCGGCATCGGAGGGATCCAGAGTGTTGAGGATGTGCTAGAGTTCCTAATCGTGGGGGCCAGCGCGGTACAAGTGGGGACTGCCAACTTTGTGGCGCCGGACTGCGCGGGCCGCATGGTACAGGACTTGGAACGCTATTGCCGGCAAGAAGGGATCAGCCACTTAGCTGACCTCATCGGCACGCTGCAGAGCTGATTGCCCAAGGAGGAACGACGTGCGCTTTGAGACCCTCGGAACAAGGCTGTTGGTTGCAGGCATCTTCATTCCCCTCATCCTCTTCACCACGCTCAAGGGCGGATGGGCATTTGTGGTGCTCATCACGATCATCGTCGGGTTTGCCACTGCTGAGTTCTATGCCCTGGCCCGACGCAAAGGCACAAGCCCGCAGGCTGCCGTTGGCATTGTCGCCAGTCTCGCTGTGCCGGCGCTCCTGTTCCGCGGGGGCGCCCAACCGCTGTGGCTCTTCTTGGGCGCCTTTACCCTCATCACCGCCTGCGTGGAACTCTTTCGCAATCGAGGCTCCAACACCTTGAACTTGGGCGTGACGTTGTGCGGCCTGCTCGTCGTGCCGGTCCTGCTGGGCCACTTGATCCTCATCCGCGAGCTCCCGGTAGCTGGAGCGCGGCCTTACGACCAGGGCGGTCGCTGGATCGTGCTCATGCTCCTCACCGTCTGGGTGTGCGACACGGCGGCCTACGCCCTGGGCACCGCCTTCGGCAAGCACAAGCTCTTCCCGCGCATCAGCCCCAACAAGACGTGGGAAGGGGCAGTGGCGGGTTTTGTGGCGGCGCTGGTGTGCGCCTGGGGGTGCCACGAACTCTTCGTAACCGGCCTGCGCCTGGTGGACTCCCTGGCGCTCGGCGCGCTGTGCGGCACAGCAGGGCAATTGAGTGATTTGGTCGAATCGCAGTTCAAACGCGACGCAGGGGTAAAGGACTCTTCAACGCTCATCCCGGGGCACGGCGGCATGCTGGACCGCTTTGACAGCTTCATCATCCTCGCCCCACTGGCCTACTACTACCTGCGCTTTGTAGCCTTGGTTTGAGGGACGAGCGATTCCACGTCCACAACGGAGCACCTACGCCGCCGGACGCAGCGCGAGCACACCGATTGGGCCGCCCGCCAGGCTTCTGCTTCCTGCCCGAGCACCCAGGGAAGTCGGGGAGGCAAACTGCGGCTTCTCGTGGCCACAGGCAGGTTGCTACGCCTCGGCCTTTGCTCTTCTCCCGGACCGGAATGCTGCCACGGCTCCTCAACCGTCGGCACAGCCATAGGCGGACCGGACCCTCCCGCACTGCGGACCTCACGCCGGCGTCCGTTCATGGTGTACCTACCGGGCAATTGCCGCTCACTCGGGCCAGCTTCAGGGTCTACGCCGGACACGCGCCAGCACCTGCCGCCTAGCTGCCGACGGACCTCCGGGCGTGCCGAGCTGGCCAGCGCCCTCGCATCCCTCCGGGCCAAGAACTTGCCAATCGCGGGGGCAAGCTCGCCTTGCCACCCGTAGGCACGGTTGACCCGCCTGTTCCAAACGTTCGCCGGTCGGATGTTCCGCGCAGAAGGTCCAAGCCGTGGAGCCAAGGAGAGGAGGCAGCAACCGAGGGTCACTTCATGGAAGCGCATAGTCGCTCTTGGCTGCGGAGCCCCAGGTGCCTGTTACAAGGTCTGCCCAGCTCCTGCAGCCTACACTGGCGCATGCGCACCGCAGGTGGTCGGGGCTACCCCCAGGAGAGGCCGTCGGCTAAGAGGTAGGCTCTCTACACGTTGGCGATGCGAAAGGCGGCCACAAACGCGCGGTAGGCGGTAAGAAAGTCATGCCCCTCAAAACTGACGGTGCACCCCCCTTCGCGCTGCACGCCTGGGATGCTGGCAGCCATATCTGCCTGTTCCGTCTTTTGGAAATCGATGGCGAGGCGAACCGGTTCCTCGAAGCGGAGGGGCTGTTTATCACTCAGGTGCTGAATAGCGCGCTTGGCCATCAGGCGAATCTCTTCCAGGGTCTTGGCAAAGGGGAAGCAGCGCGCCGCCGTGCGGGAAACACCCTCTTTGACCACCACCGTCTCGATGGTGGGGAGCAAGGCCTTTGCTTCTCGCGCCAGCGCCGCATCTCCCGTCACCAGAGCGGCCGGCACGCCAAAGTGCCCCGCCACCCCGGCACTCAATCCGAATTCGCCCACCGACAGATCATTGACGCGTACGTCGTGAATGACCGAGGCGGCAAAGGTGTGGTCCAACACCGCCCCCTCGGTGCCGGTCTTGGCGTGGTAGCCGATGAAGAAGGCCGCATCAAACGAGCTCTCCAAACCCTCCATCATGGATAGCAGCTTGTGCGTGCCGCTGAGCAACGTGGCCTTGGGGTGCAGGCGGTCGATGAGCAGGTTGGTCATGTGGTGGTGCGCATCGTTCACCAAGACTTCGCGCGCCCCACCCTGAATTGCTCCTTCCACCGCCGCGTTCACTTCCTGGATCATCCACTCGCGCGCCTGGGCGTAGGCCGGAGAAGAGGGGAGCACTTGTTCCAGCAATACCACCCCGTTCACCCCTTCCAGATCCGCTGAGATAAAGACCCTCATACCTTTGCCTGCCTCTCTGCGTCAATTGTTCAGACCATCACCTGTCCGTGGTCAACTACGACTTTGCCATCGATTTCCAGCGTCGGTGCGAACAGGATCCCATCGACGTGCAGGGGCACGTTAACGCTGCCGCCGAAGGAGCGGTTGTTGCCAAGTCCGATGTGGGCAGTGCCCAGCACTTTGCGATCCTCCGCAAGGCAGCCGGTGATGCGGGCACCAGCATTGGTGCCGATCCCCAGCTCTGCCACGGTGCGCGCCTCTGGGCCGAACGCCCGGAGCTGCTCGCGAAGCCTGGCACATGCCTCGCCGCCGTGCACTGCCACAGCGCGCCCCTCTTTCACGTCCAGGATCACCGGGTGATCCGGCCGCGCGCAGCCGCCAAGACCGTGCTCGATCACGATGCGCCCGCGCGTCTCCCCCGGCAGCGGCCCGATGCATGCCATGCCCGCCGGCATGCTGGAATAGGCCCCACGCTTTTGCGCCATGCCGGTGTCGGCGATGCCCTTCCTGCCCTCCAGTGAAAACCAGGCGTCGGTGCCAGCCGGATTGGTCAGGTGGGCTCTGCGGCCGATGGTGAGAATGTCGGCCAACTTGCGCGTGCGCCGGGCCAGCTCTCCATAGTCCACATCCACGGCGCGGCGAAGGGCGTCAGCCGTGACGCCAGACATGTCCAGCACGCGTGCGCCGCGGCGCGAGGCCATGCGACGCGCCTCACTGTGCTGCGACGCACGCGAGGTCACCAGCAGCACCACGTCGGCAAGCGCCATGATGCGGCTCACCGATGCCGGCGGCTCGTCCCCATCTCGCTCAGGCGCAGGTACCTCCACCAAAATCGCGTCGCGACTGACGCGGAGGGCGGTCGACCACAGGAGGCGCGCCAACTCCATCGCCGGCGCATCCGCGACTACGACAACCGATTCCGTTTGCTTGGCGTCCAGGCACTGGGTCAAGGCCAGGCGCGCCGCGCGTTGGAGCTTTGTCATACTCCCTCCACGCTTCTTGTCTACTTCGCCTGTGACCACCCTCCTCATCGACGCCCGTCATCCTCCACCCCGACCTTTCCGCCACCACAAGAAGAGCCCCCTCGGTGGCACGCACACCGAGGGGGCCGACTACAACGCTATTGGCAATGCCCCTGTGCCCCACGCTATTGCCACAAAATGCGCCCACCGCATCCTGGCTCCAGGCACATGGGGCGCCCCGTGAGGAAAATGCGCTTTTCGCCCATCGCTGCGCCAGGCCAAGGGTGCACGCCTTTGAACCCTCCTGCCCGCCATACCCACCCACGCGCACAGAAGGTCCTCGCTCCCTGACCGTTTGGGCCCCTTGGCCATGGAAAAACCCCCACTCTGTTGGGGGCGAAAGGGCCGCCCCCCTTCTTGCCTCCTTCAACCCTATCCCGTACCTGTGCCGCCGCGGCGCGGCAGGCAGAGTTGGCGCTCCGGAGGCTACATCACCGCTGGCGCCGCCGGCTCGTCCGGATCACCTGCATTGCCCAGCGGCACCTTGACCAACAGAAAACCCAGTGCCACGATCACCAGCACGCTTACCAAGAACGAAGAGTCCTTCCAGAGAACCGGGATGGTGACGCCGAAGAAGACAAGGGCTGCCACCAACAAACCCACCAGCGCCTCGCCGGCAATCAGGCCGGAGGCAAGCAAGATGCCACGGTTCTCGATGCGCGTCTTCTGGTTCTCGTTGTACTTGCGCCGCGCGACGATCACGTCGATGACCCAACGGATAATCCCGCCCACGAAGATGGCGGCGACTGTCTCAAACGACAGGTACATGCCTACACAGACCAACATGGGGCTGCGCACCTGCACCAAAATGAAGCCGATCGCCAACAAGATGCCGACGATGATAAGCGGCCACACCATCTGGCCGCCGACAATGCCCTGGGACAGCTTGGCCATCAAGGTCGCCTGGGGGGCAGCCAGCACGTCACCGCCGAATCCGCCATGGTAGCCTTTGATCTCGGCCATCTTCAAGTCGCCGGCGTTAAGGATGAACAGTGGTATCCACATCACCAGCGCGGAGATGAGCACGCCGATAAAGTCGCCCACCTGCATCCGCCAGGGCGTGCCGCCGAGGATGTGCCCCACCTTCAGGTCCTGCAGCATCTCGCCTGCCACCGCCGCCGACACGCAGATCACCCCTGCCACCGCCAGCACGGCAATAACTCCTGGCGTGCCGGTGGCGCCGAGAATCACCATGAGCACGGCTGCCACCACCAAGGTGGACAAGGTGAGCCCAGAGATGGGGTTATTGGAGGAACCGATCAACCCCACAAGGTAGCCGGACACTGCCGCAAAGAAGAACCCGGCCACCATCATCACCAACGCCGCCACCAGGGCCGGGGCCAACGCCTCTGGCGCCATGCCCATGAACCACCAGTACACGAGGAAGGTGACCACGCCCACGGCTGCCAGCCCTGCGAAGACGATCTTGATGTTGATGTCGCGATCGGTGCGCAACGTCGTCTGCTGCGCCGACGCCGCCTTGCGCACATCCTCCACCGACCGTTTGATGCCGCCGGCAAGGCTCTTGCGCATGCGGAACAGGGTAAAGGCCGCACTCATAAGCATGCCGCCGATGGCGATGGGTCGCACCGCGTTGGCAAAGAGGTTCTTGGCTACGTCGGTCCAGGTCATCGCGCCGGCTTCTACCGTCGCGGCGTACTGCGGGGCAAGCAGGAGCATCAACAGGGGCACGAACAGCCCCCACGACAGTGCGCCACCGGCAAAGTTGAGCGCCGCCAGGCGCGGGCCAATGATGTACCCCACGCCCAGGAAGGCTGGGCTCAGAGCAGGCGTCTTTAGCAGGAACCCACCGCCGCTCTCCACGCCGCCAAAGCCCTTCGTCGCCGTGCCAGGGATGATCTTCTTAGCGACCTGCACAAAATGCTCCCACTTGCCGGCAAAGATGTTCACCGTTTTGAGCGCTTCCACCAGCCCGCCGATACCCATGGCGTAGAAAAGATACTGCGCACCCGAGGTGCCACCGCGACCCGCCTTGTGGATTTCCCCTGCGGCCACCGACTCGGGGAAGGGGAGCT
>JBBIKH010000093.1:0-12923 GCA_037445575.1 bacterium
AGCGGATGGGACCGCTCTTTTGTGCTGATTCTTGCCCTGTCCTTCCTGTTTCACGCTCTGCTTATTGCCTATTGGCTCGGTCACCTGCCGTTGCAAACCCGAGAGCGGGAGGCTGTAGAAATCCAGAAAAGATACGTGGACCTCATCGTGCGGCGGCAACCCAGTGCCGAACAGGGCGCCGAGGCGCTCCCCCCAGCGGGACGGGAGATGGTGCCGATGGTGGTGACCGCGCCCGGGGCTGTGGTCAGCCCTGGGTTCGAGCAGCCAACTGCCGAGACCGCGGGACCTGCTGCAGAGAGCATTGTACGTGGAGCCTATGCTGCTGCCGAAGAGAGAGCAGACGCTCGTGCCCGCCGTGCCGCAGCTGTGCAGCGGCTTGGGCTCTTGCGGGTGATTACCGCCGGTGGCAGCGGCGCGGTGGATGTGGCTGGCATGGCCCCTGTGCTGGAAGCTGCCGATGGCAACGTCCGGGAATTGGGAACGGTATTGGGCCAGTTGGACGGCCTGTCTGTCCCACGTGGGGAGCAAGGTGGCCTGCGCGGCGGCAGGGTTGTCACTTCTGTTGAAAACCTCAAAGGAGGACGTGCGGCGCGACCCACGGGCGACATAGAGCAGCTGGTGGGTGAGGTGGCACCTCTGGGTGCGGTCAGCGAGCGCGAGGTGGCACGGAGCAGCAACTTTGAGAGGGTGCAGAGCACCATTGCCGTCCGCCCGCCAGCAGAGCAGCTACGCGGACGGGTGCGCAGCGCGGATGAGGTGAGCAGGGTAATCCGCGGGCACCACAGCGCTATACAGGATTGCTACAAAGCCGCCCTCCGCACCAAGCCCGAGACCCGCGGCGAAATCTGCGTGCGCCTGTGGGTAAACCCCGACGGCGAGGTGGTGGACGCCGAGATCGTCTCCTCTACGGTGGACAACCCGGAGCTGGAAGCATGCGTTCTGCGCAAGGTGCTGCAGTGGAGCGACTTTGGCTTTGCCGACCCTGAACAGGGGGTGGTGGCCTACCGGCAGACGTACCAGTTCGGACAGTAGCTCCACCAGCACCAGGGCATCGTTTCGCACCCGAGCCGCCATCGCTCCCAAGGACGCCGGCGGCTTTCTCGTTCTGGAGGAAAACCGACTGTTGGAACAACAAGGGACGCTATGGAAGGAAGGCTCATCGATCTGACGGGCAAGGTGGCATTGGTGACCGGGGCTTCGCGGGGAATCGGCGCGGCCTCTGCCGAACTGCTCGCCCGCGCAGGAGCGCGGGTGGTGGTCAATTACTGCCGTGAAAGGAGCGCTGCCGAAGCAGTAGTAGACCGCATCCGCGCGCGTGGCGGCGAAGCCCTGGCCATTGGCGCCGACGTGGGCGTCAAGGCCCATGTTGAAAAGTTGGTGCACAAGGCGCGTGAAGCCTTTGGCACCATCGATATCCTAGTCAACAACGCTGGCATCTGGACCTACGGCGCCATTGCCGAGATGGAAGAGGCGGTGTGGCGCGAGACGATGCGCGTCAATTTGGACAGCATCTTCTACTGCTGTCGGACGGTGGTGCCCCTCATGATTGCCGCAGGCGGGGGGAGGATCATCAACGTCTCATCCACCGCTGGCCAGCGTGGCGAAGCATTCCACTCGCACTATGCGGCCACCAAGGGAGCTATCATCAGCTTCACCAAGTCGCTGGCCGCCGAGCTGGCCGCGCATGGCATTTTGGTCAACTGCGTTGCACCCGGGTGGGTTGATACCGACATGTCGGCAGAGGCCCTGCGCCAAGAGGGCGACAAGATTCGCGCCACCATCCCTTTGGGTCGCGCTGGCACCGCCGAGGAGATCGCTGGCGCAATCCTCTTCTTAGCCTCAGAGCTTGCCACCTACATCACCGGCGAAATCCTCAACGTCAACGGCGGCTCGGTTCTGTGCGGCTGAACAGTGCAAGCGCGAGGGATTTCCGATGTCACGCCAGGGACTCCGAGTGACCGTCCACGCCATCAAGGGCCGTTGTCCGGTTTACCGGCAGGGTGAGAGCTTCTTTTTGGAGCAAGGTTACATCCTTGCGCCCGGGCAAGGAACGCCCATTTGCCTGCACTCGTTGGCCTCGCTCTTGCCCTACTACGTCGCCCTGTTTCATGGCGTGGCACCGACGGCCCTCGGTTTGGCGCAGCAGGGAGCGTGCGCCTACGTCCAGTGTCTGGACCCATGTGAGATCACCGGCGGTGGCACCGTCACTTTCAAGATTGAGAGGGAATGAAGCCTGCTGATAGTCCATTGAAAGTGGGGAAGCTGCCGCAAGAGACGCTGGCACGGCTCTTGGGTCGCTATACCGGCCGGGATGAACGCGTCCTGGTGGGGGCAGGTATCGGCGTAGACGCGGCGGTCATCGACTTTGGCCCAACCTGTCTGGTGGCCAAGACCGACCCGATTACTTTTGTCACCGACGAGATCGGCTACTATGCGGTAGTCATCAACGCCAATGACGTGGCTTGCATGGGTGGTCGCCCTAGATGGTTTCTGGCCACCATCCTGCTCCCGGAAGGGACTGCCACCGAAACGATGGCGGAGGAGATCTTTGCCCAGCTTGCCCAGGCGTGCCGGCAGCTGGATGTGGTGCTCTGTGGGGGACACACGGAGATCACCTCTGGCCTGGATCGCCCGATAGTGGTGGGGCAGATGTTGGGTGAAGTCGCCAAAGGGGGGTTGATTACCAGTAGCGGCTTGCGGCCAGGAGACCTGCTTATCCTCACCAAAGGGGTGCCCATCGAAGGGGGCTCCATCATCGCCCGTGAACGAGGGCGGCAACTGAACGAGCTTTTTGGGGAAGAACTGGTGCAGCGCTGCCGCGATCTGGTCATCTCGCCGGGGATCAGCGTCGTGCAGGATGCGGCAATTGCCTGCCAGTGTGGGACTGTGCATGCCCTTCATGATCCCACCGAGGGCGGCCTGGCCACCGGGTTGCGTGAGTTGGCCACGGCCTCTGACGTCGGTCTGGAGATTGAAGAGGCCCGTATCCCTATCTTGCCTGAGTGTAAGATTCTGTGTGACCAGTTCGGCCTCGACCCACTTGGTACCATCGCGTCCGGCGCGCTGCTGATCGGTGCGCCCCCAGGGGACGCCAGTCGCATCGTTGATGGATTGCAGGCGAACGGTATCCAGGCGCGCGTCATCGGCAGGGCTGTGTCGCCGGAGAAAGGCCTTCTGCTCAGGCAAGGCGATCAGCTCATCCCCTTGCCACTGTTTGCCCAGGACGAAATAACCAAGCTCTTCACCGACGCAGACGCCCCTGAGCGTGCCTCCACCAGTGCGTGAACGTTTGCCGCGGATACAGTTGGTGGCGAATTGCTGTTCAGTAAACGCCATTCAACCACGCCGATGAAAAGACTGCCAAAATGGAACGTCAGTTGCCGGTATGTTGCTCTGGGGCTCGCCCGCGGCATGGATGGCCCTGAGCGGAAGCAGGTGTGCGCTTTATCGGTGGCACGGGCAGGGAACGTTCACGGCCCCTATCTCGAGGCCTCCGGCAAAGAGAGCCGACCGTGCGTCGTCCTACCTCCGCAGCCAGGCCAGCAGCTGGTCCAGGGCCAAGCAGTTCAAGACATCACCAGGCTCCAGCCAGCCCCGCCGGGCGGTGGCAAGCCCGTAGGCCATCCACTCCAGATTGCCCTGGCGATGGGCATCCGTGGAAATGGCTACCTTCACCCCCTTCTCCTTGGCCTTGCGGCAATGCAGGTCGGAAAGATCCAGCCGCTCGGGGTAGGCGTTCAGCTCTAAGGCCTTGTTGCAGGCGCGACAGGCGTCAATGAGCCTATCGATGTCGACCTGGTAGGGGTCACGGCGCGCGATGAGCCTGCCGGTGGGGTGAGCGATGATATCCACGGCCGGATTCTCGATGGCGCGCACCAGCCGGCGGGTCATCTCCTCGGTGCTCAAGCTGAAGCGGGTGTGCACTGCCGCCACGACGATGTCCAGGCGGGAGAGCAAGTCCTCCGGCAGGTCCAGGGAGCCGTCAGGCTTGATGTCGACCTCGATCCCTTTGAGGACGCGGAAGGCATGGCCGGCGGCGGCCAGGCGCTGGTTGAGGGCATCGATTTCGGCCATTTGCGCCAGCAGCCGCTCTGGGGTCAGGCCGTTGGTGATGCCGACGGTGGGTGAATGGTCGCAGATGGCGACGTAGGCGTACCCTTTCGCTTGGGCTGCGCTCGCCATGTCTGCAATGCTATCCGCCCCATCCGTCCAGTTCGTGTGCACGTGGAGGTCACCGCGGAGGTCTTCCATGGTGACCAAACGAGGGAGGCGTCCCTGGGCGGCAGCTTCGATCTCGCCCTGATCTTCGCGAAGCTCCGGGGGAATCCAGGGCAGACCCACGGCTGCGAACACCTCTTCTTCCGTTGCCCCTGCCACGAGTTCGTCACCCTTGAACACGCCGTACTCGTTGGTCTTGAGCCCCCTATCCACACCCAACGAGCGGATGTGAATGTTGTGTGCCTTGGAACCTGTGAAGTAGTGCTGTGCTGCTCCAAAGCTGGTGGGGGCCACGACCCGCACATCCACCTGAAAGCCATCCGTGGTCACCACGCTGGATTTGGTGCTCCCCTTGCTCAGCACTCGCTCCACGTGCGGCAGGTGTACAAAGGCCTCCATGACCGGCTCCGGCTGTGAGGAGGCAACGAGAATGTCCGCATCGGCCACGGTCTCTTTCATCCTTCGCAACGATCCAGCCAGCGATGCCTGCTGAACCTCCTTGACCTGGCGCAGGCGCTCCACTATCGCCGTGGCCTGCGGTAGCACATACCCCAGGGGCATCCGCTCGCGGAAGCGGAGGGCCTGATGAATGCCTTCGAGGATCTTTTGCTCCGACTTTTCGCCAAGGCCGGGGAGGGTGCGTAGCTTGCCCTGCTCTGCTGCTTGCTGGAGCTGCTCCACGGTGCTCACGCCTAGCTGTTCATACACCAGGCGCACATGCTTGGGGCCCATGCCCGGAATGCGCAGAAGATCGGTGAGCCGGGCGTAAGGGGACTGCTTCAGCTCTTCGTAGTAGCGCAACGAGCCCGTAGTCAACAGCTCCTGGATCTTCTTGGCAATCGCCTCGCCGATCCCTGGCAGCTCGCGCAGCTGTGCAGGATCGGCAAGGGTGCTCACTTCTTGGGTGAGGCCCTGCAGCGTCTGCGCAGCCCGCACGTAGGCCCGCACCTTGAACGGATTCTCCCCCTGAATGTCCAAAATGTCGGCGATGTGCAGCAGGATACGCGCGATCTCGTGATTTGTCATGGCTACCTCCGGATGCCATGGTTGCGAACCGCCGGCGCTGTCACCCCGGCCTTCTTCCGGGGCCTATGCTGGCAGGCCAGGGCAGGCGAAAAGCTCAGTGGTCGGCGAGCTCCGCCTGAGGCAGTTTCACCTGTGCCACATACACCGCGGTTTTTCCTTCGTGCGAAGAGTAGTAGCTTACCCACAGGGTCCGCTTGTACCAGACAAGACCTGGATAGCCGGTATCACCTCCCGAGGGGAGGGTCAAGAACTCGGTGAGCGTGCCGTGCCGTTGGTCCACCCAGCAGAGCGCGGTGCGCAGGCCGCCGTCATAAAGCCGCACAGCAGCCACAAGGCGCCCGCCCGGCAACAACAGCATGTGTGGGCCACCAATGCGTACCCCGAGCGGCAGCCAGCGCCACTGGAGGTACGGCGGCCCCGAAATGCCCAGCAGTCCCTGTTCAGGGTCGCGACGGAGTAGGCAGAGCAGGCTATCTCCCTCCACGAACACCAGCGATGCCTCGTTGGCATAGTCCAGGTCGTAGAGGCTGAGCACAAGAGGCACGAAGGTGGTGTCGTCCTCGTTGGCATATAGGCGGATGTTGTGCTCGGACCCGCATGCATAGCCGATGCCGTAGCAACGGCTCTTGTGCCAGGTGACGCGCCAAAGCCAATAGTTGCTGTCCGCGACCTGCCATGGGCCGGCCCATTGACGCCCGTCGCCTGAAAACCAGACCATCGACTGCACGCGGGGAGGATTGCTCTGAGAGCGTGCACCGGCGATGAGCATGAGCCTGTGGTCCGGGGTGAGGGCGAGCTTGGCGTCGCGGAGGTCAGCCTCAGGGAGCGCGAGGGAAGCTGTAGCCTGCCAACGGCGACCGTCTCGCGAGGTCAGAACCCGAATGGTGCCGTCAAAGGAGGCGTGATCCTGCCCTTCGCGGCATACGCAGTACCACTTGCCCCGAAAGCGGGCAAGATCAGTAAAAGCATTGTGGGGAGCCGAGTCCCAGATGCGCTGCACGCGCAGCACCTCGGGCCGGTCTGGGGAGTGAGAGGTGTCCCGCCAGCAGGACAGCCCCAGGGCCGTGAGAGTAGCGGCGACCAGAACCGTCCAGATTGGAGCAGGGATTTGTGCCATCTTCGCTCCGCAGCACCACGATGGGCGTCGTGAGCAACTGTCTCATAGCCTGCATGCACGCGCCTAATTTTACGCATTCCGGCCGTGAAAATCAAGAGGAATGCCGAACTGTGTGGGGCCAGGAAAAAGCTATTGATAATATTGTTGCAATGGCGTATCTTTTCGGCGAAGAGTCTGCAGAGGCAGCGGTGACGTCTGTGGAGGGGTGCGACCGGCATGCGGTCTCTGGTGCTTATCAGCGTCCTGCTTCTGGTGGTGGCGGCAGAGGTGGTTGCACAAGCCATCCCAGCTTCTCCGCAACTGCGCATCTTGTTCGCCTTTGGCGGTGAAGGCGACAGGCCGGGCCAACTGCGCAACCCGCAGGGGATAGCCTTGGACCCCGAGGGAAACATCTACGTCGCCGACACCGGTAACAATCGCATCCAGAAATTCGATCGGCACGGCCGCCTTTTGCGGCAGATCGGCGGCTTCGGTTGGGGCCGTGAGCAGTTCGATCGCCCGATGGACATCTGCGCCTCCAGCGGCCTGGATGTGTTCGTTGCCGACTATAACAATGAGCGCATCGAACGCTATGACCTCCACCTCAACTACATCTCCTCCTACCGCTCCGACGATTCAGTGGAAGAGAACCTCCGTTTCGGTCTGCCGTTAGGTGTGGCCATCTCGCGGCACGGGGAGCTCTTCGTGGTGGATGGCGAGAACCGGCGGCTGCTCAAGATCAACTCTTTCGGCGTACCAGAGCTGAGCTTTGGGGATTTTCGCTGGGCGCAGGGCCAGCTGGAACGGCCGGCGCAGGTGGCCGTGAGTCCCAATGACTTGGTTTACGTAGTGGACCTCGGAGCCGAAAGCGTCGTGATCTTCGACTACTACGGGAACTTTATCCGCAAGGTTGGAACCGGGGCGCTCAGTGCTCCGAGGGGTGTTGCCGTCGATACCCAGGGGCGGGTCTGGATCGCGGACACCGGCCACGATCGCATCGTGGTGCTCTCTGCGGAGGGGCGGTTCTTGGGCTCATGGGGAAGCGGCGGTGAGATGTTGGGGGCTTTCAGAGGGCCCACCGACGTCGCAGTGGGCGGCGGGCGGGTATGTGTGCTGGATGCGGGCAACTGTCGGGTGCAGGTCTTTGAACTGGTCGGTCAGTAGCGGTGGCAGCGGCCAAAGCCTGAGCCGCTGCCTCAGCCTCGTGCTGCTGCTGGCAGCCTCCCTTTGCGGCAGCCGGGCGCAGGAAGCTGGAAGCAAGGCCTTCAGCCTGTACGAGAAAGATGTGTTGCTGGTGGCCGACGGCAACCAGCTGGCCATATGCCTGCCGGATAGCCTGCTTGTGCCCGGCAGCGACAGCGTATGGGCCGATGGCCGCCGCCTGTGGCGCGGCACCGACTACCAGATCGATTACAGCCCAGGCGTGCTCTACCTACGCCAACTGCCGCCGGCAGGGACCCCCATTCACCTCTTGTACCGCCGGTTCCCTTACGACTTGCCGCGTCTGTACCAGCGCCGCCCAATCCTTCGCCTGCCTGCGGACACCTCTTCGGCAGCCTTGCCGGCGCAGATCCTCCCTCGTGCTACGCCTGCCGAAAGCTTTGGCGCAGATCTCCAGAAGAGCGGCAGCATCGTGCGTGGCATCACCATCGGCTCCAATCGCGGATTGAAACTCGATTCGGGCCTGCGCATGCAGGTTTCAGGGAAGGTGAGCGAAAACCTGGAAGTGGTGGCTTCGCTGACCGACCAGAACACGCCTATTCAGCCCGAGGGGAATACGCAGACCTTGCAAGAAATCGACAAGGTTTTTGTCGAGCTCAAAGGGCGGGACGTACAGGTGACTATGGGTGACTATTACCTGGAGCTGACCGGAACCGAGTTTGCAAACTATGCCCGCAAGCTACAGGGAGCCATGGCCTCGGTGCGGCATGGCGCGGTGGCCGCCACCGCCTCTGGCGCAGTGTCGCGCGGGCAATTTCGCAGTCAGTACTTCCTAGGGCAAGAGGGGTACCAGGGCCCATACCAGCTCAAGGGGGACCGCGGGCAGATCGACATCATTGTGCTGGCGGGCACGGAGAAAGTGTGGGTGGATGGTGAGCTTATGGTGAGGGGTGAGACCAACGACTATGTCATCGACTACAGCAGCGCCCAGATCACCTTCACCAGGCGGAGGCTCATCACCGCCGACTCGCGCATCACCGTGGATTTTCAATACTCGGACGAACGCTTTCGCCGCAACATCTACGCACTGCGGACCAGCGCCAGCCCATGGGCGGAAAAGGTGCAGGTAGGGTTCAGCTACCTCCGCGAGGCGGATGACAAGGATAACCCTCTTGACTTTTCTCTCACTCCGCAGCGTCAGGCCGTGTTGCAGGCCGCAGGTGACGACCCCACAAGGGCGGTGGAAGACGGTGCCACCTACGTGGGTCCAGGAAAGGGGCGCTACCAGCTCGATGCCTCAGGCGTGTTCCGCTACGTGGGGCCCGACTCTGGCGCGTACAACGTCACCTTCTCCGATGTTGGCCAAGGCAAAGGTGACTATGCCTACGAAGGCGGCGGTGTTTACCGCTATGCAGGGCCTGGAGCTGGTCGGTATGCGCCGGTGGTGGTGCTGCCCGTGGCGCGCAGCCATGACCTCCTGGGGGCAGACCTCACCTTTGTCCCACATCAAGCAGTGCGCATGCGCGCCGAAGCAGCGCTGAGCCGGCTGGACGCCAACAGCTACTCTCCCCTTGATGATGAGGACAACCGGGGCCTGGCCTCCAGCATAAGTGTGGAGTTGAAGCCGGAACGCCTTCGTCTGTTTGGCGCCTCTCTGGGCGCAGGGCACCTGGCGGCGCGCGTGCGTCGGGTGGATCGCCGCTTTGCCGATATCGATCGTACCACAGCGGTCGAGTACAACCGGCGGTGGGACCTGCCCTACTCCATAACTCGCGAAGAGGTGGTGCGCGAAGTGTCCGGACAGTACAGCCCGGCTGCGGGGCTCGAGCTGCGAGGGGAGTATGGCGACATTCGCAAGGGGTCTTCCTTTGCTGCCAGGCGCATGGAACTGCACTCCGCCCTGACGCGCCCCCGCCTGCCGCGCGCTTCGTACCGCGTGGAGTTTATTGACCGAGACCAAGCGCCCTCCCGGCGGGCAGGAACCTGGCTCCGGCAGCGCGGGAAAATCGAGTACCAGTGGTGGAAGCTGCGGCCAGTGGTGGGTTATGAAAATGAGGTCCGCAAGGAACAGTTCGCCGACACGCTGAGCTCCGGCTTTCGCTTCGATGTTTATCAGGCGGGTCTTGAACTGCAGGGTATGGGCCAGATGAGCGGAGCAGTAAAGGTCTCCTATCGGGACGATCGGGACTTTCGCGCCGGGGCCTTTGTCCCCAAGTCGGTGGCAAAGACGCAGACCTACCAGTGGTCGCTCCAACGCTGGCGGAGCCTCTCGGCCTCTGCGGAGTTCACCCACCGCGACCGTTCGTACGCGGACCCGCAAATCAGCGACCAGAGGACGGACCTGGCGGAGGTGAAAGCTACCTTTTCCCCTTGGCGCCAGGCGCTGAGCAGCGAATGGCATTACCAAGTGGCTAACACCGCCGTTGCCAAGAAG
The DNA here is from genome assembly GCA_037445575.1 of bacterium. GTDB lineage: Bacteria > Zhuqueibacterota > Zhuqueibacteria > JANLFK01 > Oleimicrobiaceae > Oleimicrobium. The sequence goes on from JBBIKH010000093.1 coordinate 9,936, forward strand.
GAGCGGATTTACCTCAAGGTGAGCCCTGGCGACGGTAACTATCGCTTTGATCCCCAACTTAACGAGTATGTGCCGGACCCACTTGGCGATTATGTGCTGCGCACGTTCACCACCGACCAATTCGTGCCGGTCATCGAGCTCCGCACCAGCGCCAAGATCCGCCTTGATCCCCGGCTGCTGTTTCGCAAGGAGCAGCCCGGTCAACCAAGCGGCAAAAGGGTCGGCTGGGGGGAGCGCCTGTTGTCCGCCCTGGCCACGGAGACGCTACTGCGGATCGAGGAAAAGAGCCGGGAGTCGGACCCCTGGCAGATCTATGGTTTGCGTCTCAGCCGGTTTCAAAGGGACGAGACGACCATGTTCGGCCTGATGACGCTCCGCCAGGATCTGTACGTGCTGCAGCACAGCCGCCGGCTGTCGGTACGTCTTCGCTACCAGGGACGGAAGGAGAAGAACAATCAGTACCTGGAAGGCGGCCAGGATCAGCGCCTGGACGAGTGGTCGGTGCGCGTGACCTCGCAGGTGAGCGCAAAGCTGGCCGTGCAGGTGGATGCCTCCCAGGAGCAGAACGCTCGTACGTTTCGCTTTGCCGGGCGTCAGAACCGGGACATCCGCTCGCGAGGGGCAACGGTGGCGATTTCCTACCGGCCGAAGCCTGTGCTGGAGCTCGCGCTCAAGGCCAAAGGAGCTCTGCAGAAAGACGTCGCCTTCTCGCCTCCCACCAATGTCGCCTTTGCTTCTTTGCAGCCCGGCGTGGTCTACTCCTTGCCGGGCAAAGGTCAGCTGCGCGCGGACCTGGAATGGGCACAGGTGTCGGTGGGCCAAACAGGGCGTGCCATCCCCTATGAGCTCGCAGAGGGCAACCAGCCAGGCACTACGCTCCGCTGGAACCTGGCAGCTGACTATCGCGTCAGCGACAACGTGCGCGCCTCTCTCACCTATTCAGGCAGGAGCGAACCGCAGGGCGCCGTTTCCACAGGAAGGGAGCAGGTTGTGCATATCGCCAAGGTGGAGATGCGCGCGTTTTTCTGAGAGAAGGATGAATCGCAGAACTGAGAGAGTGGGTAGCTCCCTTGTCGGCCTGATGGCGGGAGCGCTGCTTGTGCTAGGCCTCTCGGCCGGTGTTCCCTGCGCTGGTAGGCCGGTGCCTACCTCGTTGCCGGCTGTGATGGGTGCCGGAAGCGCCGAGGAGCCCCTTCGGCCGCAGGCAGCCGATGCCAGCAAAACGAAGGCGGGCGCAGCCCGTCGCCCAGATGCCAAGGTCCTGTCCGCGCGGATTCGCGGCACGCATGCCGTCACCGAAGAGCAAGCAAGGCAATGGGCCAACATTCAACCAGGCACCGCTTGGGGGGGAGCACAAGCAGAGGAACACATCCGCGGCCTGCTGGTTCAGTACCGCCGCGCCGGCTATCCGTGGGCGCGGGTCGATTCAGTTGTCACCTCCTACGACAAGGACAGCACGGCTGTCGCAATTGAACTCTGGGTGGATGAGGGACCCCTGACGCGCACCGGGTCCATCCACGTCAACGGGGTAGACCAAGAGTGGGCGAGCCGCGTGCTGGCGCGGTTTGATTCGCGCCCTGGGCGCCCTTTTGTGGAAGAGGTCTTGCGAGGAGACCTCCAGGAGGCCTTGGAGGCCTTCGACAACGATGGTCACCCCTTTGCGCAGGTGGTGCTGGATAGCCTATCGCTGCGGCAAGAGGAAGGGGGGCGCCTGCTGGATGTGCATCTGAGCGCTTACCCGGGGCCGGAGGTCCGCCTGCAAGAGATTCGTGTCGTTGGGGCGGTGAACACCAAGAGGGGGGTGATTGTCCGGGCCTCAGGGCTGCGTCTGGGGCAACGCTACAACCGACGATCCATGAGCCGCGTGCCGATTCGGCTCAAGCGGCTGCCCTTCATTGAAAGTGCCGAACCACCTGTCCCCTTTGTCAGCGAGCGTGGGCAGGGAGGCGTGCTCCTTCAGGTGCGCGAACGAAAGGCCAGCTCCATTGACGGCGTGCTCGGCTACAACCCCAGCGTTGGCGCCGAGAAGGGGTACCTCACCGGCCTGCTGGACCTCTCTCTGGGCAACCTTTTTGGCACTGCGCGAGCGCTGCAGGCGCGGTGGCAAAAGCGCGACCGGAGGACCCAGGAGTTGCGTCTTGCCTATAGGGAGCCGTGGGTATTGGGCTCACCGCTCAGCCTGGGCGGCACGTTTGAGCAGCTGGTGCAGGATACCACTTACGTGCGCCGCGACCTGGCCTTTGACCTTTCCCTGCCCCTGGCCGACTGGCTGAGTGCCAGGGTGCAGCTTGGACACAGCGAAGTCCTCCCTGACTCCTTGGCCACCGCGCTCTACGGCATGCCGCGCAGTAACGCTGTCACCATCGCTGCGGGGTTGGTGTATGACACACGCGACGACCCCCTCAATCCCCGGTCGGGCCTGTACTACCGCACCGATCTGTTCGTGGACCGGAAAAAGCAGTATGGCTCAGCGAGCCAACTTGCGTTGTATGGCCTTCGCCCCAAAGTGGACAACCGGCGCGTGGTGGTGGATGCCGAGTTCTACCTCCAGACCTTCCGCTACCAGGTCGTGGCAGTAGCCCTCCACGGGAGGCAGGTGACCAGCACCCAAGGCAAGATCCCGCTGGAGGACCAGTTTCGCTTCGGCGGCGCCCGCACGATGCGCGGCTACCGCGAAAATGAATTCCGCGGCGCCAAGGTCGCCTGGGTGAACCTCGAATACCGCTACCTGTTGGGCAGGAGATCGCGTGCCTTTATCTTCCTGGACAGCGGCTACTACTGGCGCGCGGATGTCCCCCACCAGGCAACTGAGGGGTATCGTCTCGGCTACGGTTGCGGGGTGCGCATCGAAACGGGTTTGGGTGTGGTGGGGGTGGTGGGGGCGGGGGTTGGCGTGGGGCCGGGCGTGGCCGTGGGACGGGGCGTCGGGGGGGCGGTGGGCGTGTCCGTCGGGGCCGGCGTGGCCGTGGGCGCGGCGGTTTCCGTCGG
>JBBIKH010000094.1:0-12815 GCA_037445575.1 bacterium
GTCAAGCACCAGTTGGAGCAACCGGTCCGCGTAGGCGAAAAGATCAGCCCCTTCAAAGTTGTAGGCCAGGGCCAAGGCAAAGTCCAGGCGTGGCAGGCGGAAGAGGAGCGTCCGCGTTTCGGGTTGCCCGCCGGTGTGGTACACGCAAAAGTGGCCATTGAAGGGGCGCACCACCCATCCCATGCCATAGTCGGTGGAGCGACCGTCCCGGGTGGCCATGGGCGTGTACATGGCTTCAAGGCTCTCAGCACTGAGGACGCGACCGCTGTCCAGGCCACGGGCGTACTTGAGCAAATCCAGCACGGTGGAGCGCGTGCCGCCGGCGGCAAAACGACTGCTGATGTCCACGAATTCCGAGTTACGCAACTGCCCATCCACCATGCGATAGCCGCGGGCGCGATTGGCGATGAGCTCGTCAGGATCATCCATGCGCGTGTCGCCCATGCCCAGAGGCTGCCAGAGATGGACGCGGAGGTAATCGCCGTACCTCTGCTTGGCGGCCCCCTCGATGACCGCGCCCAGCAGGTTGTAGCCGTAGCTCGAGTAGTGATACCGGGTGCCCGGTTCTGCTACCAGGTCAAAGTCGGCAAAAATGGCGATGGCCTCGCGCGTGTCCTTGTGCTCTTTGATGCGACCCTCAACCTCGTAGTTCTTGTAATGGCTGATGCCTCCCAGGTGGCCGAGGAGCTGACGCACCGTGACCGGCCACTGTTTGCGCGGGAAGTAGGGCACGTAGCGCTGCACCTCCGCGTCGAGGTCCACCTCCCCTTTTTCTGCCAATTGCAGGATGGCGACGGCGGTCATGGACTTGGTATTGGAGGCCAGCCGGTAGGAGGTGTGCGGCGTGGCAGGGGTGCGATTCTCCACGTCAGCGTAGCCGAATCCCTCCGCCCATTGGAAATCGCCTTTGGCAAAGCCCACCGACAGGCCAGGGATGTTATCGACGGCCATCTGCTGCTGCACGAATGCGCGATACGACTTGATCGCCTCTGCATAAGGCCCTCCTTGCTGGGCACGAACGGCGCCGAGGAAGGCCAGAATCCAACACAGCGCGTACCAGGCACGGCGCATAGTGCTCCCCTCCGTCATGGTCTTCATTCCCTCGGCCCGGAAGCCAGCAGGAGCGAGTCGAAGAAGGCACTCATGTCAACATTGCCCCCTGACAGAATGATGCCCACCCTCTTGCCCTGCACGTTCAGTCGGCCGCAGAGTGCAGCGGCCAATCCCACTGCACCGGATGGCTCCACCACTAACTTCACGCGTTCAAAGAGCAGGCGCATGGCGTGCACGATCTCTTCTTCCTTGACCAGCACGATCTCATCCACGAGCTCGCGGATGATGGGAAACGTCTTGTCGCCCAGGTTGGCGCGCAGGCCGTCGGCGATGGTCACGGGATGGTCGTTGGTCACGATGCGCCCGGCGCGCAGGGAGCGGTAGGCGTCATCCGCATTGCTCGGTTCACAGCCAATGACCTGGACCTGTGGCCGTATCCCTTTGGCAGCGATAGCAGTACCGCTGAGCAGACCACCTCCGCTCACTGGCGCCAGCACCATGTCAAGCCCTTCCACCTGCTCCATGAGTTCCAGCGCCACAGTCCCCTGGCCGGCGATGATGCGGTAGTCATTGTAGGGGTGGACGAGGGTTGCGCCGGTGTCGGCGACGATGCGCGCTGCCATCTCCTCCCGAGCCGCCATGGTCGGCGCGCAGGTAGTGATCCTCCCGCCGTAGGCTTTGACCGCTGCCAGCTTGACTGCGGGCGCGTTCTCCGGCACCACGATGTGGGCCACGATCCCCTTGCTTTGTGCGGCCAAGGCCAGCGCGGCCGCGTGGTTTCCGGACGAATGGGTGACCACGCCGTGGGCAGCCTCCTCGGGGCTGAGGGACAGCACCGCGTTCATGGCCCCACGGATCTTGAAAGCTCCTCCCCGCTGCAGGTTTTCGCATTTGAAGTAGAGCTCACCGCCCGCGAGCTCGTCAATGCTGCGGCTCGTGAACACCGGCGTCCGATGCACGAACGGGGCAATGCGTGCGTGAGCGGCCTGAATGTCGGCGAGGCAAGGTCGTGTGTCCACGGTCTTTCTCCGCTTTTCCGCCTGCGTTCACCAGGCGTAGGCCTGTGGCGCAGGTCCACCAGGGCCGGGCCAGATCTGATCGAGCCTGGCCATCTCCTCAGCAGTCAGCTTGATCTCCAGGGCGCGCATCGCGGAGACAAGCTGGTCCACGGTGCGCGGGCCGAGGATGGGAGAAGTGACGACCGGGTTGTGCAGCAGCCAGGCCAGGGCCACTGCTGCGGGGGGCTCGCCAAGCTCGCGGCAGAACGCCTCGTACTGCTCCACCTGTGCCCGATGTTTTCCCAGCTCTCGCTTGAGGTCCTCTTTGGCCCGCCGCCCCTCACTCTGCTCCTGCAGGACCCCTGCCAACAGTCCCGCTGCCAGCGGACTCCATGGCAGCATCCCCACCCCCAAAGCCTGACACATGGGCAGCAGCTCCAGCTCAACGGCGCGCACCTTCAGGTTGTACAGGCTCTGCTCAGAGACAATGCCGAGGAGGTGGCGCTCGGCGGCGATCGCGTTGGCCTTTACAATGTGCCAGGCGGCGAAATTGCTGCTCCCCACGTAGAGGATCTTGCCGGCCTGAATGAGCTGCTCCATGGCCTGCCAGATCTCCTCCCACGGGGTCTCCGGGTCCACATGGTGCATCTGATAGAGGTCAATGCGGTCGGTGCGAAGGCGCCGCAGGCTCTCGTCGCATGCCCGGCGGATATGGTAGGCGGACAGCCGCTGGTCATTGGGGCCCTCCCCCATCTTGCCGAAGACCTTGGTGGCCAGCACGATCTGTTCGCGCCGCCCCTGGCCCTGCGCCAGCCACTCGCCGATGATCTTTTCGGTGACCCCTTCGCCCAACTTCCAACCGTACACGTTGGCGGTGTCGAAAAAGTTGATCCCCAGCTCCAAGGCCTTGTCCATGATGGCAAAGCTCTGCCGCTCATCGGCAAACGGCCCAAAGTTCATCGTGCCCAGGCACAGCCTGCTCACCTTCAGCCCAGTGCGTCCAAGTTTAACGTACTCCATCTCGCGCCTCCTTTCGGGTCAATGCATCGGCGATAAGATTACCAAATTCAGAGGCAAAAGTCAAGAACAAAACGCTTGCTTCTTTGCCGCAGAATGCATAGCTTGCAAACACGACGCCACAATTGGTCGCACGAGACGCGGAGGCACAGGTGCACAGATTTGTCCAGCGCAGAAAGGTTCCTACGGCTCGCTCACTATGGGGATGGCCCACCTTGCTTCTGCTGCTGATTGTCGCGCACGCGCTTGCTCTCCTCTGCGGCTGCGGGCAGAAGCATGGCCCTCGGCATGTGCCTCGTGTGCAGGCAGCGCGGGCCAGTCACTGGCATGAGGGAATTGACTGGCGGGACGAGGTGATCTACTTCGTGCTCATCGACCGCTTCTGCGACGGCGACTCGACCAACAATTCCGGGCGTGTGCCGGCCAGCCATCGGCGCTGGGACGGTGACCCAGTCCACCTGGAGTGGCTCAAGACCTACCAGGGCGGCGATCTACAAGGCGTGCTCGAGAGACTGGATTACCTTCGCGACTTGGGGGTGACAACCATCTGGCTCTCCCCGGTCTACGACAACAGTGACTCTTCCTTCATGGGATGGTGGCCCTACCACGGCTATCAGCCCGTGGACTTTTTCTCCGTTGATGAGCATTTCGGGACCCTCCGGCTTCTGCGAGAGGTGGTGGACGAGGCGCATCGCCGGGGCATCAAGGTCATCCTGGACATTGTGTGCAATCACGTGGCCCCGGATCACCCCTGGGTGAAGGAGCACGAGAATTGGCACCGGCGCGGCTATAAGCACTGGTTCCATCCCCACAGCGGCAAAGACGCCTCCTCCAGCATCGATGACTGGCAGGACCAAGTGCAGCTGGAGACGCGCGAGCTCCACGGCTTTCCCGACTTGGCCCAGGAGAACCCCCGGGTCTATGAGTTCTTGCTGGACATGTCCAAGTACTGGATCGAGCAGACCGGCTGCGATGGATTCCGCCTGGATGCGGTCAAGCATATCCCCAAGGAGTTCTGGCGCCGCTACTGCGCCGACATTCATCGGTTCGCCGGTCCCGATTTCCTTCTTCTGGGGGAAGTGTTTGACGTCAGAATCGAATACCTTGGCGAGTACGCGGACCTTGGATTCAACGCGCTCTTTGACATCCCGCTCTACTACACCATCAACCGGGTCTTTGCCCAAGGGGGGTCTGTCAGCTTGCTAAGCGCCCACGTGCGTGCGAACCAGGTGCGCCTGGGCACGACGCTGCTTTCCCCGCTCATCGACAACCACGACGTGGCTCGCTTCAGCTACTGGGCAGGCGAGGGGGCAAGGGAGAAACTGCGCCTGGCCCTGACCTTCCTTTTGACCCACGAGGGCCTGCCCATGCTCTATTACGGCACCGAGGTCGGCCTGGAGGGAGGTCCGCCGGTTGACCCTGTGACCGGCAGGAGCCAGGATTACCTGAACCGCATGATGATGCCCTGGGAAAGGGTGTGGGGCAAAGACACCGCCATGGTGGCCTACTGTCGCACCTTGCTCGGGCTGCGCAGGGACTGGCCGGCCTTGCGGCGGGGCACCACCGTAGAGCTGTATGTGGACCACGGCGTGTACTGCTACCTGCGCGCCCTGCCCAACGAGCAGGTCCTGGTGGTTTTGAACACCTCTCGCTATCAGGAGGAGCGCCTTGTGCCGCTGCATGGCACGCTGCTGGCAGGAGGGCCGCAGCTGGTGGAGCAGCGGACTGGCGGGGCATTTCCGGTAGTCGGAGACTCATTGCGCCTGACCATGGCGCCGCGGCAGGCCTATCTGTTTCGCGCCACCACGTCTGTAGACCCCTCCGCGCAGGCGCCGCTCCCCGAGCACTGCCCGTTCACCGACCGACTGACCAAGGACTTTCGCCTGGTGCGCTTTTCCTATCGCGCGCACGAGCCCGCGACCTCAGTTGCGGTGGCGGGCGACTTTAACGCCTGGAGCCCGAACGCCCATTTCATGCACGCAGAGGACAGTTCTCGGCAAGCGTGGACGGTGCTCATCCCCTTGCGCGAGGGGCGCTACCGCTACAAGTTCGTGGTCGATGGCTCGCAGTGGACGCACGATCCTTCCGCGCAGGAGCACGAGCGCGATCCGTACGGTGGTCTTAACTCAGTGATCCTCGTGAGGTAGGCGGGACCTACTGCAGGCGGAGAAGAGTCTTGATCACCCCTTCTGCATAGTCAGCGGTTACGGCGAAAGCGCTCGCTGCCTCCGCGAGCGGATACTCGTGGGTGATCAGTCGCAGGGCAGCCAATTCGTCGGCGAGCATCTGCACCGCTTCGGACATGCAATCGTTCTGGCGCCGCACGTTGACGATGCTCAGTTCTTTGCGACGCAGCAGGTTGATGTCAAACCTCACCCGATTGCCCGGCGGGATGCCGACGATGGCCAGCCTCCCCCCCGGCGCCAGCAGCTGCAGTGCCTGGTCCAGGGCCTGCTGCGCGCCGCAGCATTCCGCCACCACCTCGACGCCTTCCGGCACCGCCGCGAGCAGCTCGGACACCACCGGAGTGGTTCTCGGGTCTGCCCACCACTGTGCGCCCAGGGAGAGGGCCATCCTTCCGCGCCACGCCAGCGGCTCAACGACAAAGATCTGCCCAACCCCTTTGGCGCGGGCGGCGGCAACCACGCAAAGTCCCATTGGGCCGGCGCCGAACACCGCCATGGAGCGCGGCGGGCGTGGGCCCAGCAGGCGCAGCGTGTGCAACGCAACGGCAAGCGGCTCGGCTATCACCCCTTGGCGCAGGCCCACCTGCGGCGGCAGGGGGTGACAACAGCTCTCTGGCATGACCACGTACTCCGCCATGCATCCAAGCGGTCCCCCAGGGCTGCCGAGGAAGCGCAGGGCCCGGCAGGTGTTGCTGCGCCCGGCCCGGCACTGGTCGCACGCGCCACACACCAGAGCGGGGTCCACCACCACCTCCTGGCCTGGGCGCAGGCCTCGTACCCCCTCGCCCACCTCCACCACCACCGCCGAGCCCTCGTGCCCCAGCACCATGGGGAAACGCACCCGCTGGTCTCCGATCCGGCCGTCGCGATAGTAGTGCAAATCAGAGCCGCAAATGCCCGCGTACGCCATGCGCAGCAGCACGTCGTGCGGCCCGCTGATCCTTGGGCGGGGCAAGCGCACGATCTCCACCTGCCTCCGGGCGGTCAAGGCGACTGCCGGCATCTCTTCCCTGCAAGACCCCGTCTCGCGCGATCGTGAAAGGGTCATTTCCACCTTCTTGGTCGTATTTCCGTGGACGATGATCTCTTGCTCTACGTGGTTGGTCCCGCGTCGCCTGCTCACGCAGGTAGACCTCGGCACTGCGTCCCCGACCCATGCGCGTGGCCTTCGCGCCCGTCGGCGTCGGTGTTGCGGTGTCGCTGAGAACGAAGGCCCTCGACGTCACATCGGGCCAGCGCGCCGGACCAGGTGCGGTACTACAGGAACATCACCCGACAGATAAAGGTTGCCGCCAGTACGCCGGCCGCATCCGCGACCAACCCCACCGGCACGGCGTAGCGGGTCTTGGTCACCTGCACGCAGCCAAAATACACCGCAACCACGTAAAAGGTAGTCTCGCTGCAGCCGTAAATGGTGGAGGCCAGCCGGCCGATGAACGAGTCCACACCGTGGGTGTTGATAAGCTCCGTGATAATGCCCAAGGTGCCGCTGCCGGAAAGGGGTCGCATCAGGGCAGCCGGTAGCACCTCGGCAGGCATGCCGATGCGGTTGGTCAGCGGCGCCAGCAACCGGACAAAGACATCCAGCGCCCCGGAGGCGCGCAGCATACCGATCGCCACCAGAATTCCCACGAGGTAGGGGATTATCTTGACTGCCACCTCGAACCCCTCTTTGGCACCGCTGATGAACGTCTCGTACACCTTGATCTTTTTGGCAAAGGCCAGTATAGGGATAAAGAACAGCAGCACAGGGATAGCCCACTGGGAAAGGAGCAGCAGTGCATTCTTGAAAAAACCGGGCGGCAAAAGGGCCAAAGCCGCGCCGAGCAGGCCTACCTTCCCAAGGATAACCAGCGCCACCACTACTCCCGCGAAAAGGGCCAACCCTTTGGCCCCACGTTGCAGCCTCACCAGGAACTGCCCAAAGCCTGCCTCCATGCTCTGCACGATCTTGGTGACAGTCACCGCCGTGATGCAAGCAAAGGTCGAGGAAAAGACGGTGCTGCCGATGATATCCCAGGGGTTGGCGGCGCCCATCTTTGCTCGCACCGCAATCATGGTCGCAGGAATGAGCGAGATGCTGCCCGTATTGAGCGCCAGGAACATGATCATGGCGTTGGAGGCGGTGTCCTTCTTGGGGTTGAGCGTCTGCAGGTGCTCCATAGCCTTGAGGCCAAGAGGGGTGGCGGCGTTGCTCAGGCCCAACCAGTTGGCGGCGAGGTTCAGGAGCATGGCGCCCATGGCCGGGTGGTCAGGGGGCACATCGGGGAAGAGCCGCGTGCTAATGGGACGGATGGCCCGGGCCAGCATGCGGACCAGACCGGCCTCCTCGGCCAATTTCATGATCCCTAACCACAGCGCCATGATGCCAATGAGGCCCAAGGCGATATCCACACCTTTGCTGGCCATGTCAAAGGCCGCTTGCGTGACTGCTTCGATCTTGCCGGTGACCGCCCCCACTATGAGGGCAATGGCCACTAACGCCAGCCAGATGTAGTTCAGCATCCCTCTCCTCCATTCGCCGACGCCCCAGCACAACCGTCCTCTGGCGACTCATCTCGCCAGGACGCCACATCTCCCCGCGAGCGCACCAGCCCCGACGTCACTCTTTCGCGTAACGACGCCCTCCTCTGCCGCCCGGGTGCAGCAAGGGAACTATTGGCCACCTCGCCCAGCGGCCTCACCCTGGGAGTCTTCCTTTTTTGCCACCCCTGTCCGCGCCCGCACGCGAGGTGTTCGAAAGGTAAGAATTTTCAGGACAAGTGCAAGCACTTTTTGTGTCTCCCCCCCAATTACACCTTGATTTTCGTCTCCGTTTCGGCTATCTTTCCTGCCGCACGCGGGGACCTGCCCGAGCAAGGACAACGGCCTCAGCGTGCGGGGCAGGTTATGAGACCAGGGCCCGAGACAACCCCCCCGCACCCAAGACAACGCAGGAGGGAACAGATCGTGGGAAGCGTGAAGGACCTCCAGATTCTCGTCCCGCCATCCCCGGAGCAACCAGGACGAGGCGTCTTTGTCTTTTCCGACCGTTACTCGGTGTTCGACTGGGGCGAAATGCCCGATCACATTGCGCACAAAGGGCAGGCTCTCTGCCTAATCGGCGCCTACTTCTTCGAAAAGGCGGAGGCGCTGGGGATCGCCACGCACTACCGGGGCCTGGTCAAGGACGGGCGAACCTGCAGACTGGCTGAGCTGACTGAGCCGGTCAATGCCATGGAAGTTGCGCTGTTCAACATCATTCGCCCCAAAGTGGCGAAAGGCAGCTATGACTACTCCGACTATGGTCCCCACTTGCGCAACTTTCTTCTGCCGCTAGAAGTCATCTTCCGCAACGCGTTGCCCCCTGGCTCCAGTGTCTTCAAGAGGCTGGAGCAGGGAATTCTCACCCTGGCCGACCTCGGGCTTGCCAGCCCGCCGCAACCTGGGCAGGTGCTACACCCTCCCCTTCTTGACGTCTCCACCAAGCTGGAGCGAAGCGACCGCTACCTCTCCTGGGCAGAGGCGCGGCAGATCGCGGGCCTGAGCGATCAAGAGTTGGCCGAGCTTCGCAGCGCCACTTTGCGTTTGAACGAAATGATCACAGAGGAGATAAAGCGCCTCAGACTGGTGCACGAGGACGGCAAGGTGGAATTCGCCCTTGACGGGCAGCGGCAGCTGGTGGTGGTGGACGTCATGGGCACACCCGACGAATGCCGCTTCACCATGGACGGGGTCCCGGTCAGCAAGGAGGTTGCGCGGGTCTTTTACCGCGCCACTCCATGGTTTGCGGAGCTCGACGCCGCCAAGAAGGCTGACCCCATTGGCTGGAAAGCAACGGTGCGGACATCGCCTCCGGCGTTACCGCCGCGCCTGGCCGAACTCATTTCGTTCCTCTACCAGGGCTTCTGCAATGAGCTCACTGGCCGCCGCTGGTTTTCTTGTCCGCCACTGGCAGAAACCGTAGGTGAAATCCGCCGCATGCTGAAGTGACTTGTTTCCTGACCCCCGTCCCCATCTACAGACGGACGATCCTTCTGACGGATAACAGCTACGGGCAGGCGTAGGTTGTGTTCGCCGGTCGGCTACACGCCGACCCCTCGAACCATGCGCCGACGGGCAGGTTTCCGCAGCTCAGTCACCGCAGGCAAATCCACTGGGCTTCGCAATGCCCGCCAACCGGAGGTGCGAGAGCGGCAACCACTTCCTTACTCGGACCTGACCACGATTGTCGCCGGCGAAAGGCCTCTGGCAGTTGCGGAGAGGCCGATTCTACCCGGCCTCTCCGTGGTGGAGATGACTGCCAGATAGAGGCCCTTGAACGCCTTCCGGTATGGTGCCTGGAACGACTCGTGGCTCGTCTGGAGTCCATTGTCGACTCCCACGATTCTCCCCTCACCGTCGAGGTGAAAGCAGACAAGATTGTCCGCGGTGGGGACCAGGTTGCCTTCCCTGTCCTCGATGCGCACCGTCACGAAGCAGAGGTCCTTACCATCGGCCCGGAGCACTGCTATCCGGCTGGAGCACGACGCGCGCGGCAGGACCGGCAGTGCGGATCTCGCGGGTCAGGACCACCCTGCCTCCCGTCCTTCCCACAGCCGTCATGGTTCCGGGCGCAAAGGGGAGTCGCCACGCCAGGTGCAGCCGCTCCTGGCTTTTCCTCTGTGTCCCCTGGGGGGCACCGTTTAAGAAGAGCTCCGCCTCCTGGCAATTGGTATAAGCCCACACATCGATGGTGTCGCCCGGCTGCCAATTTTTGAGGACTATGCGGCAAAGGCAGGAGGGAACGCAGGATCTTCCTTCCTGGGCACCCAGAAGCTAGCTTGCGCAGCCATGTCAGCCGCCAAGACCCGGGAGGGACGTTACGCGACGCTGAAGAAAGGAGACCAGGGCAGCTTCGACCCTGCCGCTTCCGACCATATTGGCCATGGGCATGGTGCAACCACCATCCGCGACCGAAGACCAGGTAGTCCGGACAGCCCTGAGCAGAGTGGAGGGCACCTGCCCAGGGCGTTCGCGGGAGGTGAAGACGGGTACCCACGAAGACTGTGAGTGGCGGCATCTTTCACGAGGGAAAGCGGAGCGCAGAATTCCGTATCATTGGCTGGCTCTGAGTCTGTACCCACGCTGTAATTTTGGCCCGCACCCCGCCGAATAAGCCAGGCCGCCCGTCAAGAAGGGCTGTCGCAGACGTTCGCAGAAGCCTCCGTTAGGAGCGCAATAGCGCGCCTCACAAACCGCCGGCCTAGTTTTCCAAATCATCCCCTCCGTACATCGGTGCGAGCCTGTCGGCTGGCCGGGTCTGCCCCACATGCGCGAGCCCTTCCGAGCCCTTGCGATTTGCGGACCCCTGCACCTTGACCGCGCCTTAGAGCACTCCGAAAGATGCGACAGCTTCCTTCGCAGGGCTCACATTTGGTTGGGCATGTCGCTCTTGCTGCTTCCAGTCTGCATGGATGCGAGGGAGCAACCGCCCCCAGGCTATCTGCGCTCTCACTAGGGTGGGTTCACGATTCCAGCAAATGGTTGCCAGAGTTCCCAAACAGGTAATCGAGCATGAGGGCCACTCCGCCCATGAGCAGGCCATTTTCGCCCAAAATGCTGGTTTTGACCTCAACAGTCTCGATCGGCGTCCGCAGGACGCCCTTGTTAAGCAGGGCCCTCACTTCTCCCGCTAACTGCGGCAGATGCTGGATCAGCGGACCGCTCAGGAGCAGGATTTCGGGATTGAAAGTGTACACCAGGTTGAGTCCGATCGCGCCAAGAACATTGCTCAATAGGCGATAAATGTATAACCCCAGTGGATCCCCGTGGGCCACCGCCTCAACAAAATCAGCGATCTGAGCATCTGGTTTCAAGCTGGTTTTCCATCCCTCCTCAATGCCGCGGACGATGGTAGCCTTGATATTCGTCAGCGAGAGGATGTCCCCCCAGCAGTGTACCTCGCCGGCGGTCAAGATCGATTTGTTGGTTGGCTGTTCCAAGATGAACTCGTTGAAACCAATTTCGCCGGCGCTGGAGCCAGCCCCGCGAATCAGCTGACCGTTACTGACGATGCCCGCGCCTATGCCGTCTCCTAACCAGAGACAGATCATCCCTCTCACGTGCTTGCCAATCCCAAAGTACAGTTCCCCCATCGTATAGGTCTTGACGTCATTTTCAAGCAGGACCCTGACGTCAAATTCATCTTCAAAATAGGACTTGAGCCTGAACCCCTCCCAGCCCTTGAGAGTGATCTCGCGCACAATGCCCTTCCTGTAGTCAATCACGCCCGGGATGGTGATCACCAGACCGAATACCTTCTGCTTTTGAATCTGATGTTCCGCGATCGTCCTGCGCACCGTGTCGCTGACCGAAGAGAGCACAATGGGCGGAGGCGAATCGAGCTGGAAGGGCTGGCTCACCTTCTCAAGGACCTTACCAGTTAGGTTCAGCAGGCCGACCGTAAAATGATCAAATGCCATGTGGATCGAAATAACAAAGCCCGCGTCCGGATTCACGGCCAGTAGGACCTCTTTCCGACCGCGGCCCTCACTGGACATGCCCTTACCGGCTTCGATGACAAGCTGTAGCTCCCTCAGCTTTTTCACGATCGTGGAAATCCTCGCACGGGTCAGACCAAGCAGTTGTGCCACTTTGACCTGCGAGATGGGACCCTTCTCATAAACCAGCCGGAAAACGTACAATTCCGTTTGAGCAAGATGTCTTCGCAAGTTTAGCACGCAGATTCTCTCCTTTCCGCCCAGCGTACGCGTAAACTAACTACCGCCAGGAGTGCTCGCCGACTTTGACCTGAACACATGGGTGCGAACAGTGATCTCTGCTCTCATCGGCAATGTGGCTCACATGCCACCTTGTGCACAAGCGAACGCTCCGCTGCTTCCCCCACGACGCTCGCGGTAACAAGCACCAACATTGAAGCCCAAATCAAGCGCCTCCTGCATCATCATCCTGGTGGTTCCACTTCCGTGGCACCCGTTCGTGCGTAGGCGAAGCGCGCCCCTCTCTGTGTGCCTGAGATACAGGCAATCGTCATCAAACCCGGAAACGGCAGCGCCACCCGAAAAACGCGTCCTGTTCCTCAACATTGTTTCCAAGGGGCGCAGCGGCAAGTTAACTTGCAGTAACTATTAAATGCCATACGAAATATAGACAAAACAAACCCAAGAGTCAACCTGAATTTTGGCGCCCGTCTAGCAATGCCTTGTTGTGGGTTTTATCTTATGAAACTTAGTAGGGATGTATGGCCTCCCACGTTAACGAAAAATTTTGAAAAAAGTACTTGACAAATTTCGAAAAAAATGTTATAATGCAATTGTCAACTATGGTAAACAAAATACCAGCCGCGTGAGAAGTATTTGAGGGTCGCGCACCCCGCGTGTGGGTACACCGTCCACTGCCACGCGGGCTCGGTATCCGCTTCCACAGCAGACTTGGTTGGCGTCACCTGTCATCATGGGTCTTCTCCTTCCGCGCATTCGCAGGCACTAGTTTGCCCTCCAAAGCAGGAGGAACGGGAAGATGAATCACAGGAACTTTGTAACGCCACCACTAATGCTTCTCCTTCTGTTCATCACCATGG
>JBBIKH010000095.1:0-12548 GCA_037445575.1 bacterium
TCCTGTGCACGGGTCCTGTTCCTCCCAAGGCCTGCTTGCCATTCTACTTCAGCTTGGCCTGCACTGCCATCATGCGCTGCTTGGCCTGTTCGAACTCGGGGCTTGCTGCCAGGGCCTTGCGGTACATCTTGTACGCCTCCACGAGCTGCCCCCGGTCTTCGAACTCCAGGCCTTTGGCATACAGCACCGCCCCTTCAAACGATGCCCCCCCTGCCTCTTCGAGGCGGGCCCGATCCTCCTTGGTGAGCGCCACGTCAAGGTCGCGCACGATCTTGGCAGTCAGCCGCTTGACCATGTCGAAAAGCTTGTCGACTTTGCCGGTCTCTTCCTCTGCCTTGATGGTCAATCCGGTCTCCACTTCCACGATGCGCGCATCGATGCGCATCTTGCCGCCGAACATGTGCACGAAGCTGCCCAGCAGGAGGTGCTTGGCACCAAGTAGGCGCCCCACTTGTACGGCGCTCTTCTCGTCGATGAGTCCGGCTTGTGCCAACTTCATCTCCTCGAGCACCTGCTGTAGCTGCGCCCTCTCAATGACCTGCAGGGCCTGCACCTTGGACAGTTCGGTGATGAACATGTCGGCCAACCCCTTGCTCAGCGCGGCTACCCCCTCCTTGTCCGCTAGGCTGTTGTTCTGGAAGTAAAGGACAGCCAGCGTCTTCGGGACTTGGCTGCGGGTTGCAGGGGCAGCAACGAAAAGCAGCAAAGCTACGGCAGCGGTCAGCATTCGTCGAAGTCCACACATCGCAAGACTCCTATTCGGCTACCAAAACGGCTGGCATGGTGCTGGTGGGAGAGGCGTGCCCAGCTGTGGTACTACCGCACTGACGCCAGACTGGCTGTTCGCTGTAGAATGTTACGCAAACTCCCAGACAAATACAAGACTTTTATCAAGCCGCTGGAGCCTGAGTAGGGAAGTGTCACCCTTAAGCCGTGCGCGAAAGGGCACAACCCACACTTCCTGCATACCGCCCGCGGGCGTTCCGATCCTTGTCAAGCAAATGTCTACGTCCGCCACCTCGACGTGGAGAGGTACCGGTCGCCCCCTTAACGTCGCCCACTTGTGTCTGGCGGCGGCGGGTTATCCCTCACCTCAGTACAGCTGCAAGTACTTTTCAAGCTCCCAGGGCGTCACCTGCACGCGAAACTCTTCCCATTCTCGGGTCTTGATGTCGAGGTAGCGCTCGAAGAGGTGCTGGCCAAAAACCTGCAGGGAGAGCTCATCCTTTTGCAGCTCTTGTAGCGCCTCGTGGAGCGAGCTGGGCAAAAGCTCAATCTTGTTCGCCTTCAAGTGCTCTTCGTCGAAAAGATAGACGTTCTCCTCGACCGGCTGCGGCGGCTGCAATTGGTTGCGGATCCCATCCAAGCCTGCCTGCAGCATGAAGGCCAAAGCCAGGTAGGGGTTGCAACTCGGATCAGGACAACGCAGCTCGATGCGCGCTGACTGCTTGCGATCGTGGAACCACTTGGGCACGCGAATGAGGGCCGAGCGATTGATGCGCGCCCAGGTCACATACACAGGCGCCTCGTAGCCCGAAACCAGGCGTTTGTAGGAGTTCACAGTGGGACAGAGCACCGCACACATCGACTTGATGTGCTTGATTATGCCGGCCATGAACTGGTACGCAAGCGGAGAGAGATTGTACGGGTCATTGGCGTCGTAAAACACATTCTGCCGGGTCTTCAGATCAAAAAGGCTCTGGTGGGTGTGCATTCCGTTGCCCGGGGCCCCAAACAGTGGCTTCGGCATGAAGGTGGCGTCCAGCTCGTAGCGCTGGGCGATCTTCTTGACCGTGTACTTCAAGGTCAAGATGCGATCAGCAGTCTCCAAGGCATTGCCGTAGAGAAAGTCGATTTCATACTGCCCGCTCCCCACTTCGTGGTGCGAGGCCTCCACCGGAATGCCAAAGCTGTGCAATGCGCTAAGGATCTCTCGCATGACAAAGTAGCCTTCATGCGAGGAAAAGTCAAAGTAGCTTCCCATGTCAATGGGACGATGGGCTCCTTGGTCCCCCCGGCGAAAGAGATAGAACTCCAGTTCTGGCCCGACATTGAACTGGAAGCCCATCGCCTCCGCTTCGGCAAGAGCCCTTTTCAACACGTATCGGGGATCGCCCTCGTAAGGATTGCCGTCCCGCCCAAAGATGTCGCAAATGAGGCGGGCGGTCCGGCCGTTCTCCATCAGCCAGGGCACCGGCGCGTAGGTGGAAAGATCAGGCCTGAGGAACAGATCGCTTTCCTGGATTCTGGCAAAGCCTTCCACCGAGGAGCCATCAAACCACACGCCAAACTCGATAGCATCTTTGAGCTGCCTGGCAGGGATAATCACCTCCTTCACCACGCCGAGGAGATCGGTGAATTGAAGGCTAATGAACTTTACTTCGTCTTCTTCAACCTGTTGCAGAACCTTCATCTTCTCCATGTGCCACATTCTCCTTCCCACACCGCATAACCACCGAGGCAACCCTATTTTCGCATCTGCGCAGCGAAACAGTGCTTCCAACGCACCTCACGCCACGATGGCACCCCACAGCGCTCCACAAAAAGCCGCGGCACCACCGGCCGAGGAAGGTCGTGCGCAGGTTTCATGCGCCAGGCACCAGCCATGTCCCGCAGCCCTCGCCGCCTCTTGCGCGCCCATTCGTACGCTGGAACCTGGCCTGCCGCCTGGAACTTGAACGCGCCGAATTTACCAAAGTCCGGGGCGAATATCAATAGGTATTTTTCTCCCGCCAGGAAAAAAAAGGGCTTTCCGGCTACTGGCTCCCCCTCGGAGATGTGCACGCGCTCCGGCAATGGCCGCCGTGAACGGCGTCCGTCCGCGCCCAGCGGTGAGTGGCGCCGCCACCTCGGCCAGTACATGCCCCACTGGGGACGTTTCCTGCAAGGGTTTTGCTCGGCTGATCTTCTCGGGCGCAGGTACCACTCCCCTGCCCCTGCAAGGTCAATCGTGCCGCATGCCACAAGAGAGGTCGGCCATCGCCCGGCTCAGGCGCGAGGGCGGAGATCCACGGCTGCGTTGTCCTGGAGCAGGGGTCATCAGGAGCCCGAGACTCGGCGAACGACTCCGACCCGCTGGGGCTTCACCCCACCCTATGCGACGGCAGCTTCATCTATGGAAAGCCTCCCTTTGGCTACATCCAGCGTTGCCATGACACCTATGGGCAGAGTGGGTTTGTCCGCCGCATGGCCAAGCGACAGGCCAAACACCACAGGCGTCGGCAACTGCGCCAGGCGATCGTTGATCACTTCTTCCACGCTTAGCGTCGTCGGGAAGGCTGGTTGATAGTCTCGGGGACCGCAGCGTTGCATGCGGTCAATGGCGATGCCGGCCGCAGCGTGGAGCTTGCCTGCCAGCAGAAGGTGCGTCAAGTGGCGGTCGATGTCATAGGGCTCCTCCCCCACCTCTTCAATGAAGAGAAGACGACCCTCGCTCTGAATCTCGTAGCGGGTCCCGAGCGAGGCCGCCACCAAGGTCAAGTTGCCGCCGGTGAAGCGGCCTGTCGCCCTGCGGGTCAATCCGTTGACGGCGATGGGCAGGGCACCAGGGGCCTCGGCGATTTCTCCGGCAGGTTCTGCTTTCATCAGCACCCTTTGCAGAAGGTCGACGGTGTAGGGCGAGAAGGTGGATAGCGCCACGGGCCCATGAAAGGTAACCAGGCCGGTCATCTGGTGCACGGCTAGCAACAAGGCGGTAATGTCGCTGTAACCGAGGAGGATCTTGGGGTGCTGACGGATGTGCTCATAGTCCAAGAGGTCCAGGATGCGCAGGCAGCCATACCCCCCACGTAGGGCGACGATGGCCTTGACTTGAGGGTCGTCGAACATCTCCTGCAAGTCAGTGGCCCGCTCTTGATCTGTGCCGCCAAGATAGCCGTATTTCTTGCCCACATTTCTGCCGATCTTGACGCGGAACCCGAGCTTTTCCATGGCGGCTTTGCCCTCGCGAATAGCAGAGGGCTCAAACGGCGCACTCGCCGGGCAGACCAGCCCCACGGTGTCACCAGGCTGCAGTCGTGGTGGCTTGATGATCTCCCTAGGTGTCTTCGCGCCGCTTGCAAGCACCCGAGAGCCGACCACTCCCGCGGCACCGAACGCTGCTACTTCACCCATGAACTCGCGACGTGTCACTCCCTTGCGCTTCATGGCCCCTCCGAGGCGTTTCGTCGTACAATGATGGCATTGGCAATAGCGCGCTCCTCCCCACCCTCCGCTGGGCGATTGACCACCTTGCCATTGATGACCATGGTTGTACTGCCACCGCCGTCGAGGTTGATCGCCTGGTGCACGCCCAGCTGCACCAGAAACTCGGCGAGCTCGCCCAGCGTCATCCCCTCGCTGTAGTCGGGCTGGCGGCCGTCTACCGTCACCAACCAGAACAGGGTACTGTCAGCCGAGAAACCAGCTGCGGTGCGTGGGTGGCGTCCGGAAGCAAAGCTGCCGTTGCCCCAGGCTGCAATCTCCTGGGTCGCCACCTGGCCGTTGCGTACCAGCTGCGGACCTCCCCCCACTGCCCAGTTCACCGGCTCCTGCACCGGGCTCAGTCCAAGCCAGACGCGCACCGTGTCGCCCACAGCACAACTTTGCTGCAGCATCTCTGCGGCACGCCCATGTGCGGAGAGCACCAGTCCCTGTGGGGGAATAGGTCGATTGCCCAGGGACTCCACGCGGTCAACGACGGCTGCAATCGTATCGTTCACGCGCAGGGGAGCAAGCAGGCGCAGCGTCGCCTCGATGCCCCACCTGTTCGTGCGCGTGCTTTCCCCGAAAAAGGAATTGTACACAATGAGCTCGTCCTGGCCACGTCCGCGGTTGATGCCATTGACGGACATGGTAGTGCGACGGGTGAGGAGGCGCGCTTCCAGGGCGGCAACGCCGAGAAATGGCCTTCCGGAAATGGTCATCCCGATGGCCAGATTCCTGCCGGCGCGTTTCACCACTTGCCCTTCGACAATGTGCAATCCGATGGGGATGCCTTCCTCGGAGAAAAAGTCGCCGTTTACCCCGGCGACGACCTGAGGGCCGGCCGCCTTGAGCAGGGTGCTGAGTGGGGCACGTCCCGCCAGCCGGCTGCCAGCCTTGAGGCTGGCCAACTGCACGCCGCCGCCGAGTCTCACCTCCAGCACGTTGATCACCGCCGGCGGTGCCGACATCTGGAACTGCTTGTGGACCACTTCCGGCGCAATCTGCACCACCTTGGCGGGGGCGGGGATGTCTCCTGTCCCCACACTTCCGGCGAGGACCAGCATCCACCCCGCCAACCACCACCAGCGCACTTGTCGATGTCGTTGCATGAAGCGCTCCCGAGTTTGCCCGTGGAAAGTTAGCAAATTCGGGCGGAAAATCAACCACATTTCTTCTCCTCCGGGCATGCTGGGATATCCCCTCCCGCAGACGCCAAGAAAAGGGTTGAATTTCTCCTGATATTTGGCTAATTTAGCCGCGATGCAGGACCGACTGTGGAATATCTGCCGCCGTAGCACCTGCTACGCCGCTCTCCTGATCATGGTCGCGTGCGCGCGCCAGGGCTTTCCCCCAGGCGGACCCGAGGACAAGACGCCACCGGAAGTCGTAGCCACCTCGCCCCTGCCGAGCGCCGTAGATGTGCCTGCGACAGTTAAGGTCTTTCTCACCTTCAGCGAGAAGATGCACCGCCAGTCGGTTGAGCAGGCGCTCTTCATCGTGCCGACGCCGACGGGGAAGGTGCTCCTGCGCTGGCGTGGACGCACTCTGCGCATCTCCTTTTCCGAGCCTCTGCGCCTGGGGCGCACCTACGTGCTCACGGTCGGGACCGAAGCACGTGACCTGCGGAACAATCGCATGCATCAGGCCTTCTCGCTGGCCTTCTCCACAGGAAGTTCCTTGGACAGTTGCGCGGTAACGGGGCGCGTCTACGGACCCGGCATGGTGGCGGGCACCACCGTCTGGGCGTATGACCTGAGCACGAACGCACACCCTGACCCCTGCGCAGCCCTACCCGACTATGTGACGCAGTGCGCAGCTGACGGCCAGTATGCTCTGCAAGCCATGGCCCCGGGGCGCTATCGGCTGTTTGCCTTCTCGGACCGCGAAGGCAATCGCCGTTACGACCCGGACTATGACCCTTTGGGTGTGCCTGCCGGGGATGTCGCTCTCTCGGAGGAAGCTCCGTGGTTCCACGGCTGTGACTTTCGCCTTGTAGTGCGCGACACCACGGCACCGCGATTGGAGGCAGCTATCGCTTCCGATGCTCGGCATGTGCACCTGCGCTTCAGCGAACCGATGCAAGATGAGCCCCTCACGCGGCCGGACAATTATCGCATCGCGCTCCGCGAAGGGGGCGATACGCTGCAGGTGGTGGCTGCGCTCGTGGATGCCGAACGTCCCAACTACGTTCACCTTGCCACCTCGCAGCAAAAGCCCCACCCCTACCGGCTCCTGATTCGTCAGGCCTACGATCTGAACGGCCTGTCCTTGCAAGAGGCCTGCGTTGAGTTCACAGGCAGCGCCATCCCCGACACGCTGCCAGCTGGGGTAGCCAGAACATGGCCCCAGGACAGCGCTCGCGCTGTGGCATGCGTCACGTCGATGCGTGTGACCTTCACTGAAGCCATCGACACTGCCAGAGCAATCGGCGCTCTTGTTCTGACCGACAGCGCAGGCCAGAGGATACCGGGTCGCGTGCGTTGGCTGTCCTCGGCCCAGTGCCTGTTCGCCCCGATCGGCCCCCTGATTGGCCGCTCTCGCCATCAGGCGTTCATCTTCGGCTCTCTGTTGCGCGATGTTGCCGGGCTGCCGCTCAGAGCCGACACTGTACGCGTCACCTTCTGGACGATGAACTGCGACACCCTGTCGTCCATAGCGGGCACGGTATTGGATGAGGACAGCACCGCCACCGGGCCTATCATCCTCTGGGCAACACAAGTGCGCCCCAAGGGGGACAGGCACGAACTGACACTGCCAGGGCCAGGCCCGTACGAGTTCGCGCATCTGCTTCCTGGGGTCTACCTGCTGGAAGCGTACCGCGACCAGGATGCAAACGGACGCTACTCGCCGGGCTCGGCGCTGCCGTTCGTGCCGGCCGAGCGCTTTGTCGTGCTTCCGGATTCCATTCAGGTGCGGTCCCGTTGGCCCAACGTGGGCAACGACATCGTTTTGCCTAGATGGCAGCGGGCCCCTTCCGCTCAACAGACGAGGTAACATGCAACCGACCGTTCCGTTTTCCTATCGACACGATCTGCTCCACTGCGAGGATGTCAGCTTGGAGGACCTGGCTCAGGCCTATGGCACACCCCTTTACGTGTACAGCAAGCAGGGGACTTTGAGCAGCTACCGGGCTATCGACCAAGCCTTTGCCGCAATTCCCCACACCGTCTGCTACGCGCTCAAAGCCAACGCCAATCCCCACCTCTTGTGCCTGTTGGCCGAGGCAGGGGCAGGGGCTGATGTGGTGTCAGGCGGTGAACTTGAGCTGGCTCGCCAGGCCGGTTTTCCGCCGGCAAAAACAGTGTTCGCAGGTGTGGGCAAGACCGACGCAGAGATCCGAGGCGCAATCGAGGCAGGAATCGCCGCGCTCAATATCGAATCCAGGCAGGAGCTGGAGGTGACGGCCGCCCTGGCCTCGGCGATGGGCAAAGTGGCGCCGGTCGCCATCCGCATCAACCCCGACGTGGACATCGAGGGGCATCCGTACCTGACCACCGGCAAGAAGATCAACAAGTTCGGCATTCCGATCGAGGAGGCCCAAGCCTGTTGTCTATGGGCCGCCCGGCAGCCGAACCTCAAGGTGGTGGGTGTACACGCGCACGTCGGTTCGATGATCAAGAAGATTCTCCCTTATCGCAAGAACGCCGAGGCCCTCGCCGGGTTCGTGGCCCAGCTTAGGCGGGCAGGTATCGAGGTGGCGCACATTGACATCGGCGGAGGCATTGGGGTGGATTACACGCGCGTGCTGGCCGAGCACGGACCGGCGCTTTTCATCGACCCCGCGGAGCTGGCTGCTGAGGTGGTGCCCATCATCGCCCCTACGGGATGCGAGCTTTTCTTGGAGCCCGGCCGGGCCATTGTCGGCCCCAACGGCCTGCTCCTGACGCGCGTGCTGTACGTCAAGGAAAGCAGGGACAAGCGGTTCGTGGTGGTGGATGCGGCGATGAACGACTTGATCCGGCCGGCGCTGTACGGCGCCCACCACGAAGTGCTCACGGTCCACCGCCGGGAGGACCAGATGACCACGGCGGATGTGGTTGGGCCAATATGCGAGTCCGGCGACTTTTTCGCCAAGGATCGCCTGTTGCCCCCAGTGCAGCGAGGCGACCTGCTCACCATCATGACGGCGGGGGCCTATGGGTACGTGCTGGCAAGCACCTACAACCTGCGCATGAAACCGGCGGAAGTGCTCGTGGACGGCGCTTCCCACCTGCTCATTCGCGAGCGGAGCTGGTGAGGTGCGGGCCCTCCATTGTGAAGTGAAGGCAGCTTTTTCCCGGAGAAGGCGGGGGTAACCACCCAAGTCTGGGGATTGAGGAGGCAACGCAGCCAGATGCGATTGCGCTTTGTGAAAATTTCGGCTACCGGAAATGACTTTGTCCTCATCGACAACCGCGAGGGGCATGTGCAACTGCCCCGCCATCGCTCCTGGTGCAGCTGGGTGTGCCAACGGCGCGTGGCGGTGGGCGCCGACGGGCTCATTCTGGTGAACCCCAGCGACGTTGCCGACTTTGCGTATGTGCACATCAACTCTGACGGCAGTATTGCGGAAATGTGTGGCAATGGTTCGCGCGCGGTGGCCTTCTTCGCCGTCGCAGAAGGCATTGCTTCCTCTCCCGTGAGCTTTGAAATTGGCGGGAGCATCTACACCGCGCACGTACAGGGGAACGCAGTGACGACCGAGTTCCCGCCGCCCTCGGCTTTCCGATTGGAGCTGCAAGTGGCCGAGGAGCCGTTTCTGAAGGACGGAGGGTTTATCGAGCTCGGGGTGCCGCACTACGTCCTTTTTGCCGAGGAGGTCGACGGGCTGGACGTCGTGCAGCTCGGCCGCAAGTACCGGCTGCATAGCGCATTTGCGCCGCGCGGGACCAATGTCGACTTTGTGCAAGTGGTCAGCCCGCACGTGCTGCGCATGCGAACGTATGAGCGCGGCGTCGAGGACGAGACGTTGGCTTGCGGCACCGGAGCTGTGGCCGCAGCGCTCATCGCCTGCGCCCAGCATGGATGTCGCTCGCCGGTGACCGTACAGGTGCCCGGCGGCGAGCTCACGGTCGCGTTCAACCAAGACTGCACACAGCTAAGCCTGGCGGGGACAGTTGACCCGGTGTTCGAGGGCTGGCTCGATTTTCCAAGATGAGCGCCAATTATCGTCAGCTGACCACATGGGGCTGTAGGGAAAAAAGGGGATTTCGGGTCTGCAGACCCCGGTGGACCAGAGGCTAACCCAGAGCTCCCTTGTGGGGCATGCCCTGCAGGCTCGCCCTTTTGCCGCCAGAGGTAACGAGTTTGCCGGAATTTCTGATTCTTGGCCTGCATCACAGCGAGACCACCGATGGTCCGGCGGTGCGATTCTGGCATCTGGGGCCCCGGCATGCCTTACTCAAGGAGAGCACCTCGGCGTTCCCTGGCGACGACGCGCGCCGTGCTCCTGTCGTGCCCGGTCCTCGCGGGGACAGACAGTCATGAGCAGCATTTCGCGCGACAAGGCGGAGGCTGGCATGGTGGTGGCGGCGCGTGCTAGGGCGCATGTGAACGCAAGCGGAAATCGTCCATAATGGAACAGGATCCCCACCGTGACTGATGCACTGCACAAGACATTGACCGCCTTTTCCCTTGCTCTCATTGCTGCCGCCGCTGTGGGTCTGGTCACGGAGTTGCCGCTTTCAGGCGTCTTTGCCAGCTTTGAGGCCAAGACCCTGGACTGGCGCTATGGCCAACGGCTCGACCGCCTGGCCGCGGAACGCGGGGGGGCTCCCCTGGAAGACATCGTCATCGTGGACATCGATGATCGCAGCCTGGACAAGTTGGGCCCATTCAGCCAATGGCCTCGCACCTATCACGCGCAGGTCATCGACTATCTCACGTCGGGACATGCGCTGGCGATCGCCTTTGATGTGCTCTTCATGGAGCCGAGTCGGGACCCGGCGGTAGACGACTCGCTGGCGGCGGCCACATATCGTTCCGACATCGTCTACCATGCCATGGCCTTTTCTGCTGCATCGCCCGACATATTCCTCTACGCGATGGATGCCCCGCCAGAGGGATTCCGCAGCGAACGGTACTCGTTGGCACTTCCTCCCAAGGTGGCAGCGCACTTTCCTTCCACCGAACGCATGGATGGCAAGGTGGTGCGCCTGTACAACGCTGCGGCAGGCATCGGTTTTGTGAACTTTTCCCCCGACGACGACAGCGTGATCCGCCGGATGCCAATGTTCATCTCCTTTGCAGGCAGGCAGTACCCTGCGCTCTCCATGGCGGTCATCAGGGGGCTTTTCAATCTTTCTGCTGAGCACATCCAGATTGTGCCAGGCAAGAGGATTGTGCTCTCACCCCCTGGGTTACCCGGCAGGCAGCTGGTCATCCCCATCGACAAGCACGGTCGGATGCTGATCAACTACCTGGGCACGATGGGCACCTTCCGGTACGTGTCCTACTACGACGTGCTCATGCAACGGGTGCCGGCGGAGCTTTTTGAGGGGCGCATCGTGTTGGTGGGGACCTCTGCAGCCGGTCTTGCCGATATCCGCCCGGTGCCGTTTCAGGGCGCCTTTCCCGGAGTGGAGATCCACGCCACCATCATCCACAACATTCTGACTCAGCAATACATCGCGCGGCCCCACAGGGCCTTCGTCTACCTCATGGCCCTTGCCTTGGCAGTCTTGCTGGCCATAGCTGCCATGTTGCTTCGTCCATGGCAAAGCGGTCCGCTCGCCCTAGCGATCAGTGCCGGGTACCTGATTTTGGCCTTCCAGCTCTTCGCTCGTCACGCAGTGTGGTTGGAGGTGGTGAGGCCGCTGGTCATCTTCCTCTTCAGTTACCTGGCGGTATTCATCTTTCGCTATGTGGAGGAAGAACGGGGTAAGCGCAGAATCAAAGGGATGTTCCAGTACTACCTTTCCGCTTCGGTCGTGGAGGAGCTCATCAAGAATCCGCAGATGCTAAAGCTCGGCGGCGAGCGGCGCACGGCCACCGCCTTGTTCTCTGACATCAAAAACTTTACCACGGTGGCCGAGGGGCTGAGTCCAGAGGAGCTGGTGGCGCAACTGAACGAGTACCTGTCGGCCATGACTGCCATTGTGTTCGCGCACCAGGGATTCCTGGACAAGTACGAGGGGGATGCCATCATGGCGGTCTTTGGTGTGCCGGTGCCGCTGGCAGAGCATGCGGTGAACGCCTGCCGCGCGGCCCTGGAGATGCAGCGCAGGCTCGTCGACCTGCGCCAGAGGTGGCTGGCCGAAGGCAGACCGCAGTTCTACGCCCGCGTCGGCATCAACTCCGGATCGATGATCGCGGGCAACATCGGCGGCGAACAACGCTTCGACTATACGGTGATTGGCGACAGCGTAAACCTGGCCTCGCGCCTGGAAGGGGCCAACAAGACCTATGGCACCAGCATCATGATCAGCGAGTTCACCCACCAGCTGCTCAACGGGCAATTTGTGACCCGAGAGCTTGACCTGATCCGCGTCAAAGGCAAGGCATTGCCCGTGCGCGTCTACGAGCTGGCAGCAGAACACGAAAGCGAACTGAGCGAGCAGAAAGTGCGGACCTTGCGCACGTTCGCTGAAGGCCTGGCCGCCTACCGCGAGCGCCGGTGGACGGCGGCGCTTGAAGCATTTCGTGCCGCCCTGCAATTGGATCCTGAAGACGGGCCTTCGCAGGTCTACTGCCAGCGATGCACCCTCTTTCTCCAGGAACCCCCTCCTGCGGACTGGGATGGTGTTTTTGAAATGAAGACCAAGTAAGAGTCGCTTTAGGCGTGGACGACTATCGGCACATTCTGGTGAGCAGGTTGCGCTTCTTGGGGGACGTGGTGCTGACCACGCCTGTGCTGCGCGCCCTTCGTCAGGCGTTTCCGCAGGCTACGATAGCCTACCTTGCAGAGAACCCTTACCTTGAGGTCCTCGCCCACCACCCCCACGTGGATGAGCTCATCTCTGCAGATCGAAACAAGCACCTCTCGTACTTTTTCGCCATGCTGGGCGTGCGCCGGGGACGCTTTGACGTGGCCATTGACCTTTTCGGAAACCCTCGTTCCGCGCTCCTCCTTTGGCTGGGCGGCGCCCGGCAACGGGTAGGTTTCGACTATCGGGGACGGCGCCTCCTGTACACGACAGTGGTGCGGCGCGACGCGCGGCCCAAGAACGCCATAGAGTTTCACCTGCAGGCACTGCAGCCTCTCGGCGTGCCCAGCGCGGGGTTGGAAACGCACCTCGCCACCAGCCCTGACGAGGACGCCTGGGCAGAGGCGTTCCTGGGCGAGAAGGGTCTTGTGTTCAGCCAGCCCATAGCGGTGGTGCATGCAGGCGCCTCGTGGCCGGCCAAACGCTGGCTTCCGGAACGCTTTAGCGAACTGGCCAGAC
>JBBIKH010000096.1:0-12542 GCA_037445575.1 bacterium
AACGTCTGGGCTGTCTCCAGGGTACGCGCCCAGGCATTTTTCACCTCTGCCGACAGCTGAAAGTTCCCGTACGCATCGCGCCTGTCCGCGGGGATATGCTCCTTGAGCCGGCGATAGGTGGGGCTTGACGGCCGATGCGTGATCAGCTGCCAGGCCTTGACCACAAACTCGAAGTCTTCCGGCGCCTCGGCGCGCCAACGGGCAACCGTGCTCAGCTGTGGCGGCTGATAAAAGGTCTGTTGTACCTCCACCACCGGAAACTGGCGGTAGTAGAGCTGGCACGCCACCGGGAAACCACAACACCCTACCGTTATGCGCATCGATGCTTTTTCCCATCGCCTGGACTGCGGCTCGGAAATGCCATCAAGGCCAAGTGCGTTCTGTTTCCCTCACATGGCCCCTGGCACAGGCACGGCTCGCGCGATCCGTCACAAAGCGACAATGCCTTTCCGAGCCAAAAGGACAGCAGCCTGTTGAATCTCCGCCACAGTCACCCCGGGATGCACTTCCAAGACGCGCACGGTGTCGTCCCGGAGGTATTTTGCCACCATGTCAAAATCCACCTCGCCACTACCAGGTGCGAGGTGGTCTTCGAGGCCACGGGCGTCATGCAGATGCACGCCCAACAGCTCCGACCCGTAGTGCTCAAGCCAGGATTCGTGGGCCACCAGGCCCAGAGATTCCTGCACGTGCGCATGCCCGCAATCGTGCCAGTAGCCCACATTACCCCCTCTGAACTCGTGCAAAATGATCCCTACCTCCTCCAGGTCAGGGATCTGATGGGAGTAAAGCCTATTTTCCACCCCCACGAACACGCCAAGTCGCACTGCCTCCGCGTGGATGCGATCAAGGCTCAACAGTACTGCATCCAAATACGGCTGTCGTTTTGCCAGCCGGTCCGCCTGTTTATCCTCCCGGTACTCCTGCGCCTCCCGGCTGTCAATTTGTTTGTCCTGAAAATACTGGCGCAGCTTGTGGTCGGGATTATCGCCGCCCACTGCGCCAAGGTGGAACACGACGGCCCACGCTTCAAGGTCGGCAGCCAGGTGCACTGACTTGAGCGACAGCTTCACCGCGTGGTGGCGTTCATCCGCGTCCGTGCTGGAGAGCAAGAAAAGGTCTCCGGAAGCAAGGTCCTGGGGCACCCCTTCGGGCAGCGGGCAGTAGTTGTGCACGCTCACCACCGTAAACTCGCGCGAGCGCAGACGACGGCGCATCTGCCGCAGCATGGCCGGGGTCAGCCGGTAGTCGAGCTCTAAGGCCGATAGACCGGTTTCCCGCACCGCATCCAGCAGGCGGTCCCCGTCAGTGACCTCTGTCGCGATCCAGGCAGTCGAAAGGGCGAGCATTCCGTTCCGGTGTTGTCCGTGCATTTTCCGGGCCCGGCTCTGCCGATCAGCCCCGGCACGCCGACTGAAGCCGTCTGATTATACAAAAGCGCCGTCTCAATGTCAAGAGGAAGTTCGCGCGCAGGGCCTGAGCCATGGGAGCACCGCCTCAGAATATCTCAACCTTCAGGTAGCGGCTGGGGTTGCTCTTGAGGTCGGTGACCAAGGAGTCGAGGCTAGCCGTCAAGGTATTCAGGCGCCGGTAGAGCACCTCGTCATTCATCATGAGGCCGAGGCTCCCTTCTCCCTTTTGCAGTCTCCCGGTGATCAGATTGAGGTTCTTGGTCAGCGTCATCAGCTCTTGATAGAGGCTGGGGTCCTGCACGAGCCGGGCAGCGCTCCCTCGCCCGTGGCGTACGCTGTCCACCAGGGCTTCGCCTGAGGCAAGGAGGGCCGTGAGACGAGTGTACAACTGTGGGTCGGTGAACAGACGGGCTGCAGTCCCTTCGCCGGAACGGATGTAGGCCAGAATACCGCTCGAGATCTGCACCAGGGCCTTCACGTCCACATACATGCTCGGGTCGTTGAGCAGCAGGCCAAGAGTGCCCTTGCCGGTGTTGATCTTGGTGACGATTTCGTCCACCGTGGAAAGGGAGCGTTTGAGCAGATTGAAGGCGGCCACGCCTTCGTCGATGAGCTTCTCCACGTCCAGAGGCTCCGCTGCCTGCAAGTAGTCGCCGTCCTCCAAGCGCGGCTGATCCAGCGAGCCCATGGTGATCCCCACGTACTTGTCGCCGAGGAGGCCCAAGGTGCCAATATGGGCGATGGAGTCTTTGCGGATTCGATCCTTGACCTTGGCGTCAATCTCCAGCTCCACAATGATGCGATTTTCTCTCACATCCGGCGAGAACTTGACCGAGGTCACCGAGCCAACATGCACCCCAGCCAGGCGCACCGGAGCTCCTGTTTGCAGCCCTTCGACGCGCGTCATCAACAGCCGCAGGTGGTAGCGATCGGCGAGGAAGCCCTGCTGTCCGCCCACAGTCATGATCGCCACGACGATGATGAGCACCCCGACAAAGACCGCCAGGCCCACTCGTACCTCATGGCTGAAAAGAGGTTGTCTGCTGCTTTTCATTTTGGCCCCGCCAGAAACGTCCGTACAAATTCGTCCGTGGAAGCCTGTACCTCCTCCTTGCTGCCCACGGCCACAATCACGCCCTCATTGATGACCGCCACCCGCTGCGCGACGCTGAAGGCGCTCTGCAGCTCGTGGGTGACGACAATGGAGGTCACTCCCAGCTCCCTCTGCGTCTTGCGGATGAGGGCATTGATGGTTGTTGCGGTAATCGGGTCAAGACCGGTGGTGGGCTCGTCGTAGAGCATTAGGCGCGGGGAGGCAATCATGGCCCTGGCCAGCGCCACTCGCTTGCGCATGCCGCCAGACAGCTGCGAAGGCATCAGCTCTTCGGTTCCCTCCATTTCCACGAAACGAAGACACTCGGCTACCCTAGCCGCAATTTCTTCGTCCCCGAGCTCGGTGTGTTCGCGCAGCCAATAGGCAACGTTTTCGCCCACCGTCAGTGAATCAAAGAGCGCTGAGCCTTGAAAGAGCATACCGATCTGCTTCCGCACCGGCACAAGTTCCCGCTCAGAGAGGTCGGTGATCTCCACACCGTCGAACCACACCTCGCCGCTCTCCGGGCGTAACAGCCCAAGCAAGATCTTCAGGAGGACGCTCTTTCCGCACCCGGAGCGCCCCAGCACCACCAAGGTCTCGCCCGGGTTGACCACGAGGGACAACCCGCGGAGGACCCAGTTGTCGCCGAAGTACTTGTGGATGGCGCGAAACTCGATGGCTGCACCGCCCTGTGGTACCGCCTCTGTCATGGTCAATGCACCACCGCCAAGTAGAGTTTGGTGAAGAGGAAATCAACCGCGAAGATGAGCACCGAGGTGAGCACGACCGCCTTGGTGGTCGATTCGCCCACGCCACGCGTGCCACCGGTTGTGGACATACCCATGTAGCACCCCACCGTCGCCATGAGCACCCCGAACAGCACCGGTTTGGTAAGGCCCATCACCAGGTCATCCATCGTCAGGGCGCGCACCACGGTGATCCAATAGAACGAAGCGCTGATCCCTAATGAACTGACCGCCACCACCAGGCCGGCTAAGATGCCGACCGCATCCGCCACTGCCGTCAGCACGGGGAGCATCACGGTGGAGGCCACCAGGCGGGTGGTGACCAGCTTCTTGATCGGGTCGGTGCCCAGGGCGCGCATGGCATCGATCTGCTCGGTGACGGCCATGGAACCGATCTCGGCGGCCATGGCCGAGCCCACGCGGCCGGTGACGATAAGTGCCGCCAGCACAGGACCCAGTTCCCGCACCAACGATACGCTCAACAGCGTGCCCACGTACATCTTGGCGCCGTAGATGGCCATCTCGTAGCCGGACTGCAAGGCCAGCACAAGGCCAGTAAACATGGAGGTGAGCACCACGATCGCCAGGGAACGCACCCCGATGACGTCCATCTGCTCGATGATGGCCCGGCCGTACAACGGCCTCCTGAAAAGACCTCCCCAGCCGTTCAGGAACGTCTCGAAAAGGCCATGCAAATGGGCAAAGAATGCCAGGACTGTGGACACCGAAGCTCCCTCTGGGCAAACGTCTCCGCGGAGAACAGCTCAACTGAACGCGCGCTTGAACTGCTCAAAGTCCTTGATGACCACCCGACGGCCCTCGCGCTGCAGGTAGCCCATCTCTTCGAACTGAGTCATAGCCCTGGAAATGGTCTCGCGCGCCGTACCGGCCAGATTGGCCAGGTCCTGTTGGATCGGCAGTTTGGGGATAATCACCTCCTGTCCATGTCGGCGGCCGGTCTTCTCTGCGACACGGATGAGCGCCATGGCCACCCGCCCTGTGGCATCCTTGAGGCTTAGGCTGGAGATGTGCGAGTCGCTGGCGCGAATGCGCCCAGCCAGCTCGCGGAGCAGAGCGATGGAAATCTGCGGATAGTCCTCCAGCAAACCGAGAAAGTCGGCGCGTCGCAGCACCAATAACTCTGTCTCCACCAGCGCGGTGACGTTGGCGGAGCGCCCCCTGCCATCAAGAAGGGCCATCTCACCAAAAAAATCCCCGGCGTTGAGGATGGAGAGCATGACCTCCCGCCCCTCCTCGCTCAGGTGCGAGACCTTCACGCTCCCGCGCTTGATGATGAACAGAAACTGGCCACTTTCCTCTTCTACCAGGATCACCTGATTGGGCGCGCAACTTTTGTGCACGCACAGCCTGGCGATTCGCTCCAGGTCTGCCTCCCCCAGGCCTGAAAAGATTGGGATGCTGCGTAGTAGCCTGATGTCCATTGTTCACTCCGCCGTCGTTTGGCCAGCCGCGCGACCGCCTCCTCTTCACGTCCTTCCCCGCAGTTCATCGCCTGGGCCACGGGGAAACACGGCGCTGCCGGTGGCGATGGGACTAAGCTTTGCCGCACCGAGCCTGCTGCTGCTTAACGATGCGCCAGGAGAGTTCCTCCACCCGCGCCACCATGCGCTCCGCAGTAAAGAGCTCCTCCACACGGCGCTGCCCCTCTCTACCCAGCTCGAGGCGCAGTTCTGGGCTGGCAAGGAGGCGCAGCACCGCCTTTTCCAGGGCCGCGACGTCCTGGGGCGGCACCAGCAGGCCGCTTTGCCCGTCCACGACAATGTCAAGCACGCCGTCACTGGCGGTGGAGACTACCGGCAGCCCAGCCGCCATCGCCTCGATCAGCACCAGGCCAAACGCCTCGGCGCGAGAGGGGAAGGCGAACACATCCATGGCAGCCAGCACGGCCGGGATGTCCTGGCGAAACCCCGCGAACACCAACCTCGGCCCCAGGTCGAGTTCCTTGGCGAGGCGAAAGATGGGTTCGGCGCGGAACTCCTCGCCGCGCGTGGGTGTGCCCACCACGAGAAAGGCGCTCTGCGGCACCTGGCGAGCGACCCGCCCTGCCATCTGCAGGAACTCCAAGTGCCCCTTGCCTGGTTCTAACCTGCCAATAATACCCACAACCAGGGCCTTTTCCGCAAAACCGAATTCGCGGCGCAGGCGGTTGCGCACCTCGGTCGGCACGCGGAACTTGGCAAGGTCTAGCCCCTGGTGGACTATCTCCACCTTCTCCGCGGGCAGGGGGTGCGTGGCGATCAGGTTGTCGCGTATAACGCGCGATATCGCCCACACCTGCGCCACGTTCCGGTACAGCCACCTGTGCAGGGGGTCGCGTTTGGGGCGCATTGTGCCCACGTGTTTGATAAGCACGACCGGGACCCTTCCTGCCAGCTGCGAAGCTGGCACCACAGCCCACAGGTCACACGAAAAATGGCAATGCACAATCTCCACCCGCTGCTGCCGCAGCCAACGCGCCAGGCGCACGATCGCCACCGGGTCGACGTACCCACACGGGCGAAAAGAGAAAGGGGCGAATCCCCTCTGCACCAGGTCAGCATGAAGGGGCGTACGGGGCGCGCAAGCCACCTGCACCTGGTGTCCGCGCGACCGAAGCAGCTCGGCTGTCGCCCCCACCTGCATCTCCATGCCTCCCCAGGAGCAGAGGGCCAGCACCCGCAATGGCCTGCGTTTGTCACTCACCCCGGGGCTTCCGCATCTGCTGGTCCACTTCCCGGAGCATCCGGTACACTTCCTGCATGACCAGGTCGGCTTGCTCCTGGAGCGCCTGCTTGCGCCTCTCTCCGGAAGGAAGCGCCGGGAGGAACCTGGGCTCACCCACCTTGATGGCTATGGGCACGGGTCGCGGCACGCGCGCCTTGGGCGGCAAAGCTCGCCCCGTGCCCCATACCGCCACGGGCACCACTGGGCAGTTGGCCAGGTGCGCCAGAAGCGCAAACCCGCTGCGCGCTCTGGCCGGCTGCTTCTGCCCAGGCCGCAGGCGCGTCCCCTCCGGCGCGATGAACAGCACCTCCCCGGAGCGCAGCAGGTCCAGAGCATACTTGAAGGCGCGATGGTCCCCAGCTTCCCGTCGCACCGGGAACATGTGCACCGCCCGCAACCACCATTTGACCAAAGGGATGGCAAAGAGCGTATGTTTGGCCATGGTGTGCACACGCCGGTTGACGACCATGGTCAGGGCAACCACATCCATGTGGCTCTGGTGGTTGATGACGCCGATGTACGCCCCCTCTTTGGGCAGAGCCCGCCCTCCAAACACCCGACCGCGGAAGTAGATCCGCGCGACCATTCGCAGCAAGAGAACGGAGAGCCAGTAGATCATCGCCTTAACTCTGCAGAGTCATCTATCCTCTCCCTACCAGGCTCAGCAGCCGCAAGGCCAGTCCGTTCACGGCCGCTGTCCGGAAGGGCCCTCACGGTACAACCCATGATCGCGAATGTACCTCTCCACGGCAAGGGGCACCAGATAACGAATACTCTTCCCGGCCTTGACCCTTTCACGAATCTGCGACGAAGAGACCTCAAGCAGTGGGGCAGCAAGTATTATGGCCTTGGCAGCAAGGTGGGAAGGGGCTACATCGGGGTCGAAACCGGGCCTGGTGACCACCACCACCTGGCAGGCGGCAAAGATCTCTTCTGGCTCCCGCCAGGTGGTGATCTCCTGTAGGCTGTCACTACCGATGATCAAGAAGAGCTCCTCCCTGGCCAGCCCAAAGAGCTGGCGGACCTGCCGTACTGTATCCACGGTGTAGGAGACGCCGCCGCGGCGTATCTCCAGGTCGGAGACGGCAAACAGAGGCCAGTCGGCAGTGGCCAAGCGCACCATCGCCAATCTCTGCCAGGGGGCAGAAAGTGCACGATGCCTTTTGTGGGGAGGTACGGCAGCCGGCATGAAGAGCACGCGGTCCAGAACCATCTCCTGGCGCACCCACTCGGCGATGATCAGGTGCGCGACGTGGATGGGGTCGAACGTGCCGCCCAATAGTCCGAGCTTCATATCCTCAGGCAATCCCGTGCGTTGTGCGTCGTACCCATTGGCCAGCGCCCCCAGCACACCTCCCTCCCCCTATGTGGCCGCCCTTACTTCCTAGGCGGCTCCTCAGGATTGGCGGCTGCTTTAGCCCCCTGGCCCAAGCGCGACGACAGTTCCTTCAGCCGCCGCCGCACACGTTCACCCTCAGCCCCCTGTGGGTAGCGCCGCGCATAGTCGCTGAACACCTCCCTCGCCTCCTCGTACCGGCCTTGTTTCATGAGGCATTCCCCCTTCCAAAACAGCGCTTTTGGCCCGTATGGGGTGTCATAGTAGGTGGCAAGGACGCTATCGAAGTAGATGAGCGCCGAGTCGTAGTACCCCATCTTCCTATAGAGCACACCGGTATCGTACTCTTTCTTGGCAAGCTTGTTCCGGCATTGCTGAAGACTGGCCTCCACCTCTTTCTTCAAAGGACTGTCCGGATAGTCCTCAAGGAAGCGCTGAAAGTGCTCCATCGCCTTGCGGGCGTTCTCTTGGTCAAGGCCGGAACTCGGCGAGAGCTTGAAGTGGCTCATACCGATCTTGTACTCTGCATCATCCACGTACTGGGAATTCGGATAGGATTTCAACAGGCGCTCGTACTCGCTAATGGCCAGCACGTACTCCTTGAGCTGGTAGTGACACTCTGCCAGGTAGAATTGGGCCTCATCAGCAACGGCGCTCCCCTGGAAGCTCAGCGTCAGCACCAACAGCTGCTGCTTGGCATCGAGATAGTCCCCTTTGGCAAACATCTGCTTGGCCAAGCTCAAGCGTTCTTCTGCGGTGAGGTTGGGTCGCACTTTGGCCTTGCTACACGATTGGGCCAGCAACATTGCTCCTACACACGACAAGACAATGACTGTTCGCACGAGCCGCATCTATGCTCCCAGTTTGATTACGCCTACTTGCTTCGATACGCGTAGAAAAGATACGTCACCAGCCCGCTCACCACAAGCACCAGAGGCGGTTCTACCAGCCGGGCTGCGCCTCGGGCTGGGGGGACCCGCCCCTGCGTGAACGACACTTCTGCTTCTTCCAGGAACGGGACCGCACGGACCGACACCGTGTCTGCTGCCTCATTTCTGAAATCGCGGCTCCACAGTACCCGCCCTTCTGCGGTAGTGACGACCACATTGGCGTGGCAGAACGCCGTCCGGCGGAGCCTCCCCGATCGAAAGAGCCCTCCGCCCGCTCGCTCATAGTTCACGCCTGCAGCCAGCACCCGGAACCCAACGTTCACCGCATGTTCCCGCCCCTCCGCCTCGTGGACCTGAGCAGTATCCGCAATCAGGTAGGTGGTAACTTGCTGCTCCTGCGCAACGCGGAGCAGCTCCTGTTCCAACAACCAGCCCGCAGGATGCGGCGGAGGCAACCTGTGCAACACCACCTCGGGCGCGCCAGTTTCCGCAATTACCTGTGCTGCAAGCTGGCCGGCCACAGTCCGCACCATCGCCATGTTGGTGGGTGGCTCCTGTCCCGCCTTGGCGCTGAGGAAGGCCACCAGCACCACGAGCAGAATGGAGCCGAGGGGACCGGCAGGACAAGGCTTCCTGTGCGGCTGCATGCCTATGATACTTGCCGCCTCCGTCAAAGTTCCTCACAGCCGGAACAGCATTGACAGCAGGTGCCACCGATCCTGCCCATCAGGCATCTCGCGGTAGACCAGCGCATAATTGACCAGGAAAGCCGGATGCGCAAACTGCCGCTCCGACCCCACGAGCGCATTCAAGTCCAAAAGCCCAACGCCACAAGAGTAGGTAAACCTCCGGCTGTCGCGCTCACGGTACAGCCCGCCTCGCAGGGCGAGGTGTGCAAAGATCACCTGCTCCGCTCCCAAATGTAGCTCCCGCGTCAGCGCTGTGCCTTCTTCGCCGATGTGGCGCAGATCGACACTCACCACGGTTGTGGCAAACGGCCGCCACGCCAGACCCAAATTGAGGGATTCGTCGCCGATCCTTTCCATGGTCCGGCGTGCGTTGCTGAACGAGTCCGGCAGCTCGGTGTACACCAGGCCTACACTTACCCGCGGGTCAGGGCGGAGAAACACGCCGTACGAGAACCCCCACTGCCACAACTGACGGTGCTCGCGCGACAGGTGCCACACATCGGTACCCACCCCTATGGCCACTTGTGAGGCCAGGCGGAGCTTCACACCGAATGAGCTGCTGAAGGCATCCAGGTAGTTGCGGAGGTGGAAACCCTCCGGCCCGTAGCGTCGGGGTCCAAAGCCTGGTGTTTCCTCGCCCCAGGTCGCGAGCACCTCGAATGGGGAGATTGTGACCGCGGCCCCTTTGAGCAGCGTTGCGGCAGCCACCGCGACGTCGCCCGTGCGGCTCCCCGTGGCCCCGCGCAGGTCCCGCCACCGCGCCAACGCCACCATCGGGCCCACCGGGTTTAGCAGCAGAGTAACTCGGAAGGTCTTCGGCGCGGCGTACAATTCCACGGCTGCCGGGTTCATGCTCAGCGCCCCAAAGTCGTCGGGCACCGCCATGACTGCCGCCCCCATGGCCAGACTGCGGCACTTGAGCGTGCTGATGGTCACAAAGTGGTCCTGTTGCGCCCGAAGCTGCGGACTGCTCGTCAGGCCGAGCAGCACCGCGAACAACACAACGCCAGCCGAGGAATTCGGCAGTTTTGCTCCCCAGGGGGTCATGAAGATAGCTTCTCCCTCTCCAAAGTGCTCGCCACCTCTGCGGCTGCCTGTTGGTGGCTACCGCCAAGCCGACGCAAAAGAGGGCTCGCCATAACCGACGCCGCCCCAAGGGCAGAAACCACCACCGCAAAAACGTTCCCGTGCCGCGAATAGAAGGTCACCTTGTCTCGGAGGGGCACTGTTCCGGCTACCACCGCCTCCGTGAAAATATCCGTCGCCTGCACCATGCGCCCGTATGGGTCGATGAAGGCGGAAATGCCGGTGTTGGCACAACGGGCAATGGCAATGCGGTTCTCGATGGCCCGAAATATCGCCATGCGCGCATGCTGGTACATGCCTCCGCAGAGCCAGCGTGGCAAAGAAGGTCGCCCAAACCATCCGTCATTGGTGATCACTACCAACATCTCCGCGCCGCGCACAACAAAGCGGTGTACCAAATCGGGAAATACCG
This sequence comes from bacterium, assembly GCA_037445575.1. Classification (GTDB taxonomy): domain Bacteria; phylum Zhuqueibacterota; class Zhuqueibacteria; order JANLFK01; family Oleimicrobiaceae; genus Oleimicrobium. The sequence continues at coordinate 10,392 of JBBIKH010000096.1, forward strand.
ACTCATAACAGATAGGCACAGAAAGCCTCACTTCAGGCACGCCGTGACCGGCGCTGCCGCGCGCCACCGGAAGGACGAAAACCACTGGTTCCCGCCCTGGCGACCAATTGCCCTCCCCCAGCTCCAAGGCGTCCAGGATTCGCTTGAGCAGAGAGAAGGGGAAGACATCTTCGTACGGCACCCGCTCGCCGAACGGCACCAGCTGCATCTTGGCGTAGCGCTGCAATTCCTCGCGGTGCGGAAGTAGAAGGAAGGCCGAGTTGTAGGTGGCGAAACCAGCCGCGGGGTCGTAGGTATAGTCGGGGGTGCCGGTGAGCAGAGGGACATTCAGCGAGTCCACCAACCGACGCACCCTCTGCATGTCCTCCGGCTCGTGCCGCAGGTAGCACGGGGTGGCAGTCTCCGGCCAGATGATCACATCGGGGCTGTCTGCCATTGCCGTCGCGGTCAGGCGCTCATAAGTGGCAAAGTTGAACTCCTTGAGCTCATGGTCCCATTTGCGCAAGGGATCGATATTGCCTTGCACCAGTGCAACCCGCACGGACCGCTCCGGGCTCTTTTCTCTTGCCATCACCCGGTGGCCGTACCACCACGGAAGCACGAAAAGCAGCACGAGAACGCCCGCATACGCCGCCACTGCCTTCCAGTTGCGGCGGCTCAACACCAGCCGGTAAGCGACCACGTTGATGGACGCCACCCAAAAGGAGACGCCGAACACGCTGGTCAGGCTGGCGAATTGGATCAACTTCAGGTAGTGCGTCTGCGTGTAGGCCAGCAGCGTCCACGGGAAACCGATTTCCCCCAGGGAGCGGAGAAACTCAACCCCGGTCCACAGGAACGGGATCGTCACGGAGGCCACTTCTCCCAGTTGGCGGTGGACCACATGGTGCGGCAAGCCATAGATGCAGAAGTACAGCGGCAGCACGAGTATGGCGGCGATGCCCCCTGGCAGAGTGACCCAATTGATCCAGTAGACGGTGCCGATGCTGACGAGCAGGCCGCACAGGTAGCTCCATCGAAACGTGTCGGCGAAACTCTTGCCTCTCAGCAAGAAGAAGAATGGAACCAGTGCGAGGTACGCCAAGAAGCCCCACTGGAAAGGGGGAAATGCCAGGGTGAGGCCGGCGGCCGTCAGCAGGCAAAGGATTATGTTCGTCCTCATAGGGGGCGTATCCGTCACATGCAGCGCTTCATGGCAGTATCGTCGACGTGCAATTGTCAGTCGGCTGTGGTCCGCGGCGCTGGCGCGGCCGAACCGCCACGCTCACCGCCCGCCGCTGTCCAAATAGTTCTGCAGGAGCAGGACTGCCGCCACCTGATCTACTCTCTGCCGATGGCGGCTCGGCGAAGCGCCCATCTCGTGCAAGGCTTTTTCGGCGGCAACGGTGGTGAGCCTCTCGTCCCATGGAACCACCGGCATCGGCACCAGGGAGGCCAGTTTGCTGATGAACTTTTCGACCTCCTTTGTGGCCGCTGTCTTGGCGCCGCGCATGCCCAGGGGCAAACCCACCACGATGGTCTGCACACGGTATTGGCGAGCCAGCTCTGCCACCAGTGCGGCCGCATGAGCCAGGCCGCGATGGACAATGGTGGGAAGGCCTTGGGCAATCTGCCCCGTAGGATCGCTCACTGCCACCCCGACGCGACGCGCGCCATAGTCAACAGCCAGAATGCGGATTTCCGCAGCCACCGTGGGTGCCGCCAGACAGCGGACGAGTTACTTCGAGCTCTTGGCGTCGGCCAAAAGTTCGGCCAAAGGCCTCTTCAGCTCTTCCTTGAGCAGCTTGCCTGCCTTGAAGTGGGTCTTGCGGCGGGCTGGCACGTAGATAATCTCACCGGTCTTGGGGTTGCGCGCCTTCGGCTTCGGCTTGGTCGTCTTGACCTCAAACACGCCAAAGTCGCGAATCTCGATACGCACTTCCGGATCCGCCTCCCGCATGAACTCGCGCAGCGCGGTGAATACCCCGTCGACCACTTTCTCGGTCAGGTAGATCTTTTCACCTACGATCCGTGCCGTTCGCTTTGCCACGTCCTTCTTGGTGATGGTCCTCTTCATCTACGGGTCTCCTTGTTGGTGATCACTTCTCAGTCTGTCCACATTCCCATAGTAGTGCCCCCGGCGTCAACTTTCCACATCTACCTTTTGCGGCG
>JBBIKH010000097.1:0-5355 GCA_037445575.1 bacterium
CGCCTGGCCGCCGCCACCTCAACCGGCAGGCGGGGAGGACACTGCCACGCGCGCCGATATCCACACCGAGTCCTGGTGGGCTGGGCGCGGCGGTTCGAGGCGCACATCCGCAAAATGCGGCTCGTTCAGCCGGAACGTGGCGGCCCCGATACCATCGGTCTGTTCGTTCCAAAAGTAGGCCCGCACCACACCAGGGCCTTTTTCTCCTTGCCACAGTTTCACAAACTGCGCGGTGATCGGCGCCAGCTCCGCCTGGAAAAGCCCATTGCTAACCGGCACCACGGTATCGGCAACCACCGAGTCGGCATTGTTGATGACCTCCAGCAGCACCATGCCGTTGGCGGGACCCGCAACACTGCCGCTCACGGCGAGAGTCTCTCCCACGCTCAGACTTACCTTGTTCAGAATGAGCTCCACCCCTGTGGGAGGCAGGGCAATGCACAGGGCGGGGTCGCCCATGAGATTGAAGCTCTTAGCCTCATCAGGGTAGCGGAATCCGCCGGCGAGCATGCCGAGCTTGCCCTCGGTAGTCACCTGCCCCACCCGGCGTCTGCCGTTGGCGAAAAGGGATTTGAACAGCGCGATGTTCAGCAGCTGGTCCCCATACAATCGAGCGCGGCCTGCCGAGCCAAAGTGGGCGACGATGCCCCGTCCAGGGGCACGCAGCAGCTCCTCGCCCAGCGAGGCCTTGGTGGGGCTATCAAAGTAGCCAATGAAGCATGTCAGGCTAAAGAGCACCGGGAACTTCATGGCATTGTTGAGGAGATTGACGTCGTCGATCTGAAAAAGCTCCTCGTCGGAGAACACGCCACCGCCGCCGTGACCGATAAAGTTCATGATCACCGTGCCCTCTTCGAAGAGCCGCACAAGGTCCTCGGTGCTTCCCATATGGGGCGAGCGCGTATCCGTCGACAGGCGCCGCACGCGGATCTCAGGAGGCGTGCAAGTGCGCTGCAAATAGTCAGCGTTCATTTCGAACTCATTGCGCGTAGCGGTGCCTGTACCGGTGATGAGGCTTAGTTGGCGTCGCCATTGGCCGATGAGCGGGTAGCGCTCGTACTGGATGATCTTGGCCACGATTGCGGCTGCCTCCTGGGGGGTTGTCACCGGCAGGCGCCCAATGGAGAGGTCAGGCAGCACATCGTCGCCACTTACGCAGGCGAAGTAATTGTCGCTGGAGAGAATCCCCCACGTGGTGGTGTATTCCAGCATGGTTGGCACGTAGGTTTTGACTTTCCACCCGCGTGCCACCGTCTTGTCGTAGCCGTGGGTGCAGTCTCCGATCAGCAGAACGTAGCTCAACCGAGGCGCCGCCCAATGCTCATAGGCATACTTGAGAAACCTCTTGATCGCCCTGGGGTCCAAGCTCCCATCGCCGAACTCGTCATACACATCAGCAACGTCCACCACCATGGTCCGGAAACCCTGCGTGCGCCGATGTTCGGCCAGGCGTTGCGCCTCGCTCAAGAAATCTGCGTGGGTGATGATCAAATAGTCTGCGCTCTGAGCCGGATCCCGGAGCTGCGAGGCGGTATCCCGCACGATGGCCACCGGTTTCATCCAGCCATCGCTGGGGAAGAAGTAGTACGTCGTGCTGACCGGCGCCCGGTCCTGAAATGTGACGCGGTAAGACCCTTCCTCCTTCTGCCAGCCGACGTTGGTGAATCGCCGCCCCAGGGAGTCGATGATCAGGATATCGCTTCGGCTGAAGCCGGCCACGCTGTATTCCACCGCTGTTTCGCCGGCCAAGGGAACGCGACAGATGGCGAATGTATCCCCGACCCCCTGCAGAGCCTGCTCATAAGTGACTTCAATCCAGTCGAGGAGCACGAGGTCCAGATCTCCTGCTCCGGTGTCTCCGGGCAACTCAAGGCTGAGGAGATTGTCCCCATGGCTGAGCAGGGAGGCCGGCACTGTGGCGTTGTCCACTGTGTAGGCGGCTTGTCCATCCCACGTAACGTCGCCCACTACATAGCCGTTGAGCCTGACAACCACGTGATGGTCCGGGTTGGCATAAGAAGGATAGGTGAGCCCCCGGAACCTCACCTTCACCCGTGCCGGCTTGGCAGCTGCCGCAGGGTTCTCGAGGCTCAGTGTGAGGGTGCGAGGCTCTCCCGGCTGAAGTTGCAGCCAGAACCAGTGGTCCACAGTCTCGTCGGCTACCAGAAGCAGCCTTTCAAACAGCAGGTCCTCCTCAAAGTGTCTGGTCGTTGTGGTTGTGGCATACCGCCTGGGATTTGCCTCATACAGACCTCCGTCCACCTCCACCATTTGCGCCCCGCTGCCAGCGCCCAGCGTTAGCCAGTAGACATTTGCCGGCGTGTAGGGCGAAAAGTAGGTATTGTCCCCACGATTGAACTCCCCCCGGAAGCGGATGGCGTCGGTCTGGTCAAGCGCACCGTCCCGTGCCCCGGTCACCCACACCGGCACTGGCCGCCCCTTATTGGTCAGGGCAATGGAGCGCGGGTCCACTCCTTTGAGCACTGCGCCGGCACCTTCCAGGTCACGGCCGGTCACCTCATAGAACCCGTCCTCCTCCACAACAATCTTGAACACTTGTCCCCCTTGGGAGGGTTGCGCGCTTTTTGCCAAAGTCAGCGCAGCCTCGCCCTGCTTGCGCCATTGCCGCGCTTGCGCATAGTTTGCCAGAGCACTGCGGAAAAACTCCTCAAACGGCGATTCACCCGATGCTGCCGATTGCGGCATGCTTGCGGCAGTCTGAGACTGGTCGAACAACACCTTTACGCGGATCGAGCGCGCAATCTGGGCCTTCCGCTCTGCGGCATTGACCCGCACGGGATGGAACACCACCTGTGCCACACGTTGTTCGCGTACAAAGCCCACTTGACCAAGGGTCGCAAAGTCCCCCGGATACCAGCCCGTGATCGCCGGCATGGTGTCCAATCCCTCCTGCGAAACGATTTGCACCGGAGGTATTGCCCTTTCTTCGTAATCGACGCTCTCCACCTGCAGCGTCACGTCCCCCTCGGGCGGCACACCGACCACCGACGCCGTCACCGGCACCGCGGGCTTCCCGGGCTCAGTGGTTGAGCTGTACCCTTCAATATGGAGCAAGGCCACATCCTCTTGTCCACGGATAACCTGAAGCGAGTCCACCCGCAGTTCTAAGGTTAGGCTGGCCGACGTCGCGTTTATGACTTCCACTCCTGCCTGGGCATGAGTCAACATCATCGCGCCCAGGGCAGCCACCGCCCATCCTCCACGCCATCTCCTCATTGTGCTCGTTCTCCGTTTCGATCCATGCACATGCGCGTCCACACTACCACCAAGCTACCCATTTGCTACACTGCGAAAACTGCCTGTCAGTCTCGTATCGGCCCCGAATTGGATTAGAACCAGTAGATGATCCCGGCGGCTGCCACCGCCCACGTGATGATGGTCACCAACAGGGGTACATCTGCAAAAAGCAGCACCTCGGGATTGCCGCCTCCATTCTCCTGGTGCACCAAGTAAAGGTACCTGAAGATTGCAAAGACCACCAGCGGCACGGTATAGACGAGATGCGCGTGTCCGAACTCGGCAACCGTTCTCGGTGACAGCGTGTAAAGGGTATAACTCATCACCGCCGAGGTAGCAGCAAGGATAATGAACTGATCCAGGAGTGCTGGGCTGTAGGCGCGCAAAGCGCGCCGGTGGTCACCGGCCCCGCTGCCCAGTGAAGTTAGTTCGTGGCGCCGTTTGCATAAGGCGAGGAACAAAGCCAGGAAGGTGGTGCACACCACCAGCCACTGAGATATGGCCACATCGACCACCACCGCCCCTGCCACGGCGCGCAACACAAACCCTACGGAGATAATCAGCACATCCAAAGGTGCGACCCGCTTGAGCCACTTGGAATAGAGAATCATCAGGGCAAAGTACGACAGTGCAATGGCGGCAAAGGAAACGCTCAGCACAAGTGCGCCTGCTATCCCAAGTCCTGCCAAAAGCCAGGCGACGCTGAGAGCAAACCCACTGCTCAGCTGCCCACTTGCCACCGGGCGGCAGCGTTTGTGTGGGTGCCGACGATCCTGGTCAGCATCGATTACGTCGTTCACCAGGTACACCGCACTGGACAGGAGACAGAATATGGCAAAACCCACACAGGCCCTCATGAGCAGCGTGGCTGAGCCAAGGTTGAGCGAAAACATCACGCCTGCAAAAAGTAGGAGATTCTTTGTCCACTGGCGCGGCCGTACCGCCACCAAAAGGGCGACCAGCCTCCCTCTATGGGCCGTGCGCGGCTGTGGCCGCGCCAGAACCGCCGTCGAACACCCTTTAACCGTCATACCTCCTCCACACACTTGCCCCATCGCACCGGGTATCTCCTGGCAGATGCCCAACGCCGGCAGCTGAGCCACACCGCAGCAAAGCTGGCAAAGGGCATGAGGAAAGCATCCACTGGCAACCGCAAGCGCACAATGGCGATGTACAGGGCGTGCGCCAGATTAAATGAGACAAAGAGGCAAAGGAAGGCCAAGTTCTGTCTTGGCACCTGCGGCCACGAAAGAGCCAGGCCGAGGATAGCCAGCACCAGCACCGGGCCGAAGGTAACCATGCTGGCCACCTTCGAGAGGGTTTCGTTCTGCTTGAACCCCGACGAAGGCATGGGGTAGAGGCGCCAGAACGCTAACGCCTTGCTCACCATCAGGTGCAAGAACCGCTCCGGATGCTGGCGGATGAACGCCAAACCCTCGGCATAGTAGATGCGATCCCTCTCCACCTCAGACGCAGCCTGCTCGAGCTTTGCAACCAGTTCGGCAGGGAGCGGCACTTCGTTGCCTGTGTCGGCCGTAGCGCCGGGGTTGTTGCCAAGCCAGAAGTTGCGCCCACCGTTCGTGGTCAACGTGAAGGCGCCCAGCCGCGTGTAGTTCCTCGCCATCCAGGGAGCAACTGTGCAGGCGGCGACAACCACGACGATGCCGATCATCCAGACGGAAACGCGCTGTCGCACACCCGGTACCGCTACGTACCATGCAACAAAGAACGGGAACGCAGCAAGCAAATTCGGCCTGATAAGCACCAGTGCTCCGAGGATGAGGCCGAGGATTGCAAAGCGCCCCGCGCTGGGCTGGTCACAGGCGACCACGAACAAGTACACGGCGCAGGCGAGCAAGGGGACACACAAGGCCTCTGAGTACAACACTCCGGGCACGTAAATGTAGTAGGGGTACACGGCACAGATGGCAGCTGCGATCCGCGCCGAGCGCCGGTCGAAAAGCCGCAGCGTGAGCAAATAGACCACACAAATCAGCGCCGTCGTCAGCAGGGACTGGGCTATGCGCACGGTGGCCAGGCTGCGACCAAACACCGCGTACAGGAGAGCGAGAAAGACAGGGTAGCCCACTGGCCGAT
>JBBIKH010000097.1:5391-12417 GCA_037445575.1 bacterium
CGTAGCCTCTGCCTTCAACCAGCGATCGGGCTAGCTGGTCGTATGCCTTCTCATCGATAGGCCAGTACAGCCTGTTCTCCAGGCTCGCGACGAAGAGGAGGCGGGCTGCAAGGCCGAGCAAGAGAATCGCCACCAGGACTCGGTCGGCGAAGATTCGTTCAAGGCTTCGGCGCATAGCGGAACACACCTCCACCGTAGGTCCCGGCGTACACAGCAGTTCTGGTCACCACAATAGCACGCACATTCGCCGTGGTCAATCCGTCGCTCATCGTGTGCCACGAGTTGCCCCCGTCGGCACTCCGCATGACGCCACGGTCGGTGGCAGCATAGAGCTTACGCGCGTCGCTCCCATCCACCTCCACGTCGCGCACACGCCGCCAGTCGAGGCCATCACTCTGCAGCTTCCAGGTCTCTCCGCCATCTTCCGACTTGTGCAGGTCGATTATACCTGTGGCTGCATACATCACTCGAGGTTCTGTCGGGTCAAAGTCGATGTCCCAGGGGGCATCGTACGACCCTTCGGTGCGATGGAGGCCGCTGTTCTTGGGCTGCCAGGTAAGACCGCCGTCTTCGGTCTTGAGCAAGCCGTGATATTCAACCCCCACGTAGAGCACCTGCGCCTGCACGGGGTGCTGGGCAACACTGCGCACATTGCCGTAGGGAAAGCATGGCTGCCAAGAGCAACCGCCGTCGTCGCTTACAAACATGGCGTCAGTGGTGGCGGCGTAGATGCGGCTGCTGTCCTGGATGTCGAAGGCCACAGCGGTGATGCGCGGGCTGCGAATACCATTGCTCCTAGCAAGCCATGTGCGACCTCCGTCCTCGCTCAAGAACACCCCCTTACCCCGCGTACCGCACAGGAGCACATCACTTCGATGAGGCGAAACGGCGATGGCACTAATGTCGCTGCTGGTGATCCCTTGGTCACAGGCCTGCCAACGTCGGCCAGCATCGACACTGCGAAATAACCCTCCGAAAGTGCCTGCGTAGAGCACGTTCTCATCGTGCGGGTCCACCGCAAGGCACTGGACATAGAGGCTGCTCAAACCAAGGTTCCGCGGGGACCAAATTGTGGACTCTGGCGCAACGGGATCTTTGGTGCACGCAAAGAGAAGCATCCCCGTAAGTGCCATCGCCCACATAACCCTTGTTCTTGGACCCGTCATCTTCCTCACCTCACTACCGCACAGTGGTGCTCAGGCTGACCTACGCATGCTGCGCTGCGGCACAGGCGTTGCCGGCCGGTACCGTTTGTACCACCGTCTGCCCGGACAAGAGCCAGCGGTAAGCTTTCAGCAAGTTGACACTGGTATGCTCCCAAGAGAGCTCCTCGACCACACGGCGGCGACCAATGGCTCCCATGCGCCGTCGCAGTGCCTCATCCATGAGGAGCCGCTTCACCTGCAGGGCAAAGTCGCGCTCGTCGTTGGGGCGGGCGTAGACGGCCGCCTGGCCGGCTGAGCGCCGGTGCTCAGTCAAGTCAAACGCGACGATAGGCTTTGCAAAGGTCATGTACTCGAGGATCTTGTTCATGGTACTGCGATCAGCCCATTCCGTCTTCGGGTCAGGATCCACGCACACGTCAGCAGTGGCAAGGTAGCGGCACAGATCCTCATCCGACACACGACCGGTGAACTTGACCATGCCGTCCAAACCCAAGGCGCCGGCGTACTCACGGAGCTGGGCAAGGGCTGGTCCGCCCCCCAGAAGCACCAGCAGCACATCGCGCATGGCCAATTCGTCCCGCAGCACGCGCGCTGCCCGCAGCAGATAGTCCACGCCATCCTGGGGGCACATCTCGCCCAGGTATGCGAGCAGATACTTCCGCCCCTCCTTCAATGCCGGCTCGGGAGGAACCAAGCGCAGGCGCGCAAAATCGGGGCCGCTGCGCACGATATAAATACGCTCCTCCGGCACCCGACCTCGCCGTAAGGCGATCTCCCTATGCGATTCGTTCGTGGCCAACACCACATCAGCCGTCCTGAACGTCATTCTCTCCAGCCACAGGAGTGCACGGTAGAGCAGACCCCGCCTCCCCATGAACTTGGCTTGGTACATCTCCGGCGAAAGGTCATGGTGATCGAACACGAATTTCTTGCCCAGCAGCTTGTACAGCGCTGCCAGGGCAAAGTACGTGTCAGGCGGGTTGCAGGCGTGGATGACGTCAAACCCTTCGCGCAAGGCCACCACCAGCGACAGGCAGGCCGTCACAAGCCAGCAATAGGCAAACTCTACCACGTAACCGACGAGCCCCTGCGCAGTTACAGGCACCCGATACCGATACATGGCCACACCTTCCTGCACGGCGTAGGTCGGCTCGCCTTTGTCGCGCGGCGAAATGACACTCACGTGGTACCCATGCCTCGTGAGGGTCGTGGCCTCGAGCCAGACCCTGCGATCAAATGGCACCGGCAGGTTTTGGACGATGATCAACACGCGCTTACCAGCACAGGCCTTCATAGTTGTGGTCCTTCAGCTCGCCGTTTAGCGTTAGTCCTACCAAGTCAATGATGGTCTGGGACCGGTCCGCACGCAGCAGCGCCTGCCGGTGCTCCTCGGACTCATTGCCTACCACGATGACCTCCGCCTCCGCCAACACTTCCTCAGGGCTAGCGCGCATGAGGCGCGCAATGTGGGGTATTTCTCGCTCGATGTACTCCTTGTTTGAGCCCACCAAGTTGGCCAAAGACACATTGCGGTCAAAGATACTCACCTCATACCCCTTGCCGAGCAGATACTCGATCGTAGTGACCACCGGGCTTTCGCGCAGGTCGTCGGTCCCCGCCTTGAAGCTCATGCCCAAGAACCCGATGCGTCGTTTGCCGGTACGGCGAATCTCGTCGATGGCGTATTCAATGTGCCGACGGTTGCTTTCCATCGCTGCGGCCAACAGCGGCACCTCCACGTCCAGCTCTTTGGCGCGGTAGGTTATGGCGCGCAGGTCTTTGGGCAGACACGATCCGCCGAAGGCAAAGCCGGGCCGAAGGTAGACTGGAGAAATGTTGAGCTTTGTGTCCTGGATGAAGATCGCCATGACTCGGCGGCTGTCAATACCAAAGCGCTTGCACAGCCTCCCGAACTCGTTGGCAAACGCCACTTTGACGGCGTGGAAAGCGTTGTCGGCGTACTTGACCATGGAGGCCGTCTCGATGTCCACGCGAAAGAGCGGCGCCGGAAGGTGGCGGTACAGTTCCACAAGGGGCTGGCCGCTACGGGGGTCGTACTCGCCGATCACCGTCTTGGGGGGATTGCGAAAATCGTGGACGGCGCTGCCCTCGCGCAGGAACTCAGGGTTCACACAGAAGCCAAAGTCCTTGCCCGGCTCTTTGCCAGAGGCTGCCACCAGCGCCGGCAACGCCACCTGACGAGCCACCCCGGGCAGGATGGTGCTGCGGATTGCCACCACGTGGTACCCTTCCTTGTGGCGGAGAGCCGCACCAATTTCCGTGCACACTCGGCCGATGTGCTTAAAGTCCAGGCTGCCATTGCCATTGCTTGGCGTGCCCACGCAGACGAAGGACAGGTCTGAGTTGAGCACGGCATCGGTGGCGTCGCCCGTGGCACGGAGCCTCCCCGCAGCCACAGTGCGCGAAATGATGCCGTCAATGTCCTTCTCGATTATCGGCGAGCGCCCCGCGTTAACCAGTTCAACCTTGAGCTGATTCTTGTCGACGCCGATCACCACATGTCCTTCATCGGCCATGCACCCGGCCGAAACACACCCCACATAGCCCAAACCAAACACGCTGATCCGCATGTCCGCACCTCCTCGCCACCTCAGCCCATGTGAACTCAGCTTCGCACTTTCGACACAACAGCACGGAACTTGCCGCTCTTGCTCCTCGGGATACGGTCCACCACCCTGATGGTCACTTGCATTCGCGAACCGACGCGCTCCTGGAGCTTGCGGCGCACATAGTCAGCATCGCTGCTTTGGAAGCCGTTGTCTGGCACGATGCGCACCTCCACCCGATCCACTACCTCCTGCACAAGCTGCGCCTCCACAATGTGACGGGCGCCCTTGAATACGTGGTCCAAGCGGCCGATCAACGCCCCGCTAGGGGTGACCAGGTAGTTGTCGCGCCGTCCCACGATCGCCTTCACTGTGGGATAGGCGCGACCGCACGGACATCTTTCTTCGCCAAGCTCCACGGTGTCGCCAAGCCGATATCGCAGTAACGGCATAGCCAAATTGTGCAACCCCGTACCCACCAGCTCGTAGATATTGCAGTTTCCGACCCCCTCTACGGGCAGAAACTCCGCGATGCCGTATTCGGGCAACACATGGTAGCAGCCATGTTCACACGTATGGATGGCTACCACGCGTTCCGCCTGGCCATAGTAATCGAACACGCGGCAGGCAAAGACCTCCTCGATCAATTGCCTCTGGCGGGGCTCCAGGGTTTCGGAGGTAGTGAACACCGCCTTCAGGGGAATTGTGATCCCCTGTTCGGCCATGAAGCGGGCCAGCGCATAGATCGAAGACGGGTACCCCTCAAGCCCTTTCGGCCTGAACTTGCGCAACGCCTCCACGTAGGCCTCCGCATTGCGCCGGGAGAGGTGGTACGACGACATTACCAGTTTCCTCTCGGAGGGGCTGTAGCGCCAAAATGGTGGTTTGTTGCGATCGGCGGGGACCCTCTTCTCCCCTTTCAGAGTGGCGATCCGATCGTTGCGCTGCAGCCCACCCCATAACCATTGGCGTTGCAAGGTCGCGTACTCATACACGACATTGTCGAGGTCGCGGTATACGGTGAGCGGCTTGCCCGTGGTGCCGCTGGTGTGAGCTTTGCGCAGCAACCAGCGCTTCTTCTGGAGCGACACCATTTGCTCCCCATGGGCACGGAGTGTCTCCTTTTCCAAAAGGGGAAGTTTGGGCAAATCCTCCGCCGTGCGGATGTCGCTGGGATGCAGACCCATCTTCCGGAAGAGCTCGCGATAGTACGGCACCCAATCGTAGCAGTAGGCAACCAGCTGGCGCAAGGCCTCATCCTGCAGCCCACGCAGCCGCTCCGCGTCGTACCACTGGCTCGCGGTGATCTGGCGCCAGTACTGGTCAAAGCGACCCAAATACCGCTTGGTAAGCACGTAGATGCTACCCTTCGTAATTGTCACCAGATCGAACATCTTTGCTGCTCCGTTGCTTTCATCCCGCCATCATCACAACCTGACCGCCTGCGGGGAGCGCCCCTTTGTTTGTACCGCCCAGACCAACCAGCGCCAAGTAGTGGTGACGAACTCGCTCCCAGGTGAACGAGCGAGCAAGCTCCCGCGCGTTCTGGCGGCAGCACTCGCACAAGTCGTCATGCCGTAAGGCGTGGAGCATCGTCTTGGCCAAAGAATCTGGGTCACCGGGTGCGAAGAAAAGGCCGTGCTTGCCGTGCACCATGAGGTGCGGCAGTTCTCCCACCGGTGTCGTCACCACCACTGCCCCCGCGCACATGGCCTCCAGCACCGAGAGCGGGAAGTTGTCCACCCGAGCAGCGCTCAGATAAAAGTCCGCCGCACCCAGAAGTTTGGCCATCTCTCCACGTGCCACGTGCCCCGTAAAGATGGCGTTTATCCCCTTTTGCCGGGCAAGATCTTGCAGCATCTGTTGTTGGCTCCCTGAGCCGGCCACCACGAGTTGTGCCTGGGGGTGGGCCGCCTGCACCACCCGGAATGCCTCCAAAATAGTGCCCACATCATAGATCGGTTCCAGGTAGCGGTTGCTCAGAAACACTGGCCGCCCGTCGTCTTTCCGCCGCTGCGGGAACTCGCCCTCCAAGATGGGGGGTATGAACGCGGTCGCAATGTGCTTCCGTGCAAATTCCTTACGCAACCAGGACGAAGTAACGGCCACCATGTCGGCGTGCCGCAGCAGCGCGCGCACCCAGCCATGATGCAGCCGCAAGAACTGCGGCGCTGCCCCACCGTGGTAAAGAACGCTTACTGGCTTCTCGTACCTCCGGGCAAGCAGGATCCCCACCACCGCCGGCATGAACCCCCACCAAGAGCACCCGGCTACCAGCACTCGGTCCACGTTGCCCATCTTGCGACGGCAATCCCGCACCACCCCAACCACCTGCCTGAGCCCTTTTGCGACCTTCTGTTCAATTCGCGCGCCTGCCGCCTGCCGGTGGGCGTTCACGCACACCACTTCCACCCCCTCGCGTGCCAGCCAGCGCGCAAGGAGCTCACTCTGGACGGACAGACCTCCCACCCGGGGAGGGAAGAGACTCACGAAGAGCACTCTGTGAGCTCGTCGGTTCATCGTTCACCTCCGCCGGAATTACGGCCTCCGCTTACCCAGGTCCAAAGCCTCTCCGCACCCATGCCCACATAGATGGCCACCGAGGGCAGCAGCGGCACGTGGAACCGCTGATTGGCGAAGAACACGCAGCTTACCAGCGTGAAGTACGCGACGGTCACAAGGAGAATCCATGTGCCGCGCCGACGCAGGCTGACCCACAGGCCCAGCAGGCCCACGGGGAAGAGGAGCAAGAACGGAACCTGGTCGGTGGGGTGCGGGTACGGCGTCCAGAAGATCCATAGCTTGCGCAGCGCCAGCCGCACCGTCCGGCCAGGATGGGAAATCATATAGTGCACCGCCGCGCGATAGTACTGTTTGTCCACCTCTGCCTCGTTTGCGGCGAGTGGCGACCAATAGTCGCCGGGCTTGAGCCAGTCCCCGGTCGCCTGCTCGTTGTTGCCTATCCACAGATTCACCCCGCCGTTCGTCGAAACGGGCACGAACACCTTGTGCACCGCAAAATTCCGGATGGACCACGGCAGAATGGGGAGCATGGCCACTGCCAGGCAGAGGCCTGCCCTTGCTAGCGCTTTCCTCGCCGGCAGGGACCTTCCCCATCGCCACCAGCAAGCAAGGCCGACTGGCAGGAGAAGGACATTCGGCCGCATCAGTGCTCCCCCGCCGATAAGCGCCCCCGCCCACATGGTCGACCAAACGTGCTTTCCTTGCTCATCCCGCACAACAATCCACAATAGCAGCACCAGCAGGGTGGTGAAAAGGGTCTCGGCCATCAA
>JBBIKH010000098.1:0-9060 GCA_037445575.1 bacterium
TATCCTCCCCACGTGGAGCTGGTCGCCGTCGACGAGCCACGTATGCACTTGTACCTGCCGCGGCAGGGGTAAGGAGAACAGGCGCGCCTGCAGCTCCAGGGTCTCCAACATCTGCGCTTCGTCGCGGTGAAGGTAGACTCTCGCTCCGGTGCTCTCCACCAACTCTCCGACGGCGCCCACGTGGTCGATGTGGCCATGGGTGAGCAAGATCGATTCCAAGGTCAGACCATCCTTGCGCAGGGCGGCAAGCAGAAGGTCAGCCTGGTCGCCGGGATCGATGATGGCAGCCTTGCTGGTCTCCTCGCACCCAAGAAGATAGCAATTGGTGGCAAAGGGGCTCACGACGAACGTCTTGAGGATCATTCCCGCTCCCCTTGCCAGACCAGGGCAGCAGCACCCACGATGCCGGCCCTGTCTCCCAGTACCGCCTTGCGCACGGCAACGTGCTGAGCCGGCAACGGGTTGATGTGCCGATGAAGCGCTTCAATTAGGGCAGGCACAAAAAACTCCCACCCTTTGCTTACCGACCCTCCCACCACGACGACATCGGGGTCCAGGGCATTCACCACATAGGACAGCATCACTCCGAGGTCGGCACCATACTCCTTCCAGGCCTGCAGCGCCTTGGCTTCGCCCTGGCCCGCGCGGGCGAAGATTTCTGCGGGCGGCACGGTGGTGCCCGCAATGCGTTGGTAGGCAGCGGCCAATCCTCGCGAAGAGCCATACTCCTCGAAGCGCGCGTCCTTGAACGGGCAAATCCACAGCTCTGCGGCAGTACCCGTGGCCCCATTGAAAAGCGTGCCGTCAATAACGATGCCGCCACCAAAGCCGGTGCCCAGGGTTACCCCGCACACGATGCCACACCCTTGTCCCGCACCGTAGAGCGCCTCTCCAAGGACGAAACAGTTGCCATCATTGTTCAAGAACACCGGCTTTTCGATGAGTGCCTCCAACTGGGCTGCCAAGGGGAAATGGTGGAGAGTGGGCAGATTCGGTGGCGTCAGCACCACCCTCCGCCTCAGGTCCAACGGCCCGGGGGCACCGATCCCCACGCCCGCCACCTCGTCAAGGGCCAGCTCCGCAACCTGCGCAGCCTCCTTTGCCAAGGAGGCCATATCTGCTACCACGTCCTCGGCAGGCCGCATGGCACCGGTTGGACGGTGCACAACCTTGCTCACGAGCCGGCCCTGGCCATCCACCACCGCCGCACTCATCTTCGTCCCGCCAAGGTCTATACCGATCGCAACTGCCACCTGCAGCTCCTTCCTTTCGGCCGAGGGCTATGGCCGGACCAGGTACAATTCTCGCTGCGGCTCCGAAAGAAACTCGCACCCGCTCTCGTTGACCACCACGATTTCCTCGATGGTGGCCACCCCATGGCCTGGTACCGTCACCCTCGGTTCCAGGGTGTAGACCTGTCCGGCCTCAACCCGCTCATACGGTCGATTGCCGTACCGTTCCCAGCGCGGGCAAAGGATGCCTGCGCCGTCATGGGCCTTCCGGCCGATCTGGTGTCCGAGCGCATGGGGGTATTCTTCGAAGCCACAGGACAGGATGTGCCGCCGCGCCACTTGGTCGACAGTCCAGCACTCCACCCCTGGTTTCAGCGCCTGGCTGGCAAGCCGAATTGCCTCGCGCACTGCTGCAAAGCCCCGCTGCACCGCCTCTGGTGCTCCCTGCTCACCCGGCCGCAGGAAGTACCACGTGCGCTGCAAGTCGGAGCAGTAGCCACGATAGCGAATGCCGAAATCGATGTTGAGCAGGTGGCCAGGAGCGATCCGCCGGTCGGTAGGTCCTGCATGCGCCCCTGCCGACTCCGGTCCGGTGAAGACCGCAGGACACATCTCCGGGTCCCATGCCAGCTCAATCCCATGCGCTTCGACCTCTTGAAGGAGGAAACTGGCCACCTCTTTCTCGCTTAGACCAGGGCGGAGCTTGGCACTCACGGCAGCAAACATGTGCAGCGTGAGGTGCACTGCCTCTCGGATAGCTTCTATCTCACTTGGCGATTTGCGGCCCCGGAGCGCTGCCACAATCCGCTCGGAGGAGATGAGCCGTTCCCCGTACGGGGTCCCCTGCAGATACTCCCTCAGCAACAGGTACATGCCATGCGTCAGGCCGTCGGCCATATTGTCCGACTCAGAGAAGTTGATGGCTATGCTGCGAGGGGCCAGCCTATCGAGCACCTGACAGAGGTGAAGCCGGATGGACTCCTGGTAGCCAATGACTTCTCGATAGTAGCCATGGCTCTTCTGGTTGGCAACGTCCAGGCTCCCCACGATGGCAATCGTCTCCCCCTTTGCAGTGATGATGAAGGCGGATTGCCAAGTGCAACTGGTGCCGACGATCAGCTCCAGACACGGGTCAGGCATAGTGCCGCTTTCTCGCACGAACGTCAGCCAGGCGTCAACGCCTTGCTCCTTCAGAATGGCTGCCGCCTGCGCAATCTTCTCTGCAACGAGTGCCATGACATCCTCTTGTCAGCGGACAGGTCCTTCAGCTTCTCCCCCCTCCTCGGCAGGAAACATCATCTCTTCGGCGAAAAGGTCCTGAAAGTCCGGGATCGCGGAAATCTCCACATACTCGACCTCGCGAGCAATGGACTCTGCTCGCTCCCGGTGCGGATTCGACAGCAGGGCCATCTCCGCCCCGGCACAGGCGGCATTGCCGATAAAGCTCACGCGCTCCTTCTGCACCGCCGGCAGGAGGCCAATCCGGATGGCGTTGTCCCGGCGCAGAAAATTGCCAAAGGCTCCAGCCAACAGGATCTGGTCAAGCTCAGCAGGGGTAACCCCCAGCAGGCCCATGAGAATCCGCGCGCCGGCAGCGATGGCCCCTTTTGCCAGCTGGACCTCGCGAATATCGCGCTGGGTGATGACCACCTGGTCGGCGAGCAGGAAGGCTCGTTCCCCTCGGACCGTTCGCAGACGGGAGCGCAGCGCCTCTGGCACATTGGGTGGGCATTGCGCCGGCTCCAGCAAGCGGCCGCTCACGTCCACCAACCCTGCTCTCAGCAGAACCGCTACGGCGTCGATCAACCCAGAACCACATACACCGCGCGCTGCAGTTTCGCCAAGCACATGGCAGCGGATGTCGCCATCCACGAGGTCGACGCGATCGATAGCCCCCTCTGCCGCCCGCATGCCGTGGGTGATGTGGGCCCCCTCGAAGGCCGGGCCGGCAGCCGTGGAGCACGCCAATAGACGATGGCGGGAGCCCAACACAATCTCGCCGTTGGTACCCACGTCGACGGCGAGTCTGAGTTTGTCACTGGTGTCCAACCCCGCAGCCAGAATCACTGCCACCGTATCGCCGCCCACGAATCGGCCGATCCCCGGAAGGAAATAGACCTGGCCAAGCTCATGAATGGCGATGCCTATCTCCCGCGCCTGGCAACGCAGCGGTGCCCTGAACGCCGGCACGTACGGGTACTGCGCCAGCCATTGCGGACTGATGCCTGCCGCCAGATGGGTCATCACGGTGTTGCCAGCGCACACCATTTCCAGGATATCGCTGCGCTGAGCGCGCCCTGCACAGAGCTCCTCGACTATCTCATTCACCACCCCAACGACGCGCTCCTGCAGGGCATGCAAGTCATGCGGCGAACGGCTCGCGTGCTGAATGCGGCTGATCACATCCTCGCCAAAGGCGCGCTGCGCATTGAGCCTTGCCGCCACCGCCAGCGCGTGCCCCGTGCGCAGATCGAACAGCTTGCCCACGACAGTCGTGGTGCCGATGTCAACAGCCACCCCCAGCAGAGGGCGCACCTCTTCTGCAGGTGCCACCGCGACAATGTGCCGGTCCACTACCCGCACCCGAACGGAAAAACCGGCCTCACGCAGGGTCGCTGGCAGGCGCTGAAGCGTTGGAAGCGGAATCGTCAAACCCTCACCCGTAGGCCCAAGGGCTCTGAGGAGGTCCTCCAGGTCAGAGGGGTTGCGTTCCAGCTCTGGTTGCGGAAGGGCCACTGCAAGCTCGCGGACGTTCGGTTGCAGCGGCACCTGTTGCCGTTGGCCCTCGGTGAGGATGGCTGGTGCGGTGAGGGCACGCGCATCTGCTGCGGTGACATGGCAGGGCCCTTGAACCAGCGTTTGACAAGCCAGCCGTTGCCCCGCGCGCAGTTCGTCCGGGTCCAGGAGGGCCTGCTCCTCTTGCGTGGGCTGACTCACTGCGCCGCTCACTCGCACCCGGCACTGCCCACACGTTCCCGCGCCTCCGCAGACGGCATCGATTTCGACGCCCATCTCGACCAACGCCCGCAGCAGAGAAGTGCCAGGAGCAAACCTACCACTGAGGGTGGAATTCCCCTCCGCATAGGTCACTTCCACCGAAAAGCCGGTCCCTGCATCTGTCACGCCTATGCTCACCCTGCCACCCTTCGCCTATTGACCATCATTGTAGTTGCGTGCGGAGGCTACCACCAATTGCCGCATCCTCCGCACCGCCGCGTGGGACACCGTGTAGGTACCTAGCGCCTGTTCGTGGGGGAAGCCGTGGAAATCCGTGCCTCCGGTCTCCAACACACGGTATTTCGCCGCCAGGGTCCGATAGCGGTTCACATCAGCGGCAGAATGACGGGGGTGCACAGTCTCGATCCCTTGCAGGCCCTGTTTGGCCAGGGTCAGAATGAGGTCATCTGGCACGTTGCCGCCCGGATGCGCCACATGGACAACCCACCAGCAGCAGCGATGAGCGCGATTGCTTCCGAAGCGGCGATCTTGTACTTTGGCACAAAGGCGGGTCGATCCTGGCCCAGGTAGAGGGCGAAGGCCTCGCCCGCCGAGCTCACGAAGCCACACTCGACCATAGCTTGCGCGATGTGGGGACGACCGACGCTGCCGCGGGCGCTGTGGCGCATCACACTCTCGAAGGAAACCGGGCAGCCCACTTCCCTGAGCCGTCCCACGATCTTGTGCACCCGTTTGAGGCGCTCCTCCTGGAAGAAACGGAGGTAGTCCATCAGCTGCGCGCATTCCGGATCGATGAAGTAGCCAAGCACATGCAGCTCAATACCGCGCTCCATGGTGCTCAGTTCGACCCCAGGGATCACCTCCACTCCCAACTCTTGTCCTGCCGCACGGGCCTCGCCAATGCTTTGCACATCGTCATGGTCCGTAATGCTAATGGCATACAGTCCGGCACCCGCTGCCAATTGGACCAGGTGTCGAGGGCTGTGTACGCCATCCGAATAGGTGGAGTGCAGGTGCAAATCCGCACTGGGGGTGCTGTCGCTGCGTGGGCGCTCCATGCCCGGCCCTCAGGTTATCTGCAGCATTCTGTCCAAAGCCACTTTCGCCTCCGCTCGCACTGGCTCCGGCACCTTGATTTCATTAACTGTGCCCAGCTCGTCAAGGGTCCAACAAAGGTTCCGAAGATTGATGCGGTACATGTTCGGACACAGAGAGTGACCGAGAGGCACTACCGTGCGGTCCGGAAGCTGGGCGGCTAACCTTTTCACCAAGTGGATTTCGGTGCCCACCACGATGGTGCTGCCTGCCGGTGCTTGGGTCACGTACTTGATGATGAAGGAGGTGGAGCCTGCGGCATCGGCAGCGGCCACCACCTCGTGCTTGCACTCCGGATGCACCACCACCAGGGCCCCCGGGTACTTGTGCCGAGCCGCTGCCACCTGCTCGGGGCTGAACCAGGTGTGTACATGGCAGTGGCCATCCCAGAGGATAAGCACGGCTCGTTCGATTTGCTCCGCAGTGAGACCCCCCAGCCGCTGGGCGGGGTTCCAGACCACCATGTGTTCGGGCGCAACTCCCTTGGCCAACCCCACATTCCTGCCGAGATGTTGATCGGGGAAGAAAAAGACTTTCCGGCCACGGCGCAGAGCCCAGTCGAGGGCCCCGGCAGCATTGGTGGAGGTGCAGACCACGCCGCCATGTCGTCCGCAGAAAGCCTTGAGCTCCGCTTTGGAATTGATGTACGTTACCGGCACCACCTGGGCAAGGTCGCAGTGCTGGCCGATCTCCTCCCATGCCTGCTGGACGTCTTCGCTTGCCGCCATGTCCGCCAGCGGACATCCGGCCAGGTGGTCGGGGAGGAACACCCGCTGGGCTGGGTCGCACAAGATGCGCGCGCTTTCCGCCATAAAATGGACGCCGCAGAACACGATAAAGCGCGCCGTGCGTTGTTCCGCGGCCTTCTTTGCGAGCGCGTACGAATCCCCCGCGAAATCGGCCAGGGCAACAATCTCATCGCGCTGGTAGTAGTGGGCGAGGATGAGCAGCTCCTGCCCGTAGCGCTCCTTATGGGCGCGCACACGTGCGGTGAGTTCTGCATCCTCCAACGTGTGGTAGCGCGCGGGCATTACATCCATACGGCATCACCTCACAAGAAACTCGGCCCCCTGGAGGGCCGTCCCTCATGCCCCTTCCCTTCTGCGTCTGGCGCGGGTTGCCACCTCCGCCACGAGGATGCTCACCTCGTACAGTGCAAGCATCGGAGCAGCAAGCAAAATCTGGCTCGCCACGTCCGGCGGGGTGAGGATGGCGGCCAGGGTCAAGATGGCCACCACGCTGTAGGGCCGCTTGGCTCGCAAGAAACGCGGCGTGAGCAGCCCGATACGCGCCAGGAAGAAGCTCAAGAGTGGCATCTCGAAAACCACCCCAGATACGAGCATCATATTGGTAACAAACCCCAAGTACTCATTCACCCGGATCGTCGCCACCAGGGTGGGGCTCTCAAAGCCCAAGAAGAAACGGAGACACAGGGGAATCATCAGCCAATAGGCAAACATTGCCCCGAGGAGAAAGGAAACGGTGGCGGTGATCACCACCAACGGCACATACTTGCGCTCTTTCTCCAGCAGGCCGGGTGCGACAAACTGCCACACCTGATAGAGTACCACCGGCAAGGCAAGCACCAAGCCGCCAAACAGCGAAACTTTCAGCGTGACCATGAACCCTTCGGCAGGGGATAGGAATACGAGCTGCTTGGGGTAAGGTCTAGTTAGGAAGGCCAACAACCGCCCTGAAACGGCGTAACAGCCCAGGCTGGCAAGCGTTATGGCAACAAGGCACTTGATGAGCCGCCACCGCAATTCTTCCAAGTGGTCAAGAAACGGCATCCGCTTCTCGTCCCGCACTTTCGCCATTGTTGCCTCTTTCTCCTCCGGCCACCACCGGCGTACGCCACCGCAGCACCATCACCAACAAGCACCTGGTGGCACTCCGAGAGTTCACGCTTGGGGTCCCTGCAATGCGCTCCCCTCTCTCCTGGTCTTCAGGTCTCGACTCCGGACAAGATAGGCAAGCCCCTCACAGGTGCTGTCGGCGAGGGGCTCAGGGTATCATTGCCGGGAAAACTACGCTGCTTGGGCCCTGCTACTTGAGCGCCAGGCCCGAAAACCCGAGAAAGGCAATCGACATCAGTCCGGCCATGATAAACGCAATCGGCACCCCACGCAAGGCAGGCGGCACGTCTGCCAGCTCGAGCTTCTCACGAATACTGGACATGAGCACCAGGGCCAGCGTGAAACCTACCCCGGCAGAGAAGCCGTTCACTACACTTTGGATGAAATCAAAGTTCTCCACCTGGTTCAGCAGAGCCACGCCCAACACCGCGCAATTGGTGGTGATGAGCGGAAGATAGATGCCGAGCGACTTGTAGAGCGCAGGACTGCTCTTCTGGATCACCATCTCCACAAACTGCACCAGGCTTGCGATGGTGAGGATGTAGGCAATGGTCCGCAAGAAGCGCAGATCAGGGTCAGCATGCCCTCCCAACAGCAACCTGAACACAGTCGAGTCAGGAACAAGGATGTATTTCTCCACCAGAAACGTGACCGCCGACGCGAGGGTCATTACAAAGATCACCGCGCTTCCCATGCCCACTGCCGAGTCCAGCGACTTGGACACACCGATATAAGGGCAAATGCCCAGGAAGCGCATCAACACAAAATTGTTGATGAAGATAGCCCCTACCGCGATGATCAGAAGGCTACGTACGTCCATTGTCGACCTTTTCCTTGATGCACGTGTGGAGGGCCTACGATCTGGCGCGCCGGCGATCGATCCAGTTGAACAGACCCAACAGGTACCCCACGGTGAGGAATCCACCCGGTGCCATGATCATCAGAAGCACCGGCTGGGATCCTTCCCCGAAGAGGGGATGCCCCATGATCGTGCCTGCGCCCAGCAGTTCACGGATGATTGCCAACGTCAGGAGGCCGAAGGTGAAGCCCAACCCCATACCTATCCCGTCAAGGAGTGACATGCCGACGGAATTCTTCCCGGCAAACGCCTCCGCTCGCCCGAGGATGATGCAATTCACCACGATCAGCGGCACGAAGATGCCGAGCGCCTTGTACAGGACTGGCGTAAAGGCAGCCATCACCATGTCCACGACCGTCACGAAGGTAGCAATCACGACAATGTAAATGGGAATGCGAATCTTGGGCGGCACGCCTTTGCGAATCAGGGAAATGATGACATTCGAGCAGCAGAGGACGAAAGTGGCGGCAATCCCCATACCGATGGCGTTCTCGATGGAGGTGGACACCGCCAGAGTAGGGCAGAGCCCCAGCACTTGCCTGAACACTGGGTTCTGCTCATAGATCCCTTTTACCAATTCCCGTCGTGCTGACATCCGTTCTCTTTCCTCAATCTCTTGCCGCTACGCCAAAGGGCTACCCACTGCTGCCACCCTCAGCGGGGTCCTGCCTGCGCCAAGAAAAGACGGAGCGAGTCGACCGCAGCCGCCACGCCGTTGGCCACCGCCCGCGAGGAGATGGTAGCACCAATGATGCTCACGATCGGACCTCCGTCCTTGTCGACCTTGCACTGGGATGCGCTGAGCCCGCTGAACTGCCGCTGAAAATACGGCACATCCTCATCCGCTCGCTTCTCCATAATCTTGGTGCCCAGGCCGGGAGTTTCGCGCTGGGAAAGAACCCTTATCCCTTTGATGGTAAAGGCAGTGTCAACGCCGACCAGAGTTTCGATGTCACCTGCGTACCCCTTCCCCTTTCCGATAATCCCATAGCCCACCACGCGTTTGGAGGAAGGGCTGTCGTACGCCACGTAGTACAAGACGCGGCCATCGCGGGTGACG
>JBBIKH010000098.1:9070-12382 GCA_037445575.1 bacterium
CAATTGCCTCTGGCGGCACATCCGGCAAGGCGAAGCGCAACGCCTCCAGGGTCTTGAGCTGCTGTTGACGCTCGATCCGGGGCTTGGTCACGCTATTCACGGCCGAGAGAGTGCCTGCCGCTACCACCGTAACCAATAGCAGAGTGCTGCTGTACTTGCCTATCTCCTTCACTTCTTCCTTTCTCCCAAGATCTTCGGCCTGGTGTGGCGGTCCAAAAGGGGCACGGTGAGATTCATGAGCAGAATGGAATAGCACACCCCCTCTGGGTAGCCGCCGATGAGTCTGATGATCATGGTAATCACGCCGCACCCGACCCCGAAGAGCAGCCTGCCGCGGAAGGTCACGGGCGAGGTCACCATATCCGTGGCCATGTAGAAGGCGCCCAGGATTACGCCTCCGGAGAGGAGATGAAACAGAGGTTTTCCGGAAAAGAGGCCATCGGTGCCGCCAAAGACCCACGATAGCAGTGCCACTGTGCCCAGGTAGCTAAACGGGATCTTCCAGCCGATGTAGCGTTTGTACAAAAGGAAGAGGGCACCGACCAGCAGGAGGAACGCCGAGGTTTCTCCCAGGCATCCGCCTACCTTGCCCCAAAAGAGGTTGCCGTACGAGTCGTACAAGGCACCCACTGCTTTTGCATAGCTCGTGTAGGAAGGATCTGCGGCGGACGATTGGGCAGTTTCAGGGGGGTGGCCTGCGTGACCGCGTCGATCTTCAGCGCGCTAATGGTAGCCGGCTCGATGCCGGACAGCGAGCCGCCACGCGGCGCCATGGTGAAGACCGTCATCTGGGTGGGCCAGGAGGCTAACACGAAGGCGCGCCCCAATAGCGCAGGGTTCATGGGGTTATAGCCAAGACCACCAAATGCGTGCTTGCCGACCACAATGCCAAAGGCCGCACCTACCGCTGGCATCCAGAGGGGAACAGAAGCCGGCATATTGAACGCCACCAAGATGCCGGTGACCAGGGCACTCCCGTCGGCGACGGTGATCTTCTTGCCAAGCAGCGCCTGCACTGCCGCCTCGCTTGCCACCGCCGTGGCAGAAGCGACGATGATAAGCCACAGGGCAGTAAGCCCAAAGAAATAGACGGCCCCCACTGCCGCTGGCACTAACGACAGCACAACCCCATACATGATCTTCGGAATCGACTCGCCATCGCTCAGGTGTGGCGAGGCCGAAAGGTACCGCTCCTGCTCCATGCTCTGTCCGCCTTCGTTGCCGTCTCTGGGGTTCCGGTCCTCACCTCATGTGCTCTTGGGCGCTGCGACTCTCTCCTGTTGGAATACCTTCATCTTCCCGTACTTCATGAGGTGGACAAAGGGGATTCTTGCGGGGCAAACGAAGCCGCAGCAACCACACTCGATGCAGTCCAGCAGGCCATAGGCCTTGGCCTCGGCAAAGCGGCCGTGCCGCACCAGCGTCTGGATGTGGGTCGGCACCAGCTTCATTGGGCAGGCGTCCACGCAGCGGGCACAGCCGATGCAGACCTCCGCCTCGGCAAGCCTGCTTTCCGCCCGCGCCAGGACTACCACGCCGGAGGTGCCCTTTATCACCGGCACCTCCTCCGAGAACTGGGCGATCCCCATCATCGGTCCACCCATGATGATTTTTCCAGCGTCCTCGCTCAGCCCGCCGCAATGGGCAAACAGGTGGCTGAACAGAGTGCCGATGGGCACACGCAGGTTCTTCGGGTTGCGCACGCCCCTGCCCGTCACGGTCACCACCCGTTCCACCAGAGGCTTCCGCAATGCCACGGCCTCGTAGATAGCCTTCGCCGTGCCCACATTGTGCACGAGGCACCCCACATCCATGGGAAGGCCGCCCCGAGGCACCTCCCGTCCAGTTGCAGCCTTGATCAACTGTTTCTCTGCTCCCTGCGGATACTTGGCCCTGAAGCGCAGCACTTCGTAGGGCAGACCGCCCTCGGCAACGGCTTTCCGCATGCGTATGATCGCATCGGGCTTGTTGTCCTCAATGGCGATGACGACCCGCCGGCACCCAAGAATCCGCTGGATCACCTGCACACCCGCCAAGATTTCATCGGGGTGTTCAAGCATCAGGCGATGGTCAGCCGTGAGGTAAGGCTCGCACTCGGCCCCATTGATGATGAGGGTGTCGATGGGCTTGTTCGCCGGGGGGGACAACTTCACGTGCGTAGGGAATGCAGCTCCGCCCATACCGGCAATACCAGCCTCGCGAATGCGGGCGCGGAGCTCCTCCACGGGACGTGCCATGTAGTCAGGGTCCGGGGTTACAGAGGGAGCAATTTCCGCCTTGCCGTCGTTCTCGATGACCACAGCAAGTACCTTGCCGCCCAAAGGATGAAGCCGGGGTTCCACCGCCTTCACGGTGCCCGAGACCGAGGCGTGACAAGGGACCGACACAAACCCTTTGGCTTCGCCGATCTTGTCGCCGATTCTCACGCTATCGCCGGCTTTGCACAAAGGCTCGGCCGGAGCACCAAGGTGCTGCTGGAGAGGAATGACCACCAGCGGCGGTGGCGGGACATCTTCAATGGGGACGTGCGCAGTAAGTTTCTGTTGAGGAGGGTGCACACCTCCAGAAAAAGTCCGATTCCGTAGTGTCAGCAACGTAGACTCCGTCGAGATGGCATGGGCACTCTACACGAATGATCACCATTTTCAGCCCGGTGCGATCGGCCCTGTTGACCGGCGCCGAGCTCGGTCGGGCGCTCATGCGCCCTTCAGTCGCCGCAACTCTTCGAGGAACCCCTCTTTGGTCTGGAACTTCCGGTACACCGAGGCAAAGCGCACGTAGGCGACGTCATCCAGCTCCTTGAGGCGGCTGGCCACTTTCTCGCCGATGACCTTCGACTCGACCTCTTCCACACCCAGCTCGCGCAGCTCCCCTTCGACCCTTGCCACCAAATCGTCTATGGCCTGAGCCGAGATAGGGCGTTTGGTGCACGCAAGCTGCACACCGCGAAGGATCTTCTCCCGATCAAAGGGCTCGCGCCGGCCGTCCGCCTTGATGACCAAAATGGGGCCCATGTCGGCGTATTCTCTCGTGGTGAAGCGCTTGCCGCAGGCCAGACACTCCCGGCGGCGGCGCACAAACTGACCGTCCCCGCGCGTGCGCGAATCGATCACGTGCGTGTCCGGGTGAGCGCAGAAGGGGCACTTCATGACGCCCTCCCCAAGCTATTGCGGTAAGGCCGAAGCCTCAACAAACGTGTACAAAGGAAAACGCGAACAGAGTTCACGCACAGCTGCCCGTACCTGGCCGTACACATGCTCATCACCCATGTGTGACAGGACCCGGTCGATCAGCTCAGCGATGTAGACCATC
>JBBIKH010000099.1:0-12306 GCA_037445575.1 bacterium
CCGCCCGGTCCTCGACGAAGGCACCAAAGGCCTGGGCGTAGCGAAGCACCACCTCGGGGGTGAGGCTACCGCCTACCGTACCGCGAATGCCGGACACCGAAACCATCAAGCGCTCAATGCTCACAGGCAACCTTCCCTTCTCCGTCCAACTGCGCGAACGAACACGGCTTCAAGAAACACAATTTGCCCTGAAAACGCAACAAATTTTTGCCGCCACATCCGGCTTGCTTATGGCCTGCCAGTGGTAAACGGTCCTCCGGCGAGGCACATTTTTCTTGACTATGCACCAGCTGGCGTCTATATTTCAGAACAGACCGGGGAAGGACAAGGGGACGCCCGTGCCTGGCGGCGACAAGCCGGAAGTGAGCGTCCTCCGCCGGTCGATCTTGCAAGCCGCCCGGAGGCAACAGGCGGATAGCCACGTGGCAAGTCAGGTTGGCCGCGACGAAGGCTTTGCCGCCGCGAAAAACACGCCGTCGCAACCGGGTGTCATGAACAACTCTCGCAGAGGAGGCAATGATGGAGCTGAAATGTCTCCCTCGCTGGTGGGCAGCGATCTTGCTCATTGCGGCCTTAGCCGGGTGCACCAGGGACAGAACGCCACTGCACGCACAGCAGACCGAGGCCTCACCCCAGGCTCCGTTGGATCCGTTTGTCCAGAACTCTCTTCTGGCCAGGGGTGTCAACCTCGGCAATGCACTTGAGGCGCCCAATGAGGGCGACTGGGGCGTAGTGCTTGAGGAAGGGTACTTTCAACTCATCAAAGAGGCAGGCTTCACTGCAGTCCGGATCCCGATCCGGTGGTCTGCGCACGCATCCAGCAAAGCGCCGTACCTCATCGACCGTACCTTTCTTAAGCGCGTCGATTGGGCTGTGGGGCAGGCCTTGCAACATGGGTTGGCGGTGGTCATCAATATGCACCACTACGAGGAGATGATGAGCGAGCCGGCGGAGCACCGGGAACGATTTCTTGCCCTTTGGCGACAAATTGCCGAACACTACCGTTCCTCTCCACCAGAGCTTTTCTTCGAACTTCTCAACGAACCCTGTGACAAACTGACGCCGGAGCTCTGGAATAGCATTCTGGCCGAAGCTGTGAACGTGGTGCGCGAGAGCAACCCCTACCGCATCCTGATTATTGGCCCCGGCAACTGGAACTCCCTGGACGCACTGCCGCTGTTGCGCCTGCCGGAGAACGAGCGAGGTATCATCGTCACTTTCCACTACTACAACCCTTTTCAGTTCACGCACCAAGGGGCAGAATGGGTACAAGGAAGCCAGGCCTGGCTGGGTACCACCTGGACAGGCACCCCCCAACAACAGAGCGCCATCCAGCTCGACTTTATGCGGGCCAAGCTCTGGGCCGAACAGCAAAACCGCCCGTTGTTTGTCGGGGAATTCGGCGCCTATAGCAAGGCTGACATGGCTTCGCGGGCGCGCTGGACAGAATTCGTCGCCAGAACCGCAGAGGGCAACGGCATGAGCTGGTGCTACTGGGAATTCTGTGCCGGATTTGGGGTCTATGACCGAAGCAGCAACGATTGGCACTATCCTCTGTTGCGCGCGCTAATCCCCTAATGGATGGGTCACCGACCGGCGCACCAAACGCAGAAGGGGCTGCCCTCGCAGGTGTTCTCTGGGGGATGGGGGTGCACTCGGCCTGGTCCTGGGGACGGTCAGCCGGTGCCCCGCACTCTCGGCTGAGGCCGTCGTGGGTTCAGACAGAGCTTGAGCATCACCAACTCCGGCGGCCATGTAGCTGGAGGGAGGATGGGTCTTCCCCCTGAGAAGTTCTACCACCACGGCCCAGGGGCGTCATTCCCGCAAAGACCCAGCACCTGCGCCCGGAACAGGTCTGTGCACTACGCGGCCGTCACCGGGGGCAGGTGAGCGACTCTTGCTGCCGAAAAAGCGATTTGTTTTGTGTGCAAAGTTCTGTATATTTGCGCTGGTCCTGCGAAGCGACATCAAGCTGCAGTGCCTCTTCGTGCTTACCACGCTGCGAACCATCATCGGAGGATATGCACGCTTGTTCACCTACGACCGGGGCATCCGCCTGGCCGGTTCCGAGCTTTGGTTGGACGCAGAACACAAAGTCGAGCTGTCGTATGTGTCGCACGGTCACGCCGACCATTTGAAGAATCACCACCGGATTATCGCCACTGCGCCCACGGCGCGCTTCTTCGTGCAACGGCAGCGCCAAGTTGAGGTCGTCGAAGTTGCCTATCGCCAGCCATTCGAGATGGACGGCTTTACCATTGAACTCTACCCCTCCGGCCATATCCTCGGCTCGTCGATGGTCCGCATTGAGAGGGACGGCGTGAGCTTGTTGTACACGGGCGACTTTAAGCTCCGCCAGAGTGCCACTGCTGAGCCCATCCAGATCCCGCAGGCGGATATCCTGATCATGGAGTGCACCTTTGGCAAACCCCAGTACCGATTTGTAGACCGAGACACCCTTATCGCCAAGCTGGTGCACTTTGTGGAGGAGACCTTGCTCTGGGGTGGCGCGCCGGCTATTCTGGCTTACTCGCTGGGGAAGGGGCAGGAAGCCATGAAGCTATTGGGGGACCACGGTTTTCAGGTCAAGGTCTGGCCCGCGATGTGGGAGCTGGCGCTCATTTACCGCGAGTTCGGCATCGAGTTCCAGAACTGCCAGCTTTGGGACTATGGCCCTTTGCGAGGCCAGGTGCTCATTATTCCGCCGCAGGCGTTGCGCTACCGCTCGGTGAGGGCGATCCCCCGCCTACGCACCCTCCTGCTTTCTGGCTGGGCAGCAGACCCATCGGCCAAGTATCGCTACGGAGCCGACGAAGCTTTGCCGTTCAGCGACCACGCGGATTTTGATGAACTGATCGATTTTGTGCGCATGGTGCGGCCGAAGCAAGTGTTCACTACCCACGGCTTTTCCGACTTTCCTGGCTACTTGCATGCTGAGGGCTTTGCGGCACAAGAGCTCGGCAGCGCAGGGCAACTGTCGCTCTGGTAGCAGGTCGCTCTCCGGCCGACTACAGCCAAGCCGGCACGCGATAAGCTGCAAGTAAGGGTGAAGATGGCCCTCGCCGAGGTCACAGACTATCTTGCCGAAGAAGCGATCGTCGCCATCCGCCAGGCGATAGCCGACGCCGGAGGCAACGAGGTTTTTTTCCTTGGCCACGTGGAAGACGATGGCTCGGTGCATCGCGTACGGGTGCTGGCACGAGGCAATCAGGAAGCGGTGCCGGCGGTGACGCACGTGGCAAAGCCAGGTGACGCGGTCATCCACAACCATCCCGGCGGCCCCCTTACACCTTCAGATGCCGATCTAGACGTAGCCTCCCGCGTAGGTCAACTCGGTGTGGCCTTCTACATCGTCAACAACGACGTTGACGACCTCTATGTGGTGGTTGAGCCCAGCCCGACGGAGAGTGAGATCCCTCTGGACCCGCAGGAGGTGGTGGATCTCATTGCCCCTGGGGGGCCTGTCGCGGCATTGCTAAGAGGGTACGAGGACCGTCCGCAACAGGTGGAGATGATCGAGGCGGTGTGTCGCGCTTTCAATGAGCACCGTTTGGCGATCATCGAGGCGGGCACCGGCACCGGCAAGACCCTTGCCTATATCCTTCCGGCCATCTACTGGAGCGTGCGCAACAAACAGCGTTGTGTGGTGTCCACGCACACCATCAACCTGCAAGAGCAGATCATCAACAAGGATATCCCCTTGCTCCAGCGGGCACTGAACATCGACTTTGCGGCGGTGTTGGTCAAGGGGCGGGGCAACTACGCCTGTCTGCGCAAGGTCACAGAACTGGAACAGGAGCCCGAGCTTCTCCTGGAGGAGGAGAATGCCGAGGAGTTGCGCAGCTTGATTGCGTGGACCAAAGTCACCAAGGACGGGAGCAGATCGGACCTTCCTTTCATGCCGCACCCCGGGTCGTGGGAAGCCATCGCTTCGGAAAGCGACACCTGCATTCGCAGCAAATGCGCCCACTTTGCGCGTTGTTTTGTGAACCTGGCGCGCCGGCAAGCTGCGCAGGCACACATCCTGGTTGCCAACCACCATCTGCTCTTTGCCGACCTGGCCATTCGCCATCAGGTTGGCACCCTCGGCGAAGTCGCCGTGCTACCCCCTTACCGGAACATCATCTTCGACGAGGCCCACAACATCGAAGAGGTGGCAAGCAGCTACTTCGGCAGCCGAATCACGCGCGCTGGGCTGGCCCGCATGCTCAGGCGATTCCACCGCCCGGGAAAAGAGGCAGACAAGGGGTTGCTCCACCTG
The DNA here is from genome assembly GCA_037445575.1 of bacterium. Classification (GTDB taxonomy): domain Bacteria; phylum Zhuqueibacterota; class Zhuqueibacteria; order JANLFK01; family Oleimicrobiaceae; genus Oleimicrobium. The sequence continues at coordinate 4,262 of JBBIKH010000099.1, forward strand.
GCGCGGGCGAAAGTGCACAAGCACAGTGGCGCCCTTCCTATCGATTTGCTCCGCGACGCCACCAGCCTCATCGAACGGACGCTAATCCCAGCGGTGGACCACCTGCTCGATTTGAACAGCAATGTGATGGAGCGTCTGTACGTGGCGGTCCGCGCCCATGCAGAGGAAAAGGAGCTCGAAGCCAAGCTTCGCCTCACCCCGCTTGCCCAAAGGCTGCTTCTGGCCGAAGGTGACCTGGAGCAACGGGTCCGCACGTTCTGCGGAGAACTGCGTCAGTTCGCAGGCAAGGTGGGCCTCTTGCTCAAGACCATCGAGCGCATCGCCTCCTACGTGGAGGAAGACCTGACCTCGCCGGCCATCGAACTGCGCGCTGCCAGCGACCGCCTGGATGCTGCCGCCCAGACCATCGAGAACATCCTCTTCGCCACAGATGACAAGGAGACCCGTTGGATTGAGGTGAAAGCCGGACTGCGCGAGAACCTGGTTCGCCTCTGCAGTGCGCCGCTGGAAGTGGGTGAGATGATGCGCACTGCTGTGTTCGACCGCTTTCAGACCACGGTCATGACTTCGGCAACTCTCACGGTTGCCGGCAGTTTCGACTTTCTCAACGCACGCACCGGAGCGGGCTCGGTCAAGAAGCGAATCGAGCTCATGCTGCCTGCGCCATTTGACTTTGAGCGGCAGGTGCTGCTGGGCATCCCACTGGATATCCCTGACCCGCGCGACGTTGCCTACGCCGACGCGTTGCGGGACCTGGTCTTGCGAGCACTGCTCATTTCGGAAGGGAGGGCATTCGTCCTGTTCACCTCGTACGGATTGCTGAACAAAATCCATCGGGAATTGGAGCCGGTGCTTGCCCAATCGGGTATCCTCGCCCTGAAACAGGGACAGGACGACCGCCATCGGCTGCTGGAACACTTCCGCCGCGACAAGACCTCCGTGCTTTTTGCCACGGACAGTTTTTGGCAGGGCGTGGACGTGGAAGGCGAGGCGTTGGAATCGGTGATCATTACCAAACTGCCGTTTCAAGTCCCCACCGAGCCGCTGGTGGAGGCACGCCTGGAGGCGATTAGGAATCGGGGAGGAAACCCTTTCACCGAATACACCGTGCCATGGGCCACCCTCAAGTTCAAACAGGGCTTCGGCCGCCTCATCCGCCGCAAGACCGACCGCGGCTGCGTGTTGATCTTTGACCGGCGGGTGATCGAGAAAAGCTACGGCACGGTGTTCTTGCGCTCCTTGCCCAAGTGCCAGATGGTTGCCGCCAGCAGTCAGGAGGTCTTTGCCGCCCTGAGCGACTTTTTTGCTCGCCATCGGGGTAGGTAGCGCGCGACCTCTCGGTCCGGCGCCATGGATAGAGGCAGGCGATAAATATGAAGCGGCCCGGCGCTGGGCCGCCGGACCGCTCTCGTTTCCGCCAAGCAAAGGGGGAAAACAGGAATGACTACTTTATCTCGTACTTTGCCCGTCCCTCTTTGTAGATGTTGCCGCCGTGGCAATCCTGGGCAACGATCGCCGGAAAGTCGCGGACCTCGAGCCGTTGGATTGCCTCGGCTCCCAAATCCTCGTACGCCACTATCTCCGACTTGAGGATGGACTTGGCGATAAGCGCTGCCGCTCCGCCCACTGCGGCAAAGTAGACCGCCTTGTGGGTGCGCAGCGCCTCTGCCACCTCAGGCCCCATTTCGCCCTTGCCGATCATGCCCTTAAGTCCCTGCCGGATGAGCGCTGGGGCGTAGGGGTCCATGCGATAGCTGGTGGTAGGGCCCGCAGAGCCGATGGGCATTCCCGGCCTGGCCGGCGAAGGACCCACGTAGTAAATGAGCTGCCCTTTCACCTCGAAAGGCAGCGGTTTGCCCTCGGCCAAAAGTTCCACCAGGCGTTTGTGCGCTGCATCGCGCCCGGTGTAGATCGTGCCGGTGATCAGCACGCTATCCCCCACGCGCAGCTTTTCCACCTGCTCGTCCGTGAGCGGTGTGGTGATCTTGATTGCTGCTGACATGCCTCATTTCCTCACGCGTTCACCGTCTCCGTCGGAAGCTCAGATTACAGCCGTTTTGTGGCGGGCGGCGTGACACTGGATGCTCACCGCCGCGGGCAGAGAAGCGATGTGGCACGGATACACCTCCACGTGCACATCCAGGGCCGTCGTGCGACCGCCCAATCCCTGCGGGCCGATGCCCAGCTTATTGATGCGCTCCAGCAGCTCCGTCTCCATCTCTGCGTAGAACGGGTCCGGGTGACGCTGCCCCAGGGGCCGAAGGAGCGCCTTCTTGGCCAACCAGGCGCACTTCTCAAAAGTACCACCGATGCCCACGCCTACGATGATGGGAGGACAGGGGTTCCCTCCGGAGCGGCTCACACGGTCGACCACAAAGTTCTTCACCCCTTCGAGGCCGTCGGCTGGGCGCAACATGCGCACCTCGCTCATGTTCTCGCTGCCCCCGCCTTTGGGGGCCACGGTGATGGTGACCTTGTCCCCCGGCACCACCTCAGTCCACACCACCGGGGGTGTGTTGTCCTTGGTGTTCACACGCCGCAGCGGGTCAGCCACAATCGACTTGCGCAGATACCCTTCGCCATAGCCTTTGCGCACGCCTTCGTTAAGGGCAGCCCACAGATCCCCACCCACGATGTGCACCTCTTGCCCCAGCTCCACGAAGAGGACGGCGAACCCCGTGTCCTGGCACATGGGGAATTGCCCCTCGCGGGCAATGGCCGCGTTTTCGACGAGTTGGTCCAGGATGGCCTGCGCTGTGGGTGACTCCTCCTTCTCCCGAAAACGTCGGAAGCTCTCCACGACGTCGTCGTCAAGCTGGTAGTTGGCAGCAATACAGAGATCAGCAACGGTCTTGACAATCTGATCGACGTGCACCTCTCTCATAGCTGATGCTCCTCAATGACCACGATCTTCATTCGGGCAGGCAAGGTCTCTTTGCTGACCTCGATGCTGCTCCCCTTGACACGCTCAACGTTCTGCTTACCTTTCAGGAACTCGTCCACTTTGGCTATGGGGAAGCCGAGCACCTCGGTCTTGTAGTGCATGGGCACCACGATCTTGGGCTGGAGCGCGTTGACCACTTCCCAGGCCTCGCGGTGGTCGATGGTGAAGAACCCACCCACGGGGACGAAAAGGACGTCCACTTGGCCGATCTCTTGCACTTGGGCTGGAGTGAGCGTGTGCCCCAAATCGCCGCAGTGGCAGATGCGCAGGCCATCGGCCTCCATGACGAACACGGTGTTGCGGCCGCGTTCCTTTCCGCCGCTCTTGTCATGGAACGTGGCCACCCCTTTGAAAGTGATGCCGCGGGTCTTGTGGACGCCGGCGCCGAGCACAACCTCCGGCGAGCCCGGCAGATCCTTGTGGCCCGCATGGTCGGGATGGGTATCGTGGCTGACAAAGACCACATCCACCTCTGCGGTAATCGGCTTGTAGCCCACCGCTCCATCGTAGGAGCCGGCGACATAGGGGTCGCTCAGCACTTTGACGCCCCCCTCCGTCTCGAAAAGGAAAGCGTCGTGTCCAAGCCAGGTGATCTTCATGGCCGCATACCTCCTTCTTGTGAGACCCCAGTCATGGACAAACAAAAAGGTGGGCCTGTGTCTTCAGTTGCCCACCTCTTGTTCTGTCGCTTCCATCGACTACGCGTACACGCTCACCACTTTCTTGTCCCGGCCGCGCCGTTCGAACTTGACTTTGCCGTCCGCAAGCGCAAACAAGGTGTTGTCTTTGCCCATCCCGACATTAAAGCCGGGGTGGATGTGCGTGCCCCGCTGGCGGACCAGAATACTCCCGGCAGTCACAAATTGACCGTCGAACCGCTTGACGCCAAGCATCTGCGGGTTGCTGTCGCGGCCATTCTTTGAACTGCCAACACCCTTCTTATGAGCCATACTCTCTACCTCCTCGCATCAAACGCCCGCCTACGCGGCGACGATTTTCTCGATCTTCAGGCGCGTGTACTGCTGGCGGTGCCCCTTCTTGACCTTGTAGCCCTTGCGCCGTTTCTTCTTGAAGACGATAATCTTGGGGCCCCGACCGTGAGCAAGTACCGTCGCCTGCACACTTACGCCCTCAACAGTGGGGGTGCCCACGCGAACCTGTCCTTTTTCCGCAAACAAAAGCACCTGTCCGATATCCACCGTTGCACCAACCTCTGCATCAAGCTTGGGGGCAATAACCTCGGCACCTTGTTCTACGCGAAACTGTTTCCCTGCTATGTCCACGATAGCGTACATGTAGTTCGACCTCCGTCGTTCAGAGCTGTCGACAAAACGGCGCACAAATATAGCAAATCACCGTCTCTTTGTCAAGCCTTAAATGTCTCAGTGATGTCGGCGTTGGTTTTCTTGGAGATGACCCGAAATTCGTTCATCGGCAGCTTCGGCTCTGGCACCACAGCGATGTGCACGCGAAAACGCCACATGAGCTGCCTCACCTTGCTGACCAACCCACTTTCTAAGAAATCGGCCATCTCCGGGTGCACGCGTAGCTCCAACCGGCGCAACCGACTTTGCGACCGAAAACGCTTGAGCCAACGCTCGATGCGCGTGGCCACGGTGGACTTGGAAATGACCCGCCCGGTGCCCTCGCAGGTGGGACAGGGCTCGCTCAAGGCGAAGAGCAGGCTGGGGCGGATGCGCTCGCGCGTCATCTCCACCAGGCCGAATTCGCTAATAGGGGCCACATTCACCTGCGCCCGGTCCTTCTTCAACTCCTGGAGGAACTCCTGGTACAGACGCTGTCTGTGCTTCTGGTCGGTCATGTCAATGAAATCGATGACGATCAGTCCACCAAGGTCGCGCAAGCGCAGTTGCCTGGCGATCTCCTTTGCCGCCTCCAGGTTAATCTTAAGAATGTTCTGCTCATGGTCCCGCTTGCCCAAATACTTGCCGCTATTGACGTCGATGACCACCATGGCCTCGGTGTGATCGACAATGATGTAGCCACCACTCTTCAGCCACACCTTGCGCGCGATGCTCTTCTCGATTTCGGCTTCGATGTTGTAAGCGTCGAACACAGGCTCGCTCTTCGTGTACAGCTGCACACGGTTCACAAGCGTGGGGGCAACATCCTTGAGGTAGGCAACGATCTCCTTGTAGAGCTTCTTGGAATCGATCACCAAGCTGTTGATGTCGCTGGTGAACAGGTCGCGGATGACACTGGAGGCCATGCCCACGTCCTTGTGGACCAGAGCCGGGGGCGTCATCCGTCGCGCTTTCTGGTTCAGCTTCTCCCAGGAGGCAAGGAGGCTGTCCAGGTCGGCGCGCAACACCTCCTCGCTCTTGCCCTCGGCCACCGTGCGCACGATGAGGCCAAAGCCCTCAGGACAGATGCGCTTGGCAACTTTCTTGAGCCGGTTTCGCTCGCGCACGTTGGCGATCTTGCGCGAGACGCCGATCATTGGGTCATCGGGCACAAGTACCAGAAAGCGTCCGGGTAACGAGAGCTCGGTGGTAACCCGAGCGCCTTTGCTGCCGATGGGCTCCTTGGTCACCTGCACCAACAGCTCTTGCCCCTCGCGGATAGTCGGTCCGGTGTAAGACCGGCGACGCTCTTTGGTGCGCCTCCTTACTTCGATGACCGAGTCGTATGCCCGGATCGTCTCCCCTACGTCGGAAAAGTGTAGGAACGCGTCCTGTTGGAGACCGATGTCCACAAACGCGGCATCCATCCCCTTAACCACGTTCACCACTCGCCCGATGTAGATGTCACCGACCATGCGTTCATTTTCCGGGCGTTCGATGAAAAGTTCCACCAGCCGCCCATCCTCAAGGATGGCGATGCGAGTCTCGCTGGTGGCGCAGTTTATGATGATGTCCTTCTTCATGTCGTTATCCTAGCTTGAAAGAGTCAATGAGAAACTTGTTTGCGACGGTGCTACACTTCCAAAGGGGTGCGACTCACCTGGCCGAAATTGACGGCCAGTCTGGTGCGCACGACGCGCAGTGGTGGCAGCTCGCGCTCGTCGCATTGCAGCAACGCTGCCACCACCTCTTCGACGCGTGCGGTCCTGCCGTTGTCCAGCCCAAGTTCAAGGAACAGCTCTTTGCCCCCTTCGCGGACCTCGATGCGGCGCAGAAATCGCCGGATGTCTATTTCGACCACCTCCTCGGCCTTTTGCCGCTGCACGCGAATTGAAGGCCGTGCTACGAGTGCGGCTGCGCGTCGTTCCAGGTCTGCACTCGGCGCACCATCGGGGAAGGTGACCAGATACTCGGCCTGAGTGATGAGCGCGGTAAGGGAGGCTCCCTTGCCGTACAAGGGCCGGATCTCCATCACTTCTATGCCTTCGGGTAACTGTGCTCCCACCAGTGCGGCCAGGTTGGCGTGCGGTGCGTCCAGGTATTGGAAGTCCAGGTACTCTGCCTCGCTTTCGTGCCCCACCGCCAGTGCCGGGCCATAGGCAATCTTCGGCCGCGGGTTGAAGCCTTGCGAATAGGCCAGCCGAATTCCCGCCCGCGCGAAGACCCTCTCAAACACGCGCACCACATCCAGGTGGGAAAGAAAACGCGCCAGGCCACGTTTGCGGTAGCGCATGCGCATGGTGCGCGCCACCACCTGCGCCGGAGCGGGGGCCGCCTTCTTCCTGCCTCGGCCGTAGTGACTCACAGGCGTTGCCGAGGCGGCACCCAACGGGCTGACACGACCGGCTATCACCTCTTGGCACGCCGGTTGAGTCATCAAACCGCAGCCATGGCAGCGATCGCGCCGGCAATCATTGGTCTCCTGGGCCGATGCCGCCTTCAATCGCTCAGCCACCAGGAAGCGCTTGCTCACCCCTTTGTCGATGTGGTCCCACGGCAAGGGGCCGTCTAACGCCCATGCGCCAAGGTAGAGGCCAGGGTCAATGCCGGTGCGGGCAAAGGCATCCTCCCACCGCTTCACGTCGAAAAGTTCTGACCACCCCTCCAAGCGGGCTCCGCTGCGCCACGCCTGCTCGATGGCCGCTCCCAGTCGACGGTCCCCTCGCGCCAGCACCCCTTCCAGGAAAGCAACGTTGGGATCTCGCCAGTTAATGTGGACGTTCTTCGCCTTGACAAGGTCGCACACGCGGTGGATCTTGTCGCCCATGGTGCGCCGGTCACACTGTTCCTCCCACTGAAAGGGCGTGTGCGGCTTTGGCACAAAGGGCGACAGCGACACATTGACCTTGTTGCCCTGGCCGTAGCGCCGGGCGATCCTCGCCACCTCATTGATCAGGTTCGCTATGCCCTGTAGGTCCTCATCTCTCTCCGTGGGTTGCCCCACCATGAAGTAGAGTTTGATGACCGTCCACCCTTCGCTGAAAGCCAGCTCGGCGGCGCGCAGCAGGTCCTCGTTTGTGTTGGTCTTGTTGATCACCGCCCGCAACCTGGAGGTGCCGGCCTCGGGTGCTAAGGTCAGGCCGGATTTGCGCACGCCTTTGGCAAATTGCGCCATCTCTCTGGTGAAATTCTCCGGGCGCAGCGACGGGAAGGAGATGCTCACCATCTTCTCCTTGAAGGCGGCGGAGAGCTTTTCCAATAACGGCCGCAGCTGGCTATAGTCCGAGGTGGACAGCGACAGCAGCGAGATTTCGTCGAAACCCGAGCGCGCGATCTGTTCGCGGGCCTGGTGTAAGATATCCTCCGCGCTGCGCTCCCGCACCGGGCGGTAGATGAATCCCGCATTGCAGAAGCGGCACCCGCGCGTACAACCGCGCATCACCTCCACGGTCAGGCGATCATGGGAAATGCCGATCAGAGGAACAAGCGGCGCCAGAGGATAGTAGTCCGGCTTGAGATGGGCAGTTACGCGCGCTACCACCTTCTCGGGCACGTCAGCACGCGAGGGGCGCACGCTCTGTGGTCGTCCTTTGTCGCCGGGCACGGGTGCGTAGAAGCGCGGCACGTACACTCCCGGCACGCCCGCCAACCTCAGCAATGCCTGCTCGCGGTCAAACCCCTCCTTCTTGGCAGCGGCAACCACCCGCGCGACCTCCAGAATCGCCTCCTCGCCATCCCCGATGAGGAAGGCATCGATAAAGTCCGCCATCGGTTCCGGATTGAATGCGCACGGGCCG
>JBBIKH010000100.1:0-12226 GCA_037445575.1 bacterium
AGTCTCGATGGCTTTGTTCAGATCCACCGCCGTCTTCTCCTGGCCACCCGGGTGGGAGAACGACCGCATGGCGTGCACAATGTGCGCCACCCGTTCCACCCCTTCCAAGGACTGCTGGATGGCCAAGGGGATCTCCTCGGTCAGGTAGTCAAGGTCGACGTCCTTTTCCTGCGCATCGAGTGCGGTGACCAGCTCCTGCGCGCCGGGCATCTGCCGCACCGCCTCCTTCAGCTGGCGATACTTAGCGAGCAGGTTAAGGATTCCGGCAAAAGAGTCCCGCAAAAAGCGGATGTTGTCGCCGACGAATTGCGTGGGGGTGTTGATCTCGTGGGCAATGCCTGCGGCAAGTTGACCGATCGACTCCAACTTTTGCGCCTGCACCAGCTGTTGCTGCAGGATCTTGTGCTCGGTGACCTCCTCCGCGGCGATCAAGAAACCCGACGCGGAGCCATCGCGCGAGTGATAGGGGCTTATGGTTACGTCCAGGAACCCAGGGCGTCCGTCAGGGCGCTCGTAGCGCACCTCCTTCAGCGACACAGGCACTCGCTGTTCGAAGCAGAGCGCGACGTTGTTTTCGATCACATGCCACGGCCAACGGAGAGGACATTCGCGGAATGGTCTTCCTATCACCTCGGCAGCCAGCAGGCCAAACACCGCCTCCGCCTGTTTGTTCCAGTGGACCACCGCGCCGCGGCCGTCCACGCCGATGAGCACCGAGGGCACCGCACTCAGAAGGTCCTCGTTCTGCTTGTGCACCCTGGCCAGCTCGCGCTCGGCGGCGTGCCGGTACAGGGCGATCTCTATGGCAATGTGCAGCTCCCGCGGCTCGAACGGCTTGAGCACGTAGCCAAAAGGGGTGGTGACCTTTGCTCGCTGCAGAGTCAGATCGTCGGAGTTAGCCGTCACAAAGATCACCGGCACGCCGAGCTCACTGGAGATGCGCTCGGCGGCAGTAACGCCGTCCATCTCCCCCCGCAGTTTGATGTCCATCAGCACGAGGTCAGGGCGTGCCTCTTGTGCCTTGGCAATGGCCATCTCGCCAGTGGGGGCAATCCCCACCACCGCGTAGCCAAGGCGCTGCAGCATGCTCTCCACGTCCCTGGCGACGATCGCCTGATCTTCCACTACCAGAATTCGCACTGACTGGCACATTCTCGTCAACCCCGTCCTAAGCAGTTCCTCTCTCCTCACTGCGCTCGTGCCAGCTCGGCCCGAATCTGCTTCAGGGCCTTGGCAATTGTCTCAGCAAGCACCTCAAGTTCGAAAGGCTTTTGCAGATAGCCAAGCGGGCCCGTGGCCATGGCGCGCTGGTAGGTCTCCTGGTCGGTATTGGCAGTCAGGTAGATGACCGGAATGCCAAAGCGCTCCTTGACCACCTGCGCCGCCTCTATCCCGTCCATGTCACCGCGCAACTTGATGTCCATCAGCACAAGGTCAGGGCGGCTCAGGTCCGCCTTGGTGATTGCCGCCTCTCCGGTGGGGGCAAGCCCGGTCACTACGTACCCCAGGCGTTGTAACATCGCCTTGATGTCCAGCGCTACGATCTGCTCGTCCTCCACCACGAGTATTTTGGCTTTTTCTTCCACTGCCGACTGCCCCACGTCAAAGCGCTCTCCCCGCAACGGGCACGCCGTCTTTTCGTGCGCTGCTCCCCCTCCTTCCTCTCACCGTGGCACCGGAAATGTGATGATGAACTCCGTGCCATCCCCCTCGCTTACCAGCTCGATGGTACCATCCAACTGATCGGTGAGGGTAGTCACCAGCTGCAGCCCCAACGACTCGGTATTGCGGAAATCCACCTCTTTGGGGAATCCGACGCCATCGTCCCGCACGCTGAGCTGCAAGCGGTCGTCCTGCTGCTGCATCCTGACCCAGATGGTCCCGGAAGACCGCCCTCGGAAGGCGTGCTTGAAGGCATTGGACACCAATTCGTTGATGATCAACCCGCAAGGGATGCCCGCATCCACGCCCAGGGTGATCCCTTCCACCTCGACTTGCAGGGTCACGTGGGCACTACTCTCGTAGGAGCGGGCCAACTGACCGGTCAGCGTCCGCACATACGTGGCAAAGTCGATGCGCGCCAGGTCCTGGGACCGGTAGAGCTGCTCATGGATCAGCGCCATGGAGCGCACCCGGTTCTGACTCTCGTTGAACAGCTCCAGCGTCTTGGGATCGTCGATGTAGTTGGACTGCAGGCGGAGCATGGAGGAGATCACCTGCATGTTGTTCTTGACGCGGTGGTGGATCTCCTTGAGCAGCACCTCTTTCTCGCGGAGCGAGGCCTCCAGTGCCGCCTGCGCCCGCTTTTGCTCGGTGATGTCACGGGTGATGCCCACCAGGCCGATGACCTTGCCTTCCGAGTCGCGCAAGGGCACTTTAGTGCACAGCAGCCACCCCGGCTCGCCGGTGGGCAGCAGGGTCTGTTCTTCCACGTGCACCAGCGGCTGACCCGAATCCAGAATGCCCCGGTCCTGTTGTGAATACCGCTGCGCTAATTCCTGAGGCCGGAAATCAAAGTCGGTCTTGCCCAAGGTCTCTGCCTGGGTGCGCACGCAAAGGGCGTGAAGGTGCGCACGGTTATTCAGTATGAACCGAGTATCCCGATCCTTAGCGTAAATCCTATCGGGCAGGCTGTCGATGATGGTGCGCAACAGGTTTCGCTCCTCGGCAAGCTGCTTTTCCATCTGCTTGCGAGCGGTGATATCGGTGGAAATGCCGAAGGTGCCGATGATCCGCCCCTCCTCATCACGGAGGGGGAGCTTTGAGGTCAACACCCACGTTTCTCGACCATCTGGCCAGGTCTCTTTCTCCTCGACGCCGAGAATGGGTTGGCCCGTGCGGATGATCTGTTGTTCGTCTTCATAAGCTTGCCTGGCGTGCTCCTGGGTGAAAAAGTCGAAATCGGTCTTGCCCAGGACCTGCGACGGGTCGCGCATGCCATGACGTTCCACCAATGAGCGGCTCACGCGAATGAAGCGGCTCTGGGTATCCTTTAAATACACCTTGTCGGGAATGGAGTCCATGAGAGCTCTCATCAGGGACTGCTCCTGGGCAAGCGCCCTGTACAGGCGAGCGTTGGCAATGGCAGTAGCCACCTGATCGGCCATGGTGCGCAGCGCCACCACGTCCTCTTCGGAAAATGCTGCCTCCTGGGCACTCTGCACGGTTATCGCCCCGATGACCTCATTGCGCGCGATCAACGGCAGAGTAATTTCCGCGCGCACTTCGGGGAGGAACCTGTTGGCCAGATGCACCTGGTCCTGGTCCACACGTTGCGCAACGCGGACCTGCTTGTGGGTGATCGACCAGCCGACCATACATCTTCCTTTGACTGGGAGGCGATAGCCTTGGGCCAGCATCTTTTTGCCTGCCTTCCCTGTGCCGGCGCGCAGCTCCGCCCACTCGCCAGTTTCATCCACCAGGTAGAGCCCGACGTAGTAGAAACCAAAGCGCTCCCGCACCAGCTCCACTACTTGTTGGGTCAGTTCGTCGGGGTCAAGTATGCTAGTGGCCGCGCTGGCGACCTCGGCGGCAGTTTTCAGCCTTAGGGCCAACCGTTCCAGGGCCTCTTGCGCGCGCTTCCGATCGGTGATGTCACGAATGACCGCGAAGGTGGCCGGCCGCCCATGGTAGGTGATGATAGTGACGTTTGCCTCCACGTCCACTTCGCTGCCGTCTTTACGGCGGAAGGTGGTTTCGTAGCGGGATGGTACCTCCTCCCCGGCCTGGCGGCGGCGCTGCCGCTCCATGAGCAGCGCCGTGCCGCGCTCGGTGTACACTTGTCGGTAGTCTTTGTTGAGAAGCTCGTGTGGCTCATACCCCAACAGCCGCGCAAATTGCGGGTTGAAAAAGACAAAGCGGTCATCCTGGCTGATGACGATGGCGTCATTGACGTTCTCCACCAGAAGGCGGTACTTCTCCTCGCTCCGCCGCAGTTCCTCCTCGGCGCGTTTCCGGCGCACGGCGTTGGCGATCTGATGGGACACCACTTCCAGGAGCTCGGCGTCCTTTTCGCTGAGGGCAAAGGGATCCGAGTAGCTCTGCACGGCCACCAGCCCGACCACTTCCTGCCCGTCCAGGAGCGGGACCCCCAACCACACCAGAGGCCTGCTTTCCCCAGCGCGCACCTGCCCGCTGGCGACCATCTGGTCATAATCCGTCGCCCTCACCAAAAGGGGACAGCGGGAGCGGATCACCCGCGCGCACAGCGAGTCCTCGGCAGCCAGCGACAGGGGCTCCTGGTAGCTTTGGCACTCATCCACCCAGTAGGGGAACGTCAGCTCCTCTTTTTCCTGGTCGTAAAGGGCCACGAAAAAGTTGGTAGTATCGATGGACTCCACCAAAGAGAGCTGTATATCGCGGAAAAGCTCCTGAAGGGTCGCTGCCCGGTGGGCGGCATTGGAGATATTGTACAACAGCGAAAGCACGCTCAGCGCCCGTCGCTGCTCACTAATGTCGGAGGCCAATGCTACGGTCCCTATGACGCGCCCTTCTGGATCGTGCAGGGGCGAGAAGACGCAACGGACCCAAAGCCGCTCCCCACTCTTTCGGCGGAGCTGCGCTTCATGCTCAACCGGCTGACCCTGGAGGCAAGCGGCGATCCAGGCGCGAACTTCCGAGCGCTGTTCGGCGTTAGCTACCAGCAGGTCGGCGCCATTGACCCCAAGCAACTCTTCGAGGTCATAGCCCACCATGGTGCAGAAGCGCCGGTTGGCGAAGCGGATGATCCCCTGAGAGTCGCAGTAGACGACCCCTTCGTTCATCCCTTCGATGATTGCCTCCAGGCGCTCTTCGCGGTCATGAAGGGCCCGTTCGGCGTTAAGGCGCGCTATGGCATCGCCCACCTGGGCGGAGATCAGGTGCAGTGCGCCGCGCGCGCGCAGCGGCACTTCCGCAAGCGTCTTGGAGGCGACGTTTATGCACCCCACCACTTTTCCCTTGTGCAGCACCGGCACCACGCCCATGGCACGGAGGGGAGCCTTGACCTTCACCCCAAGGCTGCGTGCCAGATCCGGGTAGCTGGTGAAGAGCGATTTGCCTCCCTTCACCAGTTTGGCATTCGGGCAGTCCGGGCCGAAATGTCTCACCTGGGCGACGAACTCCTCTGGGAGCCCCTGTTCATAGACCAATTCCAGAGCTCCGGTTGCCTCGTCCACCAAGTATACCCCGCCGGCATCCATGTCGGAGATCCGCAGGGCCGTCTCCAGGCTCAGACGCAGGCACTCGTGGAGGTCGGTCGCTCTGCTCAGCGCCATCGCCAGCTCCAACTGGGCGGCCTGCACCTGCATTGCCCACTGCCGCTCGCTGACATCGCGGACTACCGCAAAGGTGGCGGGGCGGCCGTGGTGATCGACAATGGTCACGTTCACCTCAACCTGCACTTCGGTGCCGTCTTTTCTGCGGAAGGTAGTCTCGTAACGGGCAGGCACACGCTCGCCACGCTCCCTGGCCTTGCTCCGCTGCTCCAGGATCTCGAGACCGCGCTCGGTATGCACCTGCCGGTAGTCCATGGTCATGAGCTCTTCCGGCGTATAGCCCAGCAGTTCGGCAAAGCGCAGGTTGAAGAAGATGAAGCGATGGTCCTGGCTCATCACAATGCCATCGTTTACGCTGTCCAGGATGAGCCGATAGATCTCCTCGCCCCGGTGGGGAGCAGGGGCCCCGGCACCGTCCGGCCAGAACATGCCCACCACCAACTGCGGCTCGTCACGGTCCACGAAGGCGAACATGGCGTGCACGGAGGCCGAACGACCCCGGCCGCTGGGCACTGCGAGCATCCCTTGCACGGCGCGCCCCGAGTGGGCCAGCTGGTCGAGCCATTGCTCCACACGAGGCCAGTCGCTTGGGTGCAGCACCTGCCGCAGGTGCTTTCCTCTCCAACTGCCCTCTGGCGCCCCGTTGTTGAACAATTGCTGGCACATTGGGTTAACATGGACTATGCGCCTCCGGTGCGCCACCGCCACGGCCACTGGCAACGCATCCAACACCGGCCGCAATTGGCGGAGCGTGCGCCTCCATCCCTCTCTTGGAAAACGAGTCTCTGACACCAGTACGCTTTCACGCTTCATCTCGGTCACCTCACCTGCACCGATGAACCCTGTGGAAGTCGTCCCGTTGCGCTACCTTCACCTGTGCTGGAGAAGCTTATCCTCACCGGTCTCGTGGTCCTGCTTCAGGAACGATGCGCGAAGTAAGTGGAGCCACATTCCTTGTGCCGTCCCTCGTTTGCTACCCTCACCGCTACCGTGCGCAGGCCGCGTTGGCATTGGGGGCCATGGCCGAGCCCGCCTGCGTGCGAGCTCTGCACCCGCCGCCGTCCACTGCACCTGGGCGACCCGAACGCTCATGCTGTTTCCGCGCCCTCTTTCCGCCATCCGATCTGCTGTCAATTTACCTCCGCGAAGGCGATGCGGAACGTCGTCCCTTGTCCACCGGTCTCTATGGCCAGGTCCCCTTCCAGCTGTCCCACCAGCGTATGCACCAGCTGGAGGCCAAGGCTGCTGCAGGAGCTTAGGTCGAAGTCAGGGGGCAGGCCAACGCCGGTGTCCCGTACGTACATGACGTAGCGGCCGTTGTCCCGATGGAGACCAACGCCCACCACGCCTTCTCTCCCGTCTGGGAAAGCGTGCCGCAGGCTGTTCGTGATGAGCTCGTTGAGGATCAGCCCGCAGGGAATGGCGGTATCCACCCCCAGGTAGACGTCGTCTACGTCCAGCTGCAGCTCCACTGCCTGCTCCTGGTGCCGATAGGTTTGCAAGAGCTGCGACCCCAACCTGCGCACATAGTCGGCGATCCCCACCCGCGCCAGGTTGCCCGACTGGTACAGGCTTTCGTGGATGAGGGCCATGGAGCGCACCCGGTTCTGGCACTCCTGAAACACCTCCAACGCCTGCGGGTCGCTGAGGTAGCCCGCCTGCAGCCGCAGCATGCTGGAGATCACCTGCATGTTGTTCTTGACGCGATGGTGGATCTCCTTGAGCAACACGGTCTTTTCCTCCAGCGCGGCCCTTACGCGCTCCTCTGCCCGGCGACGCTCGATGATGCCTGCCAAGACGTCGGCCACTGCCTGCAAAAAGTTTGCTTCCGCCGGCTGTGGTGTGTGCCCCTCTTGCACGTAGAGGTTCAGCACCCCCAGCACGCGCCCACCGGCCTCGATCGGCACGCAGTAGTGGCTGTGGCGAGGCATTCCCTCACAGCACACCTCATGCCGCTCGTCCAGCCCCTCGGCAAGGAGGAGCTCTCCCTTCTCGGCGACCCGCCCGCACAGGCAGCGACCAATTGGCACCCGGGCGCAGGTGGCCTGCACTGCCGCGCCCATCCCCAGCTGGGCTGTCATCTCCAACACCTGCGCATCCTCACTCACCAGAAAGATGGCCCCCTTGCCTTCCACCGAGAACCAGGGCGCCGTCAGCAGGCTCGCCAACGCCTGCTGCAGCAGCTCGGCCAAAGGGGAGGGGGAAAGCGACAAGTTGAGAAGCTCGTTGAGCAAGCTCAACGTCTGATAGCCGTGCCTGAGCTCCTCTTCCATTTTCTTCCGCTGGGTGATGTCGCGGGCGATGCCCTGGACGGCGTACGGCTTGGCGTCCCGGAGAATAACTGACGATGTGGTCTCGATGTCCACAAATGTACCGTCCTTGCGCCGCACCCGGAATTCGGTGACGGACTGCTGCACCCCGGTTTGCTTGAGCTCCTGCAAGACTTGATGCGCACGATACAACTGGTCAGGAGTAAGCACATCGGAAAATGACATCGAGGGCACTTCATCCCGCTCGTAGCCGAACAGCCTTAGTGTAGCTGGATTCGCATCGATAAAGTTTCCTGCAAAGTCATGCAAGAAAACACAGTCCATGGAGCGGTCGAACAGGGCGCGATAGCGCTCCTCGCTTTCTCGCAAGGCCGCTTCCATGGCCTTGCGCTGGCTGATGTCGCGCACGATGCCGATCGCATGCCAGGAGCCTTTCAGTTGCACTGCCGACAGCGAGAGCTCAATGGGCACCTGGCCACCATCCTTGCGCAGCGCTTCGAGCTCTAACGTCCTGCCGATGGCCGCCCCCGTCCCTGACTGACGGAAGTGGGCGAAGGCAGTGGCGTGCTGGTCTCTGAGCTCCTCGGGGACCACAACCTCGTGCAGGTTCCGCCCGAGGATCTCCTCGGCCGCGTAGCCGAAGATGCGGGCGGCTGCTTGGTTCCAGAGGGTAACATTGCCGTCCTGATCCAGCATGACCACTCCATCCAAGGCGGCGTCCACGAGGGCGCGCACCTGGTGCTCCTGCTCGCGCAGCTGCCGCTCCGCCGCGACGCGCTGGGTCACGTCCCGGAAGCTCCACACCCGCCCCGTGACCTCCTCTCCCAGGCGCTGCGGCCGGGAATATCGTTCAAACACCCTGCCGTCTTTGAACTCCAGGATGTCAAAACTCTCCGCCTCCGGGTCGGCATAGAGCGCGCGCACCTTGTGCAGAAACTGCTCCGGTTCTTCCAGTTGGTCGAGCACAAAGGCCAGCAGGCGGTCGTCGTCGCGCGTCGCAGCCAGCTCTTCCGGGATGCGCCACATCTCCAAGAACTTGCGGTTGTAGCTGCTGACTTTGCCTTCGCGGTCCACCACCAAAATGCCGTCGGCGGTTGCATCCAGGGTAGCCTGGAGGAGCGACAGAGCCTCCCTGAGCTCTTGCTCTTGCCGCCTGCGTTCGGTCACGTCGCGGATGATGCCGCCGACCGCTTGTTGTCCCCCATCGGTCACCGGAAACTTGGTGGTCTCAAATATCTTCTCTCCCACCACCTCTTCGTTCACCACAGCGCAGCCCTGCTCCAGGGCCTGGAGGTCGGTGGCCCGACAGCGCTGGGCCGGCTCCTCGGGCATCAGTTCAAAGTCCGTCTTGCCCACCACCTGCTCCTGGGGAAGTCCGTAGAAGGCGGCCATGGCCGCATTCACCATCAGGTAACGGAACTCGGCATCTTTGAGAAATACCATGTCTGTGCTGGCATTCATGAACGCCTGATAGCGCTCTTCGCTCTCGCGCAGGGCCCGCTCCGCCTGCCGACGCGCGGTGATGTCCCGCACCACCACCAGGTCAGCAGGCTTGCCTTCGTAGAGAACCAATCCGGCGTTGAGCTCCACCTCGAGCCGCCTGCCCGCTCTGTCCATAAGAATAGTCTCGACGAGCGGGGGGACCTGCTCGCCGCGCATCCGGCGTTCGTAGCGATCGGCTAGCTTGGGCAGCTCCTCCGGCACGACGTAGCGGGAGAAAGGTGTGCCTAAGAGCTCCTCCACGGTGCCGCCCCACATGTCGGCCACCGCCCGGTTGGCATATTTGACCACCCCTTCGTGGATGACGACGATGCCGTCGCGGAGGCGCTCGGTGAGGTCGCGATACTTCTCCTGGCTTTCGCGCAATTCCTGTTCCTTTGCCAGGATCTCGGTTACATCGCGGGAGACCCCCACCAGGCCGACCACGTTCCCCTCCTTGTCGCGGATGGGCACCTTTGTCTCAGAGCGCCACTGCACCCTGCCGTCGGGCAAAGGAGTGGGCCCCACCCTGCCGATCATGGGCCTACCGGTGCGCATTACTTGCTGTTCCTCCTCGAAGAAGCGCTGCGCATCTTCCGGAGGAAAGAAGTCGAAATCGGTCTTGCCCAGCGCCTCGCGCGGATGGCTGATGCCCAAGGCCTCCGTGCAGGCGCGGTTCAGGCGCACAAAGCGGGAGTGAGTGTCTTTGAAGAAAACATAGTCCGGCACGTTGTCCATCAGCGCATAGAGCAAGTCCCGCTCTCGCACCAGCGCCAGCTCCGCTTCGTGGCGCTGAGTGACGTCGTTGAGGAAAACCAAAATGGCGGGGTTCCCGGCCCACGTGAAGTTCACGGCTGTGCACTCCACCCAGCGTGTTTCTCCGGCCCGGTTGACGATCCTCAGTCTGGCAAAACCGGTCGCCGCTTCGCCATGTAGGCGCTTGCGATATTCGTCCAGTACCGCCTCGCAGTCCTCGGGATGGATAAACTCGGTGAACCGCATGCCGACCAGCTCTTCGGGCGCATAGCCGGTAATCTGGCCGAGCTTGGCGTTGGCATAAGCGATCAAGTCTTCCTGCACCACGACGATGGCCTCGTGGGCGTTGTCGACCAACAGGCGGGAACCCTCTTCCGCCAGCTCACGCCGTGCCTTTTCTTCCTTCAGCTGTGAGGTATTGCGCCTGATCAGGACCATCACCTCCTGGTCTTGCCAGAGGTCACCGGGCACCTTGCGACCAGCCGTTTCGGTCACGCTAGTGCCCTTGTGCTCCTGCCCGGCTCCGCGCTTAAGGGCGTGCCGGCGACGTCTATACCCAGTTGGTACGGCGCCAGCGGTCACAAACGCCCCTTCTTCCCCGGGCGTTCCCTTCGCCATCACGGATGAGACAGCAGCGTTGTGTACTTCGAGCTGGCCACCTGCGGCTTCGGATTCCACGCTGCTGTCATCCTCACGAAGCAGGGCCTGCGAGCGCTCGAAAAAGTCCTTTCCCCTCTTGAGCAGCGCCTCCCGGTCCGCGGAGGTACGGAGGGCGGCCAGTGCTGCTCCGATGTCTGCGGCCAGGTCGGTCAAGAGTGCCACTTCGGCAGCGTCGAACGCGTCGGCTTCTTCGGCGTAGACGTTCAGGGCGCCGAATACCTGCCCGTCAAGGTGGATGGGGATGGCTGCTGACGAGCCGTACCCGCGGCGCACCGCCTCCCGGCGCCAAGGTGCAAAGCGGGGGTCAGTGGCAATGGCGCTGCACACCACCGCTTTCCCGGTGCGGATAGCGGTGCCGGTCGGGCCACGGCCCCGCGGCGTATTGGCCCAGGTGATGCGCAACCCCTCAAGGTACCCCTCCTCCAAACCGGCGTGGGCAACTGGAAGCACTTTCTTGCCCCGCCCCTGCTCAGCCACCCCCACCCAGGCCAAGCGGTAGCCGCCCACATTGACCAAGGCGGTGCAGATGCGGTTGAGGAGCTCGTGCTGGTCGCGTGCACTGAGGCGGATCTTGCCTGCTTCGCGCAGCACGCGCAGCGCCCGGTTCGCCCGCCTGAGCCTCCGCGCCACCTTCTGCCGTTGGCTGATGTCCTCTAGGTATCCGCTGACCGTGACCACCTGCCCCCGGGCATCGCATACGGCAACCGCGCAATCGCGAATCCATTTGCGGGTACCCTCCCGGTCCACAATCCGGTATTCCAGTTGAAAACCGCGCGTGCCCTGCACATGCCGCTGCCCACGCACCCAGTCACGATCAGCCGCATCGATGAGCCGCCACCAGAGCTCCGGGTCGGCAATGAACTCTTCGCTGGTGTAGCCGGTGAGCTCCTTGACCTTGGGGGAGATGAAGAGCATGGTGCCTGCCTCGTCGGGTAGGGCACCGTATACCACCACCGGCAGGCTCTCGCTCATCTGGCGATAGCGCTCCTCGCTCTGGCGGAGCTGCTGTTCGGCCTCCTTGCGGGCGGAAATATCGCGGATGTGCATTAGCACTACGCTGTCGCCGTTCATGGCGACCTTGGACAAGGAGAGCTCCACCGGCACCACTTCACCCCCTTGGCGCAGGGCATCAAGCTCCATGATCTGGTTGCCCTCGGCGCTGGCCATTCCCGCAAAACAGTCCCGCACTAACTTCATGCAGTTCTGACTAAAGAGCGCATTGACTTTGCCGTCCACCATCTGCTCACGGGTGCGGCCGAACAGGGTCTCTGCTGCGGGGTTGAAGATCTTGATCTTCCCGTGGCGGTCCACAGCGACCATGGCGTCGCGCGTGGAGTTGATAATCAAACTGAGCACCAACTCCTTGCGGCGAATCGTCTCCTGGTCCTTTTTCTGCTGGCTCAGGTCGCGAACTGTGGCGCTGAAGAAGGGGCGTCCGCCCATCGACCAGGAGGCCAAGGTGTGTTCGGCCGGGAATTCGGTGCCGTCCTTGCGCAGCCCCACCGAGGCGGTGGTGACCCCCGCTATGGCCTGCTGATGGTGGGTGACACCCTGGCAAAACATGACCTGGAACTTGGCTCGCAGGCGCTCCGGCATGAGCACGGTGAGGGGCCTGCCCATCAACTCCGACACGCTGTAGCCAAACAGCTGCGTGGCCGCCCGGTTGCAGAAGACAATGTCACCCTTGTCGTCGGCGATGATCACCGCATCGTTGGCGCTGTCCACTATCGCCCGGAACCGCCTCTCGGATTCACGGATGACCTGTTCCAGCTTGTGGCGATGCACGCCCATCTCGACGGAGGACAC
>JBBIKH010000101.1:0-12118 GCA_037445575.1 bacterium
GCATATGGGGCATTTAGCAGAGCCCGCCCCAGCCATAGCAGTTCGCCCGGCAGAAAGCTATATGAGTCCCCGCACGGAATTGTTCCCGGGATCGAGAAACATCGGGATCGCCAGGCCAGCACAGGGCAGTCTCCCGACGCCCAGAAGTCTTCCGTCATTCCACCAACTGCCAGAGGCAGTCGTCATTGTCCAACGTGCCCCTCGCGGTTCCCCCAACCTGGCCATACCCTTCGCAGAACACAGTAGCGCCAACAGCCGCCCCGGGGCCTGCGGCCGGAGACCCCGGAAGACCAGCGCCTTTCTGCAGCCGGCAGATCAACCGAGACGCTCGGAGACTTTGCCCATACCTTGCAACCATCAAAGGACCAGGGCAATGCGCTCGCACCGCGAAGGGGGACCGCCCAGGAGCCCGCCAGCCCGATGGCCTAGGCGACTTGATCCCGAAACACAAGCGCCTGGCCTGAGGACGCTATCACCTCCCTGTACCAGTAACCGGAGTCCTTGACGATCCGCGCCTGCGTCTGATAGTCAACGTAGAGCAGTCCTAAACGCTGCTTGTATCCTTGCGCCCACTCGAAGTTGTCCATGATAGACCATACAAAATAGGCAATACCAGGCACACCCTCCGCCATGGCTCGCGCGAAGGCAGAAAGATAGCGGCTCAGGAAATCGATGCGTTGCGGGTCGTGGAGCGCCCGTCGCTGCTTACCCAGTCGCAGTTGGCCATGCCGTTCTCGGTGACGGCGATGGGGAGGCCGTACCTCTCATAGAGAAACCGCGGCCCCCAGTAGAGTGCCTCGGGGGTGACCGGCCATTCCATGGTGGTCAACGGAAGTCCCACCGGTAGCGGCAATCGTTCCCATTCTCCCTCACCACGTGCCCGCACCACCTCTCCGAAATAGATGTTGACTCCGTAAAAGTCCAAAGGCTGGCAAATCGTGTCCATGTCCTCAGGGCGGATCTCAGGCAATGCGTCCGCGAAAAGCCCCAGGCCGTCTTCGGGGTACCTGCCCAAGAGCATGGGATCAGCGAACCAGGTATTATTAGCGCAGTTCCACTCCGTCACGGCGAACGTCGCCTCCCTAGCCGCGGCGACGTCCTCAGGCGCTTCGGTGGCAGGCATTCGAATCACGCCGACTAGCGCCGCTCCCACGGCGGGCTTGCGTTTTGCGCGACTGCGGATCACCTGCACCGCCTTGCCATGCGCCAGCAGCGAATTGTGCGCGGCCTGCAACACGTCGGCAAGAGCAAGCCTCAGGCCCGGAGCGTGTTCGCCGGTCAGATGACCAAGGCCAATGTAGCACTGGGGTTCATTCTGCGTTAGCCACCACCCCACAAGGTCGGAGAGCCTGTCCACTACCACCCGGGCGTATTCAGCAAACCAGTTGCTGCTGTCGCGGTGCAACCAGCCTCCCCGCCGAAAGAGCTCGTGTGGGTAGTCCCAATGGAAAAGGGTAACCCATGGTTGAATATCATACTCCAGCAGGAGATCCACCAGCCTATCGTAGAAAGCCAGGCCGCGCTCGTTTCGCGCGCCCACACCCTGGGGAAGCACGCGTGGCCAAGAAATGGAAAAGCGGTAGGCCTGCAAGCCCAGCTCTTTCATCAGGCGGACATCTTCGCGGTAGCGGTGGTAATGGTCACACGCGACGTCACCCGTATTCCCTTGCCAAATCTTTCCTGGCTGGCGACAGAATATGTCCCACACCAAAGGGCCTTTACCATCCGCATCAGTGGCGCCTTCAATCTGGTAGCTTGCTGCTGCCGCTCCCCACACGAAACTCGAGGGAAATGCTGCCATTCTGGCACTCTCCTCGCTCTCTGCCACGAGTGCATTCATAGATTCCGCTGCTGCTGGGGTTGCTCGGTGAGGCCCCGCCAAGAAGCCGCTCTTGACTCAAGATGCCCAGCTCTCCCCTTCAACCTTCTCTCCGCCGACGGCCCGGCGCGGGACAATTGCGGGCCCCACTGGCTCTTAGGCCATCAGCAGGACAGCGCAGCGCAGCGGGCAAAGGTGCTGCTCTGCCGAAACCGTTGCCACACGAAGGGTTCGCCAGGCCGCAGCGGAGCGATCCATATGTGGTGTGCCCAATTGCCTCTATGCTGCCATCGATTATCGCCAGAGTGCGCTCCTGCACGGCACCCTGTTCGGCTCCAGCCGGATCATGTGCACCTATGTGTGGCGCCCGAAACGGGGCACACCTTGAACCCAGCGAGAGGCAACTCCTGTTGTTGCCGACACCCCCCAGCTTTCGCAAAACCTGCCTCGCGCTTGCGCACCTCGATGCTTCTGCCAGGGTGACGAGGCGGACCTCCTGCGGACTAGCCCAAGGAGGGAAACGCTTACCCTACAGGCCTCCTCACTACGCTCACCGCTAGCTTGTCCCTTTCCCCCCTGATCCCCAATGGCATCGTCCTGAACGCGAAAAAACCTGCTGATCGCTGGTCGAAGTGTCCTGGGCCGCCATGGCAGTAAGGTGCCTGCTCGGTCCACGCGGGCAACGCACCCCAATGATGGGCTCATGAGAGGTGCTCAGCGCGGTCCAACTAGCTCCACGGGGCAATGGCCGGTAGGATGAGCCAACCTCCCGGCACCGCGCATGCTGCTGGCAGCTTCTGGCAGCGAAGGGTTCGGCAATGGGAGGTAGAACACCGAACCCGGCGCCCTGATCAGCCGCTCAGTGCAAGAGGAGGCACTTGCGCACCGCTCTGTCCCTCCCTGCAACGAGCTCGTAGAAATAGACGCCGGAAGACAGACGTGTCCCGTCAAGCGGCACCATGTGCACTCCTGCTGGTCGCACCTCGTCGGCCAGCACGCACACCTCTCTTCCCAAGACATCGTACACCCGCAGCCGCACCCTTTCGGCTCGAGGGAGTGCAAACTGGATCATGGTGCGAGGATTGAAAGGATTCGGGTAGTTCTGCTCAAGGAAAAACTGCTTTGGGAGCATGCTGCCGCGGCCTTCTCGCTCAATGCCGGTGCTCTGTCGCGCTGCCTCCTCTACCGCACCCTCAAAGTCAACGATGTAGTGCCACCAGTTGTTGAGAATACCGTCGGTCACACCAACAAACCGGGGCAGGTGGCTGTACCACCAACGCATGTATCCGAGGTGAGAACAACCCCATTCCGAACAGTTGAGGACCCGCGTCTGGTCAAGGAGAATCGGGTACCGTTTCCAGTTGTCGGCGTAACAGGTCACATACCGGTGGTTGCCGAAATCATAGTCGCTCATGCCGTTGGGAGGGTAGTGGATGTTGCCCACGTGGGCCTTCCCAGGTTTATCCTTGTCAATCGAGGTAAAGATCTCCCAATTGTTGGGAGTGGTCGCCCGTGGGTCCCACCTGCCATACGCATGGGAGAGGGCGCTCTCTGAGCGATGGCCATAGCTCTCCAAGGCTTCGGCGATGCCCCGCTCATAGTTCCACCCCATCACCGGCAAGAGTCGCCGCAAACCGGGATGGTCCATGGGAGGCGAATTGTACCAGAACGCGCCTGGGCCGACCAGTTGGGATTCATACATGCCGCCGAAGGGGAAGGTGTAGACCCAGACTTCGGTTATTCTCCCCTCATTTCGCTTCTGGTCGAACTGATGATAGTCGATCATGGCCCGATAGTCGAACTTGACGCGGTCTTCGATCTCCGCCATGTACTGGAGGGTGCCGGGCGTGGTGCGGCCGTAGAGTCTGCCGCCAGGTCCAAAGAAATAGGCAAGAGTGTCAAGGCTCATGAACTCGCCGTCCAAGCGGGAGAAACACTGCACATCGTCGTGAATCTCCACAATCTGGTACTGGATCACCCCGTCGCTGCACTGGTAGAACTCTTCCACAAGCTGATAGACGAGCACCAAAGGATCTGCCCAGCCGCGCACCTGATGAATGCGCCTCTTGTTCGTCTTATCAATGATCTGGTCCTGCAGGACCACTGCGACGGGCAATGTCATGGGAGCCACTTTTTCCGAGACGAAATCCTCCACCACTGTCACCCGGGCGTTGCCCCGCAATGTGTTGGCCACAGCCGAAATGTCTGCGCTCCCGAGCCCTACGGCGTGGATATCCCCCATCTCCCCAACGTGGGCAACGTCCGGATTGCTTGTGCTCCATGCCGGCGGGGCCGGGAAAAGGTACGGCAGCAGTCTGCCCTCGCTATCAACGGTCTTCACCGAAAGCTGAAGGCTTGTACCTGGCACCATTCTAAAGTCTGAGGGGACGATCCTCAAGGCGACAAGCGTCTGACCGGTGTAGAGCACCCACTCGCCCAGGAGGACGTAGTTGCTGTCGCTCTGCGTATTGTGTCCGGTCAGCCGAATCGCCTGCACTCCCTCAGCTGACACACCGGCTGAATCCCAGGCGAAGAACTCGCACGGGCGCCGATCCACCAGCAGCCGGTAGGAACCGGTGCGGCTGCTCAGCTCCTCCTCCCGCGCAGCGGCCTCCAGGGTCCATTCCCCTTTCATCCAGAAAAACACCTTGCTCCCCTTGAGCGCGAGGCCGCTGTCCAGAAGGAGAGTGACCGCCAGCGTGGAGGAGTTTTGCACGCCGGCGCTTGTAAGGCCGTTTCCGTCGAACATCCTGTCCCAAGAGCCCATCACCAGCTCCGGCACGGTAGAGACAACAATGGCACCGGAGTTGACTCCTGTCACGACGTCCAGAGCTTGCACCTGGGTGATTTGCCCCTGGACCACTCCTTGGGCCAGCAACACCGCCACAATGGCAGTCGCTGCCGCCGCACGTCTGCACAGCAAAGTACGCATCGAGCTACTTCTCCTTGGAAAGGTTGCTTTACTGCACCAATTTGAGTTCGTTCTTCATTGCGGCGTCAAAGTCGCCGATGAAAATCCACCAGTTCGTAAGCGGTCTTCCTTCGTAGACCAGGCCATTGTCTGCCCCCGGCAGACTTTGCATCCACAAGAGGAACCAGTCAAGGCTGTTACAGTTCCAGCGCTCGCAGTTCATCTGGGTACGCTGACCGGTGCCGTCAGGGCGCCAATCCTCCAAGTCTGTCCACACCATGCGAGGGTTATTCCAGTCATAGTCCCGCTCGCCGTTGGGCGGATAGTGGGCCCAGCCGCACCCCGGCCGGACGATCTTGTGCGTCTTGTCGCTCCCCACGAATTTGCCCCAAAAGAGCAAGTTTGGCCACTCATCCTCAGGGGTGGTGTCACGGCCATCGACAAAGTTGAGCACGGCCTCGATCTGGTGCATGTGGTCCTCGATCGCCTCTGACAGGCCCCGCTGGTAGTTGTAGTGATACAGGGTGTAGGTCTTGGCAAAGGTTGGCAAATCGGTGGGATCACGATCACTGTTGCTCACATCGCCAAAGGGACCTGCCATGTTGGATTCCCACAGGTCCAATTTCCCGCCGTGGTAAGCCCACAGCCAGATCTCCTTCACGCCTTTCTTCTCCACCCAAGACTTCGCATCGATGCGCTGCACCACGGCGTAGTAGTCCGGCACCGGGAGAGCGTGTCCAGGCTTGAAGCGTAGCGGCAGCGGTTCCAGGAATTCGTACTTGTGCACGATGATGTACTTCAAGCTCGGCTTTGCAGCCGGGTTCTTGTAAACGCGGAAACGAGACCCCTCCTCCAGGACCTGTGCAATCCTGGCAGTAAGACTATCGGTTTTGGCACGCGTAAGGGCCAGGCTGCGCCCCCAATCCCCGGTCACTGCCACGTCGATAGAGTCCCCTGTCACGGGGAAGTAGCTAACGACTACCACGGGTACGACGTAGGGCGGCTTTGGCACCCGACCCGCTGCATGTCCGTCGCTGGGTGCAGCCAGTAGGCTGCAGGCCATTGCGCACACCATCGATAGCCCTACCAGAACACGCATCTCTTACCCTCCTTTTACCTTCCGTCGCCACCACAGAGACCTGCATGGCTCTTGACCACGCTGGCCGTCGCGACGGGCCCAGCCTATCTGATCAGCACCACCTTCTTGTGCATGGTTTGCCCGTCGGCCACGAGCACCAAGAGGTAGAGGCCCGAACTGGCGGCGTTGCTTCCGTCCGTCCCGTCCCACTCCGTCCGGTGAACACCTGGCGGCAAGTGTTCGTCTACAAGCCGCCGGACTTCCTGCCCGGCGACGTTGTAAAGGCTCAACCGCACGGGTCCTTCCTTCTTAATGCTGAACACGACGGATGTGTGGGCATTGCATGGGTTTGGAAATACCCCAACCGCCAGAGACGGCACCTGCTGGTGCGTCGGTTCTTCAATCGCCAGCCCGAGCTCCGCAAGGTCAAGAAGCATGCGCGCCACCACCCCCGTCCAAATGTAGGTGTGCAACCACGAATCCGACGGACGAGGTGCATCGCAATGGTAGGACTCGTAGAAGTCATGATAATTGCGCAGAGTCTCGATTACGCCTGCGCAGACCCGCTCGGCCAGGGCATGGGCCTGGTCGTAAAAGCCGTACAGCAGCAGGCCCCGGAACACCAAGTAGTCCCACTCAGGGTAGACCGAGTGCGCGTCGTAGCCATCGTAGGGGTCATCATGGGCGAGTAATGGCGCTCCGTAAGGGCGGCCAAAGGTCAGGGGGTTCTCGATTTCCGCCGCAAGGTAGCGGGCCTGGACCTGGTTGGCAACACCTGCCCACAAGGGCAAAAAGCCGATGATCTCTTTGCGGCGCAAGTCGCCCGGCTCCCGGTAGGTGAAGGTGTGGTGCTCCTTGTCCACGTGGTAGTAGAACCGCGTTTCAGGGTCCCACATCAGGGCATTGATGGCATCGGCGCGGCTCTGCGCAAGCCGGTCCCAGTACGCGGCCTCGTCGCTTCGACCCAGGACAGCGGCCATGCGTGCGAGGGCCCTTTCCTCCATCACCAGCTCGCAGTTGAGATCCAAAGCCTCGACCTTGTTGGCGTTATGCGGGTCTGAGTAGCCGCCTAGTAGGTGCCAGATGACGTTGTAGTCTCTCACAGACTCCAAAAAGGCGTCGCCGCCCCACTCGCAGAGCCCGTCCCGGTCATCGTCCCGTTCGCGCAGCCAGAAATCGTGGAACTTTACTCCGTAGTGATACAGGTCCCGAACGAAGGACGTATCGCGGGTCACCTGGAAGATCTCCCACGCCTCCCAATTGAACCAGGGAGCTGAGGAGGAGTACTCATTGGCCCAGTAAAGCGTTTCGTTCAGGTAGGGGCCGACCCGGTAGGGGATGTAGCCATCTGGCCACTCGCTGCGGCTGTTCATACGCTCAGCGAAAACCCGGTGCGAATTCTGGGCGCCCTCCGGATCCATGTAGGCATAAGCAAGCATCGCCAGACTCTCATGGAACACCTGGCCGCCGTGCCCCCATCCCCAGGTGGGTTCCCGAGAGAAAAGGTAGTAGTTAAACGAGCACTCACCCTCGGGGGGCATCATGCACTGGCGCATCATGGAGAAGGCGCTCCAGTACATGAGGGAAAAATCGCGGCTAAGAGAAGGCAAGCGTGGAATGCGCCCGTATGCCTCTTCATCCTCACGCTGCGCCAGCTCCATATCGTAACTGAAGAGTGGCTGGCATGCGCGCACCAGGCTGTCCACGTTTCCGCCGCGCTCAATGACCGCGCGGATGAGGCGCATGCGGCTAGTTTCCCCTGGCTGGAGGGACACCGAGCCCTGCATGGCCAGCACCTGGCACTCAGAGGCGATGAGACCGGAGAGGTAACGGTTGCGGGTGTCCGCAAAGAAAGAGCTTGGCGCGGGTCGGCCTACCTCGGTGGAGCGCCAACCCCAGTTCCCGCCCGCATCGCGAGCAACAAGGATGTATCGGCAACTACTGTCCGGGTCAAGACTCAGATCGAGATAGCCGGGATCGCTGAGGTTCTCCCCGAGCAAGTCGTAGCACCCAGGGCGTCCCGAGGTTCGACGGTAAAGATTGTACCGGTAGCCAGGGGCAGGCTGCCATGTCACCACCGCTGCTTGGTGATTGGCGGCAAAATGGACGCGCACATCCCCTGGCGCAGGCGGGATAGGCGTAGGTGCAAGCTGGACGTCTACCCGCACCCCCGAGGGCGCCGGCAGCTCGTGCACCACCCCTCTCCCCACGCCTTGCTCGCCCGTAGCGGCACAGGTGACCACCACCAGCACCGTATCGCCCACCGCAATGGGCGGACTTTGAAAGTTCCCCAATTCGCACCCCTGGAAGCCGTTTCCTGGGATATTGGGCTCCGGATCGCCCCATTTCGGGGCATCCTCGGTAAGGATCTGGACGCGGCAGTTGCTTCGCGTGACCAGCTGCTGCACAAGCGGCGGCTGATGCAGGCACGGCGTACCGTCGGCATGGAGCACCGTGCCCCACTCCACACTGTAGCCCGCTGCATTGAGGGGCCGCGCCACCATCGGCGCAGGAGGATTCCCCAACTCAGCGTAGCCACCGAACCCTTGTGCCGGCCTGTCCATGAGAAAAAGGTCAGTCACATACCGACAGTGCGGGACACCGTGAGCAGTTGTCCACCAATCAGGCGGTTCTTCGTGAGCGCACACCAAGCCCCGCCCATCGCCCAAAGCCACAGGATCAGCAAGACCTTGGGGGTGATAGAGAAAGGCGTACGTGTCCACCAGCTGCGCGCTATCCCCCAGGTTGGTGAGCACCACCTCCTGGATGGCGATCCGGGAGCTGTACACCTGGAAAAAAACCTCCACCTCGAGCTCTGGGAACGGTCGCATCCGGAAACGCACCAGATCGCTGTACGAGGCAGTGATCACCGGCATTTCCGAAAAATCGCGCACCAGGTGCCGCACCCCATCCCCCACTCTGAAGGCGAGCCCCAGTGTGCCGCCGTTGTCGGTGACGAACTCCACGCCTCCTTCTCGATCTGAAAACTTGAGTTGGTATCCTTCATCAAGAACAAATTGGGAGCGCGCCGGGGGCGCGGCGTAGGTGGTGAACAATGGGTCTTGACCGGTAACGGACAGGCACGATAGCTCGCGTTGCGCCCAAGCCCATACGGTTGCACCGGCAGACGTTGCCGCTACGAGCACTACTGCCCTGTACCGACGCACAAATGCCTCCATTGCCTCCATACTATCGCACCAGCGTCACCTGCTGCCGACGCACAAGGGAGCCGTTCTTGAGCCGACACCAATAGACCCCCGATGGCACCGGCACCCCATGCTGGTCCCTCCCGTCCCACACAGCTCGATAGCTCCCCGCAGGGAGGTGTGTGTCAACCAAAGTACTCACCAGCCTCCCTTGCAAGTCGAAAATGGCCAGCTCAGTCGGCCCCTCCAATGCGGTGCTATAGAAAAGCGCGGTAGTCTCGTTGAAGGGATTGGGGAAGGCGACGCCGAGAGCACACTCGGTCTGGGGCCTGTCGGATTGAGCTGTTCCCACGCTCGACTTTGGGATCAAGCGCACGCGCAGCTCGTAGCGCCCCACCTCTATGTGACCCCGCCAGTATTCCATGTTAAAGTCCGTCGACTCCACCCGCTCGCCCTGCGCCACGCGCACAATCGCCACCGCATTGGAAAAGCCATAGTCGTGCACGATCACCCCGCTGGCAGAGAACGGGCAGCGGCCGAGGTAGACCTGGCCGAGGTCATCGGCGAAGAGCAGCAGGTCCGGCGTATCATCAAAGTACTTGCCATACCACACCCCTGGCTGCCCGGTGGCGCGGTAAATGGACACCTGCGCCCCGGCCAAAGGAACCCCATACTCATCTGTGACCGTCAGGCAGTTGTCGAAGGGCAGATCTTGCATGAATGTGCCGATGTTCTCGGGGGCATTGTAGTTTCCCTTGGTGGCCCGGTGGCCAGCAATGAGGTTCAACGCCACGGCACTGTAGCGGTCAATCCAGGTGTATTCCCCGTTCATCAGGCCTTTGTACGGGGTGTAGTGAACCGCGTCTCCACCCACCAGAGGCATGAAGGCGGTGCCCACGATGAGCTGGCCGCCCTCCTTTATGCCGACCGTGCTCCCGCGCCCGTTGTCGTGCACGTTGAAGCCGTACAGGTCGATCAAGTAGCGCGCATGCCCCAGTTCGTGAAGAAGAGAGCCCTCAAAGTAGAAGGGGTTGTTGTCACTCACGCTCCGGTGATTGGCGTAGAAGCCGCTTGTCACCAACGCGGCAGGAAACCCCCATTGCAGATCCACGCTTCTGTCTTGGAGGTTGGGCGTGTTGGTGGCCAGACCGCCGGCCAGAGGTAGACTCCCATCCGGCACAACCGTGATGTGGTCGATGCGGATGCGGTCCAGAACCCCCTCAGGGGTCTCAGGATAGGTGGCCGAGGCGAACATCTGATTCCAGCGCCGCACATGGCGCTGCGCCCAGTCCTCCCAGGAGTTGGCATGAACCCCCAGCTCCTTCTGGTAGCTGTGGAAGTACTCGTACAGACTGCGCTCAACATAGAATCCTACGGTAATGGCATTGGTGTAGACCGAAAGGTTGTTGTTGCCCTCCTCTTCCTCGAGAAAGGCATTGTCTGGGTCGATGATGAAGGTAAGTTCGTGGCGATCAAAGGTCCACGACCAGGGACAGTCCACGGTGACCATCGCGGAGGCCGGCAGGTCGATGGTCCCCCGTTGCAATTCCTGGCCATCGAGAAGCCAGAGGTAGGAGACCGCAGGCACGTCCTCTGGGGTCCAATTGCGGACATGTACGCGCCAGGTTACCTCCTCACCCGGACGGGGCCATCCCTCAACCGCTGGCGAAGTACTTCCCCACACGTAGTTGAGGCGCGGCAGGCGGCTTATCCATCCCACATCGAGGTCGGCACCGGGGACGAGTTCGTTCACCTCCTCGCTGTGCGGGCTCATCACCCCTGCGGCAGAGCGCGCAAACACCACGTAGCCGTACGCTGCTCCTGGTGCAGTGGAGGAATCGGTGAAGCTGCTCTCTTGCAGGTTGTCCGCGACCAGCACGTATTGCATGCGCGCCTTGCCTCCGGCGACGGTGTCCAAGAGGGCACGCCGGTACACCGCATAGCTGACGTTCGCCTGCGGCTGCCAGCTCAGCTCGCGCTGCCCGCGCTCGTTCTTGCGAAGCTCCAGCCCGCGTGGGCGCGCTGGCATCTGCATCTTGGCGAGGACCAAGGTGGAAAACCACCGATACCAGGGGATAGCCTCTATCCGCTCGGCAAGCACACCTTGTTCCCCTGTTGCCTCACAGCAGAAACGGACAAACACGCAGTCCCCCACCGCCACCGCAGGCGAAAAGTTGCCCAGCTCCACGCCAAAGGTGCCCCTTCCGTCGATATTGGGATCGCCCCCCGTGTCCCAGCGGGGAGCACTCTCCAGCAAGATGCGGGATTCATCCCCATTGAGGAACACACTGAAACTGGCTTCAGGCGGTTGGTGGCGACAGAACTGCCCGTCGGCATGACGGACAAAGTTGCGGAAATAGATCCACTGGCCAGAGGTGGACGCAGTCCAGGTTACTAACACAGCGACCGCCCATAGCAGCTTTGGGCTCTTTGCTACTTTCACCTGCCCTCCGCATTCGATCGGACCCGGCATCCTCCCGTGGCCCACAACTACCTCTTGCTGATCTGGCGGCTAAGTTCCCTTCGCCACGGGCCCATCCCAAGGAACGGGAAGTACTCAGCCTGCATTCAGGGCGCGAATCGCCACAAAAGCGCCCAGGGCAATCACCACCACGGCACCCAACACGGCCAAGGCCGCTGTTCCTCGCGCTTCCAACCGTTCGTGCACCAGGGAAGAGGCTCTCACCAGCACCAATCCCAGCAGCATAAGCGCCAAGGCCATCCCGGCGCTGAAACTGCTGACGATCGCCAAGCCCAGAGGTATCCGGTGCATGGAGATGGCCAAGAGCAAAATGACCATAGCCTTTGGGCAGGGCACGATGCCGCTCGAAAAGCCCAAGGAGAGGGTGCTGCGCCAATCACGAGGTGCCACAAGAGGCAAAGCGTGGTCCCGGTGGTGCTTGTGGTGATGTGCATGCCCTTCGGAAAAGCGAGCTTCGATTGCTTCTTGGAGCTTCGGTGTGGGGCGCTCCACCTCACTCCGGGTAAGGGACCCCGGCCTCAGCTTCCGCATCCCTTTGATTCGCGCCACCAGCAACCAGACGCCGATGCCGCAGATGGCCACGCCGGAGCCCACTCCGAACCACCTCGCCGCCCTTTCAGGCCAAAAAAAGTCCGCCACCCACAGCGCCAAAAGGGCCACCACCACCACGACCAGCACGTTG
>JBBIKH010000102.1:0-12074 GCA_037445575.1 bacterium
TGGGATATTCACGCATGTAGCCGTAGCCGCCGAAGATCTGCACCGCGTCGGTGGTGACCCGCATGGCCACATCCGAGGCAAAGACCTTCGTCATTGCCGACACCTTAGCGATGTCCGTGGCGCCGGAGTCGATATAGCGCGCCACGCTGTAGATAAGGGCGCGGGCGGCTTCGATCTGCGTGGCCATGTCCGCCAGCATGTGCTGCACTGCCTGGAAGGCAATGATGGGCTGGCCGAACTGGTGCCGCTGGCGCGCATAGCTGACGGCCAAGTCGAATGCCCCTTGGGCGATGCCCAAAGCTTGAGCTGCCACTCCCGGCCGGGACTTGTCCAGCGTTTTCATGGCGATAATGAAACCGTGCCCCTCTTTGCCGAGGAGATTCTCCTTTGGCACACGACAGTCTTCGAAGATGAGCTCGCAGGTAGCTGAGGCGCGAATGCCCATCTTGTCTTCCTTCTTGCCGTAGGAGAAGCCCGGCATTCCCTCCTCGACGATAAAGGCAGAGGCACCCCTTCCGCCGCGCGCAGGGTCGGTCATCGCGATGACCGTGTAGATCTTGGCCACCCCGCCGTTGGTGATAAAGTGCTTGGTGCCGTTGAGCACGTAGGAGTCGCCATCACGGCGCGCCGTTGTCCTAATGGCTTCTGCGTCGGAGCCGGCTTCGGGCTCGGTCAAGCCGAAGGCTGCCAAAGCTTCGCCGCTGGCCAGGCGCGGCAGGTAGCGAGCCTTTTGTTCCTCATTGCCGGCGATGAGAATGGGAAAGGCGCCGAGGGCCGTGCCGGCAAGGGCCAGGGCAATTCCTCCGCAGGCTCGCGAGAGCTCTTCGGTCACCAGCACCAGGTCGAGCACTCCCCCTCCCATGCCGCCGTACTTCTCTTCGATCCACACTCGGAAAAAGTCCATGTCGGCCAAGATCTTGACGATCTCCCAGGGGAATTCACCTGTTTGGTCGTGCTTGGCCGCCACGGGCCTGATCTTCTCCTCGGCCACCGTGCGCGCCATCTCCCGCAGCATCTTCTGCTCTTCGCTCAGGAAATAGTCCATTGGGCTCCGCTCCTCTGCATCAGATCACGTTCAGCTTGACCAGCGCACCGCGCGCCGCCTTCTGTTCGGCCGCCTTCTTGCTCCGCCCCTGTCCGGTACCATATTGCCGGTTGCCAATGTTGACCGCCACGGTAAAGACCTTGTCGTGCTCTGGGCCATCTTCGCGTTGCACGCGATAGGTGGGCGTTGGCAGCCGCTCTCGCTGGCAATACTCTAATAGGAGGCTCTTATAGTTTTGGTTCTCCTCGCGCCCAAGGATGCTGGGCAGACGGGAAAGAAGCAGGCGGTGGATAACCTTGCGTGCCTCTTCCAGTCCACCGTCCAGGTAGACCGCCCCGATCACTGCCTCCATGGCATCGGCGAGAATAGAGGGGCGGTTCGCTCCCCCAGCTTTCCGTTCCTGCTCGCTGAGGAGGAGATAGTCCCCCATCTGGAGGCTGCGCGCCACATGGGCAAGCACCGCCCGGCTCAACGCCAACGACTTCATCACCGTCAGCTCCCCCTCCGGACGCCGCGGGTAGCGAGAGTAGAGATGCTCCACCACCACCAGCGCGAGCACCGCATCCCCCAAGAGTTCCAACCGTTCATTGGCCTCGTAGCGAGGCTCGCCGCTTTCCGCAAGGTACGAGCGGTGCTTGAGGGCCTTGGTAAGGTACTCGGGGTTCTTGAAGCGGTACCCCAGTTTTCGCCAGAGGCCCTGTGCGGCAGCCGATTTCGCGCGGTGAGGCCAGAGGCCAAGTCTCTGCAGCAGGGACAACACTGACAAGGCTACTGGTACCTCCTCAGCGCAATGCAGACGTTGTGCCCACCAAAGCCAAAGGAGTTGCTCAGGGCTACGTTCACCTCGCTGGGACGAGCGCGGAGGGGCGTGTAGTCCAAGTCGCAGTCCGGGTCAGGCACTTCCAGGTTGATCGTGGGATGAATGGTCTGGTGCACGATAGTGAGCACCGTAGCGACGAACTCGGCGGCACCCGATGCCCCTAGAAGGTGGCCGATCATGGACTTGGTGGAGCTAATTGCCACCTTGTAGGCATGCTCGCCGAGGGCGGCTTTGATTGCCAGCGTTTCGGTGCGGTCATTGTATGGCGTGGAGGTGCCGTGGGCGTTGATATAGTCCACCTCTTCCGGGCGGACGCCTGCCTCTGCCATTGCCAGGCGCATGGCGCGAGCGGCGCCATCGCCGTCTTGATCCGGGGCGGTGATGTGATAAGCATCAGCGGTAAAGCCGACACCCACTACCTCCGCGTAGATCTTGGCGTTGCGGCGGAGGGCATGCCCAAGCTCCTCGAGCACCACCACCGCTGCGCCTTCGCCCATCACGAAGCCGTCGCGGTGCAGGTCAAAAGGACGGCTGGCTGCCTTGGGGTTGTCGTTCCGCGTGGACAGCGCCCGCATAGCATTAAAGCCTGCAAATCCCATCCTCGTGCACGACGCCTCAGAGCCACCGGTCACCATCACGTCGGCGTCGCCGTAGGCCACCAGGCGATAGGCGTCCCCAATGGCGTGGGAGCTTGAGGCGCACGCCGAGACGGTCGAATAGTTTGGCCCCTTCAGTCCGTGGCGAATGGACACGTACCCTGGGGCAATATCGGCAATCATCATTGGAATGAAAAACGGGCTGATGCGCTGCGGCCCCTTGTCGAAAAGCACCTTGTACTCGTGTTCGAAGGTGTCCATACCGCCGACCCCAGAGCCCAACACCACGCCGATGCGCGTGCGATCCTCGCAGCTAAGGTCGAGCCCCGCGTCCTGCAGCGCCAGGTCGGAGCAGGCGACCGCAAACTGGGTGAATCGGTCCATGCGCCTTGCTTCCTTGCGGTCGATGAACTTCTCCGGGTCAAAGTTCTTGACCCAGGCCGCGAACTTGGTGTCGAACTCGCTGGTGTCGAAATAGGTGACATAGTCAACGCCACTGGTTCCGGAGACGAGTGCCTGCCAGTACTCGTCCAGAGTCAAGCCCACGGGAGTTATTACTCCCATGCCAGTGACGACTACGCGTCGCTTGTCCATGCACCACCTCACGCTTGGTTCCTGGGCACAGACCCCCGCTCATTCCCACAAATAAGCCACCGAGGTAGCCGCACCCCGGGGGCATGCTCGGTGGTCGAAATGACGAGAAAAGTCCCGTCCGAAGACGGGACTGAGTTGGCGAGATTACTTCTTCTCGGCCAGCTTCTTGTCCAAGTACTCCAACGCCTTGCCCACCGTGGTCAGCTTCTCGGCCTCTTCATCGGGGATTTCGATGTCGAACTCCTCCTCGAAGGCCATGATGAGCTCCACCGTGTCCAAGGAATCGGCGCCGAGATCATCGATAAAGGACGCCGCCTCGGTGACCTCGTTGGCATCCACACCCAGCTGGTCGACGATGATCTCTTTTACCCGCTCCTTCACCTTCGGGTCAAGGGCCATGATTCACACCTCCTCTCTCGTGACACGCCTTTACTGATTGGCCGTCGTTTATGCTCAAAACGTCGATCGTGTTACATCACCATGCCGCCGTCCACCTGGATCACTTGGCCTGTGATATAGGCGGCTGCAGGGGAGGCCAAGAAGACCACCACCTCGGCCACTTCCTCCGGCTGGCCGACGCGACGCAGGGGAATTACGTTCAGATACGACTGCCGCACACTCTCCGGGAGACCCTTAGTCATTTCGGTCTCGATGAAGCCTGGGGCCACGGCATTCACCGTGATGCCCCGGCCGGCCAACTCGCGCGCCGCCGACTTGGTCAAGCCGATCAACCCTGCCTTGGAGGCTGCATAGTTCGCCTGCCCCACATTGCCGATCAGGCCGATGACCGAGCTGATGTTGATGATCCGGCCGCTGCGCTGCTTGATCATCACCTTGGCTGCCGCCTTCAGACAGTTAAAGGCCCCTTTTAGGTTGACGGCAATCACCTGATCCCAATCGCTTTCCTTCATGCGCAGCAGAAGGTCGTCGCGGGCGATGCCGGCGTTGTTGACCAGGATATCGAGGCCACCCAGGCGCTCCACACATGCTGCGATCAGTTGTTCCGCCTGTTCCGAGGCAGCCACATCAGTACGCAGGGCCAAGGCCTTCCTGCCCGTGGCCATGATCTCCTGCGCCGTTCTGGTGGCACTCTCCTCATCGATATCGGCAACAGCCACGTGGCACCCTTCCCTGGCGAGTGTCAAGGCTATGCTTCTACCTATGCCGCGCCCTGCGCCGGTGACCGCTGCAACTTTGCCTTCCAAGATGGCCACGGTTCCTCCTTGCGCCTCAGAGCTGGTCGAGTTCCTCACGTGTCCCTACTGTGCGCCCAGGGACTTCTTTGTTGATCCTCTTGAGGAGGCCAGTGAGAACGCTGCCGGGGCCGACTTCGTAGAAGACGGTGGCGCCATCGGCAATCATGTTTTGGATAGTCATCTGCCACAACACGGGCTTTGACAGCTGTTCCCACAGAAGCTTCCGAATCTCTGCCGCTTTCTGCACTGGCCGCGCGGTGACGTTGGCGTAGACGGGGATGCGGGCGTCGCTGATCTCCGCCGCTTCCAGCACGTCACCCATACGCGCGCGAGCGTGGTCCATGAGCGGGGAGTGGAAAGCTCCACTCACCACCAGCTCCACGGTGCGCTTGGCGCCCCGCGCCCGTGCCAGCTCCATGGCTCGTGCCACTGCCGCCCTGGCGCCCGAGACCACGATTTGCCCGGGGCAGTTGTAATTAGCCGGTTGGACTATGCCCGCGTCGCCGGCCTCAGCGCAGAGCTCGGCAACCGTGGGCTCGTCCAGCCCGATGATGGCCGCCATCGTGCCCGGAGCAATGGTCCCGGCCTCCTGCATGAGCCGCCCCCGCTCTTTGACAACGCGCAGCGCCTGGGCGAAGCTCATTGCCCCGGCGGCTACCAGCGCCGAGTATTCGCCAAGGCTGTGCCCGGCAGCCATGTCCGGCACTACGCCGCGCTCGCGCAACAGTGCATCGACGATGGCCGAATGCACGAAGATGGCCGGCTGGGTGATGGCCGTCTGCTTCAGCCTCTCTTCAGGCCCATTGAAGCAGACGTCCGCCAGATCGAAGCCAAGGATCTCCTGCGCCTGCGCGAAAAGCTCCCGCGCGAGGGGATAGGCCTCGTACAAGTCGTGGGCCATCCCCACGTACTGTGAAGCCTGACCAGGGAACTGGAATGCCACCGCGCTCATTGCCGTTCGATCTGTTTGCGCAGCCTTGCTGCTTCCTGCCGGGCCGTGCGCACCCTTGCCAGAGCGTCAAGGTACATGTCCTTAGCCTGCAGCTTGATGGCACGCTGGTATTCCGCTTCGGCTTTGTCCCAGTCGCCGAGCACCTCCATTGCCAGCCCAAGATTGTAGTGGGCTGCGGCATTCCGTGGCTCGTTGGCGACCGCCTGGGCGAAGGCGTCGCGGGCCTCTGCCCACAGTCCCCGCTGCGCGTACTTCCTGCCGACGGTCATCATCCCCTTGCCCTTTTCGATGGGCCGGCGCTCCACCACCACGTACGGGGCAATCTGCCGGGCAAACTCCTCTACCACCTCCCCCAGCAGGTCTTTCAGTATCTGCTCTCTGGGCTTCAAGGTGCCCCGTCCGGCTACCACTTTGCCGCTGTCATAGGACTTGGTGTTGGACTTGACCGCCAGCAGTTCGCCCGTTTCCACTTTGACCATGCGGAAGGTAACTCCCACTGCGCCCCGGCGGATGCGATACTCCTGGTCCACGAGGACGGTCTTCATGATCTCCTCGCGCACCTCTTTGTTGCCCCGGCGCACGGTGCGGTACTGCCCGGTCCCCACCTTACGTTCAACTTTTTCCGTGCCCACCTGGTCGGGCTCAAGCGAGTAGGCAGTGACCTCCCCAAAGATGAGCGCATCGACCCCCAACAGGCGTCCCACTTCCTTGGCGGTGGCCGCGTCGACCACCCCCGCCATGGCCAGCTTGTGCTCCTCGAGGATCTGCATCACGCGTTCCCGCTCAACCAGCTGAAAGAACTTGCTCTCGAAGAGGCGGGAGGTGAGCATACTGCTGGCGATGGCGCCCGAATTCTCCGGCCCGGCAAAGTCCACAATCGCGATGCTTTTGATGCCGGTAATGTCCACCTGTGCAGGTTTGGTCACCGGCACGGCAATGCGCGAGCTGGCGCACTGCAGGGTGATGGATAGCAGCACCACGAGCGCGCCCACCACAATACGACGGTTCATACGGTATCCCTCCCCGCGATTCGTTGCAGGCTGAGGCTGCTGTCACATCCGCACAGCTGCCGACGCCCAAGTGAATCCCGCACCGAAGGCCACCATCACCACCACATCGCCTTCCTTGATGCGCCCCGACCTCCGGGCCTCGTCCAACGCAATGGGGATGCTCGCCGCAGAGGTGTTGCCGTATTGATCGACATTGACGTAGAGCCGTTCCTGAGGAATACCCACCCGCTTGGCGGTGGCATCCATAATCCGCCGGTTGGCCTGGTGAGGGATGAGGAGCTTGACCTGGTCGCTTGTCAACCCGGTGTTGGTCAGGATCACCTCGGCGGCGTCACCCATGGCGGTGACGGCATATTTGAAGACTTCCCTGCCTTCCATCTTGATGAAGAACATGCGCTGGGCAATGGTCTCCGGTGATGGTCGATGTTTGACGCCGCCGCCGGGCATATAAAGCAGATGGTGTAGGCGGCCGTCGCTCTTCATGTAGGTGCCCAATATGCCTCGCCCTTCGCGCGCCGGCTCCAATATTGCCGCCCCGGCACCATCACCAAAAAGCACGCACGTGGCGCGGTCCTCATAATCGGTGATCAACGACAGGGTCTCGGCGCCAATCACCAACACCCTCTGTGCCTGGCCGCTGCCGATGAGGGCATCGCCCAAGGATAGCCCGTAGAGAAAGCCGGAGCAGGCGGCGGCTATATCGAAGGCAGCAGCGTTGGTCGCACCAAGTTTCTGCTGCACAAAGCACGCCGTCGAGGGAAAGCCTATGTCACCGGTGACGGTGCCGACAATGATCACATCCAGCTGCTCAGGGGATAATCCGCCATCGTCCAAGGCCCGGCGGGCTGCCTCGGCAGCCAAGTCGGAGGTGAATACCCCCTCCTCGACAATGTGGCGCACCTCCATGCCGGTGCGCTCCTTGATCCACTCATCGGAAGTGTCGACGAGTTTCTCCAGATCGGCATTGGTGAGAATCCGGTCTGGAACACACATCCCCGTGCCCGTGATCATGGAATGCGGTTGCCTAGCCAACTCGTTCTCCTGACAGTTGCAGCAGTTCTGCAGCGATGTGTTGATTCACTCCTTCGCGCACCATTCTTACAGCTTCGCGCACAGCGTTCTTGACGGCGCGGGGCGTGGAGCGGCCGTGACCGACAATGCACACGCCGTCGACTCCCAATAGGGGCGCGCCACCGTATTCCTGGTAGTCGAATATCTTGCGCAGACCTTCAAAGGTTGGTTGCAGCAAGAAGGCGCCGAACTGACGCACCACATGTCTGCCAATCTTGCGACGCAGGATGGTCCGGTAGAGGCGATCAACGCTCTCGGCAAATTTGACCAGAATGTTGCCCACGAAACCGTCGCAGACCACCACTTCTGCTTCGCCTTTGAGCACCTCGCCTCCTTCGACGTTGCCGACGAAGTTGAGCTGACTGCTGCGCAGCAGGCGGTGGGCGGCGACAGTAGCCGCATTGCCTTTGCTATCCTCTTCGCCCACGCTCAGCAACGCCACTCGTGGCTCAGGGTGGCCCAGCACGTGCCGGTAGAAAATCGACCCCATCAGCGCGAATTGCAGCAGGTGGCGAGGTCGGCAATCCACATTGGCCCCGACGTCCAACAGCAGGGTGGCGCCATCCAGGCGGGGCAGCAGGGCACCGAGGGCCGGGCGAGCAACTCCTGGCAGCCGGCCTAACCCCCATATGGCTGCCGCCATGGCAGCTCCTGTGTTGCCCACGGTGACCACGGCGTCCACCGCCCCTTGGCGATGCAAACGCATCGCCACAGCAATGGAGGCGTCCGGTTTGGCGCGCAGGGCTGCCGCCGGCTGCTCGCCCATCTCCACGCGCTGGGACGCGTGGTGAATGGTCAAGGGCAGTTCCGCAGTGCGAAAGTGCCGCGCCAGTTCATGCTGGATTTGGGCCCGATCGCCCACCAGCACAATTTCATACTCGCCGCGCGCGACACGCGCTGCCTCGACGCCACCGTGGACGACGTCGCCCGGGGCGTTATCTCCGCCCATGGCGTCGAGAGCCACTCGCACCGTCCTGCCCTCTGGCATAGCGCAGCCTCAGCAAGGCCTGTTCTTAGACCTCACGCGGCAGGAACACCGAACGGCCGCGATAATAGCCACAGCTCGGACAGGCGCGATGCGGCAACTTCGGTTCCCCGCAGTTGGCACACTTGGCAACCGTTGGCACCGCTGCCTTCCAATGCGTGCGGCGCTTGTCTCTACGCGAGCGGGAATGACGTCTCTTTGGTAGTGGCATTCGCTTCCAACTTCCTTTCTGCTATTCCTGCACACCGCGGAATTTGGCCAACTTCGCCCACCGGGGATCAATTTCCTCAAAACTGCAGGTGCAGGTCTCAAAGTTCAAGTTGGCCCCGCAACGGGGACACAACCCCTTACACTCCTCCGAGCAGAGCATCTTGATGGGCAAGATCACGATCAGCGTCTCGCGCACCTCGCGCGCGATGTCGATCTCCATCTGCCCTCGGGCCAGAGGGTAGACATCCTCCTGGTCCTGTTCATGTAGCTCAGGCTCCTGGGTGAAGATCCACAGGCAATCCTCGGCGAACAC
Organism: bacterium; assembly: GCA_037445575.1. Lineage (GTDB taxonomy): Bacteria > Zhuqueibacterota > Zhuqueibacteria > JANLFK01 > Oleimicrobiaceae > Oleimicrobium. The sequence continues at coordinate 8,793 of JBBIKH010000102.1, forward strand.
GCGCTCAAATGGGCTTAGGCAGCGATCGCAGGTGGCCAGCGCACGCCCGCTCACCCGCACCCGCACGTATACCTCGCTGCCAATCTTGTTGACGCCACCACGGACGCTCACTGTGCCACGGTAGGGGGTGTACTGCTCCAGGTCGAGAACCTCGCTGGTGGACTCCAGTTCCACCGCCCTGACCGCTTCGTCCAGATCGCCAATGTAGATCTTCATCACGTTACCCCGAAAAATTTGCCTGCAAATTTACCAATAATCGCCCTCATTGTCAAGCACAAATTTCCCAGCCGAGCCTCTGGGGCTTCCTGGGCGTACTGCTAACACTTTGATTGTCAATGCACTACACCCTGCTCTGGATGAGCGCATCGACGAGCAAGAAATGAATGCAATTCACTGTCTGGGCTTATGAGGCGTCTTCAGCAGGCACTGTCGACTCGGAGGAGCTCATCGCCACTGAAGAAGAAGCTGATTTCCCGAGCAGCATTTTGGGGCGAGTCGGAACCATGCACAAAGTTCCGCCGGATGCTCTCGCCATAGTCACCGCGGAGGGTGCCCTTTGGTGCCTTGAGCGGGTCTGTGGGGCCTATGAGGGCACGAAACTTCTCCACGGCCTCAGGAGCCTCCAGTACCAATGGCACACAAGGGCCGGAGGTCATGTACTCCACCAGCTCCGCAAAAAAGGGTTTGCCGCGATGTACCGCATAGAATTCCTCCGCGGCAGCGCGGGACAGGCGGGTCAGCTTCATACCCACCAGGCGGAACCCTGCACCCTCAATGGCGGCAATCGCGTTACCGATCAAATGCTTCTCAACACAGTCCGGCTTCAAAATGGCCAAAGTCCGTTCCATGCCCGTACTCCATGCTGCGACCTGGTTGACGTACACCACCGCGTCGTTCACTGTTCCTTGAGCTTCCTGCCCTCCTCGAGCCCCACGTGAAAGGCCTTGAGGTTGAGTTCCTCGGTGCCCTTCGGCACCCGGGCACGGATGGCTGCCTCCATAGCTCCCTTGCTGACCACGTTGGTGAGTTCGGTGATGATGCCCAGGGCCACGATGTTGGCCACCAGCCCCCGTCCGGTGGCGCGCTCGGCGATCGCCACCATGGGAACGCGATAGACTTTGAACTTCCCCTGCGGCACTCGCTCGACCGCCTCTGCGTCCACAAGCAGGATGCCATCGTCCAAAAGGTCTTTGACGTATTTGTCGCACGCCTCCTGCGTGAGCGCAAGCAGGAGGTTGAGGCGCGTTGCCTTTGGATAGTCGATCTCTTCGTCGGCGATAATCACTTCGGAGCGGCTGGCCCCACCGCGGGCCTCAGGCCCATAGGACTGACTCTGCGTAGCATTCTTGTCATCGTAAATTGCTGCCGCCTCAGCGAGGATCTTTCCGGCGAGGACGAGTCCCTGCCCGCCTTCCCCGCTCAGACGGACTTCATAACGGAAACCCATACTGCTACCTCCTCTCTTGCCCCAAGTGGAGCGTTGTCTTCCCTACTGCTGAGCCGCCTTGGCCTTCAGGCTTTCCACCAGCTGCAGGTAGGTCGCGACGTACTCCGGGCGGTCTTCATCCACAAAGACTCCAGTTACAATCTTGTCGCCAAGCTGCTCAGGGGTGAGCTTTGCCGCCTCCTGGATGCTGATGGTGTGCTCCTTCTGCCAGCGGATCATGTCCGCGCCGTCGCCGAGGCGGTTGCGCCGTCCGTAGGCAGTGGGACACGGGGTGAGCACCTCCACTACCGAGAAGCCGCGCTTAAGCAGGGCCCGCTCGATGAGCTTGTCCAACTGGAACACATGGTAGACCGTCCCGCGCGCCACAAAACTGGCTCCGGCGGCCTGGGCAAGGCCGCTGATGTTGAAGGGCGCCTCCACGCTGCCAAACGGGGCAGTGCTGGCTTTCATCCGCATCGGGGTGGTCGGCGACACCTGCCCACCGGTCATGCCGTAAATATGATTGTTGAAAATGACCACCGTAAGGTCAATGTTGCGCCTGGCAGCGTGGATGTAGTGGTTGCCGCCGATAGCGGTGGCGTCGCCGTCGCCGGTGATGACCACCACGTGCAGTTCCGGCTTGGCCATTTTCACCCCTGTTGCAAAGGCAATGGCACGGCCATGGGTTGTGTGAAGGGTGTTGAAATCCATATACCCGGGCGCGCGGCTGGAACAACCGATGCCCGAGACCACACATACTTCATCTTTCTGCCACCCGATCTTGTCGATGGCGCGCAGTATGCTCTTCAACACAATGCCGTTACCACACCCCGCGCACCAGATGAGGGGGAACTTGCTCATGCGAAGGTATTTGCTGTAGTCGATCACTTTGCCACCTCTCGGATTACCCGCAGAATGTCCTGCGGTGGGATGGGCTCGCCGTCCACGCGGTTGAGACGATGCACCGGCACCTTGCAGCAGGCGGCCCATTCCACCTCGTGCGCGACCTGGCCCATGTTGAGCTCTGGCACGATGATACACTTGACCCTCTCGGCCAGCGCACGGACCTCCTTGTCCGGGAAGGGCCAAAGCACCAACGGCCGCAGCAGGCCAGCGGCGATCCCTTCTTGCCGTGCGAGCATGACCGCTCTGCGGGCGGCACGCGCCGTCGAACCATAGGCCACTATGCCTATCTGGGCGTCATCAAGGTATTCCTCTGCCACCTGAACAATATCGTCCCGGTGGCGCGAGATCTTGCGGTTGAGTCGTCGTATCAATCGGTCGATCTGCACCGGATCGTTCGTAGGAAAGCCGGTCTCATCGTGGCACAGGCCGGTGACATGAAAGCGGTACCCGGTGCCAAAAGTGGCCATGGGCGGAATGTCGTCCTCGGTGAACTTGTAGGGCAGAAACTCCTCCGGCGGACAGTCGGGGAGTCTCCGCTCGTATACTTCCAGCTCGCCCGGCTCAGGGAGGACCACCTTCTCATTCACATGGGCGACGATTTCGTCCAAAAGCAGGATGACAGGCGTCCGGTAGCGCTCCGCGAGGTTGAAGGCGCGCACGGTCAAGTCAAAGGTCTCGCGCACGCTATACGGGCAGAGGGCGATGATCTCGTGGTCGCCGTGGGTGCCCCACCTGGCCTGCATGACGTCCATCTGCGAGGGGAGCGTCGGCAGGCCGGTGCTAGGACCTCCGCGCTGCACATCGACGATGACGCATGGCACCTCGGCCATAGCCGCATAGCCGATGTTCTCCTGCTTGAGGGAAAAGCCTGGGCCGCTGGTGGCAGTCATCGCCTTGGCTCCAGCCAGCGAGGCGCCGATCACGGCGCCCATTGCGCCGATCTCGTCCTC